>JAJYNX010000033.1 GCA_021786095.1 Actinomycetes bacterium | reverse complement strand
AGTACTGGGGAGGTCCGCCCACCTATAGCCACGAGAGAGGCCATCCGCGGCTGCGACTGCGCCACGTCCCGTTCGCGATCACGCCGGCGGCGCGCGACGCGTGGATCGCGGCCATGGACGTCGCGCTGGACACGGTGCGTGATCGCGTGAGCACCGAGCGCCTCGAGGAGTTGCGCGCGTACCTCACGTCGGTTGCACGCCAGTTGCGCAACGCCTGACGACCCCGCCGTCGTGTCGGGCGCTCGGTATCGCCGTCGCACCCCTCCAGATGGTGGGAATGTCACCGCTGCGCACGCGTGGGTCCTTACGCTGGGTGGATGGGACGACGACTGACACTGGGCGACGGCGAGCGCCACGTCATATCGGTGACGCCGGTCGCTCGCGGTGTGCTGGGCCCGACGATGGTCGCGGTCGCGGCGGTGGTGGCGGTCCAGCTCGCGTCGCACTACCTCGGCGTCGCGCGGACGCACCACGCGCTGCTCGCGCTGCTCCTCGTTGGTCCGTGTCTCGTGGTCGTCGCGACGCGCGTGTGGCGATGGCGTTCGCACAAGGTGCACGTCACCTCCGCCCAAGTGGTCGTCGAGGGTGGGGTGGTGCACCACTCCTCCGTGGCCTACGACCTTCGCGACGTGGTGGCGACGCGTACGGAGCAGCGAGTTCTCGAGCGTCTGATGCGGCGCGGATCGGTGGTCCTCGAGTTGTCGACGGGGGCGGTCCACGTTGGACGAGTTCGCCACCCCAAGGCGTTGTGCCGTGTGATCGACCGTGAGCGCGCGGACCTGCGCCACGGGTCGTATCCGCTGGACACGGTGTTCGACGCGGGCGTCACGCCACCGACTCCGTACTGGATCGATCCGAGCGAGTGACGACGCCGCGCACGCTCGCCAACCGGAGCCGGTACCGTGGGGGCGTGACTACTCGCTATCGCTGCGCCGCGTGCGGCAACCTGACCCGTTTCGATGTCGTGGAGACGACGACGGTTCGGTCGTTCTACCATTTCACCGTCGGCGGCGACTTGACGGTCGAGGAGGCCGACGTCGTGGCCACCACCGTAGAGTCAGTCACCTGTCGCTGGTGCGGACACGGCCGTGACGTTGAGGAGATCGCCGAAACGGCGTAACCCGTGCGTCCGGGGTCCTTTGATCCTCTCCGCGAGCGGCCGGCGCCCGCCGGGTATGAGGGCACCGTTCGTGGTCGCCCGGTGCGCGGGACTTTCGACGCACTGACCCTCGTGGTAGCGGTCAAGGAATCGTGCGACGGCTGCCGCGACTTCGTGTTCTCGTCCCCCGCGGGGGTGTTCGAGACCCTTGCGGTGCTGGTCATCAGCGCGTCCGAGTTCACCTCGGAGGCGTGGCGTGCCGCGCCGCGCGACATCGTCGTGACGCCGTCGCTGTGGTCGGCACTGGACATCCGATCAGCCCCCTTCTACGTCCTGGTGGACCCCGTCGCGTCGCGGGTGGTGAGCGAGGGGGTGGTGTTCGCGTCAGAGCAGGTCGCCCGAGAGGTGGGCTCGTTCATTGCGTCGCGATGAGTCCTATCGGGGACCTAACTAGTAGGTGTGTCACAGGGTCGCGGCAGTGTGGCGTGACGCCATAGGACAAAAGAGGTGACCATGCACCACCCCATCGAGGTTTCGATTAGTTGCACGCACTGCGTGCGCCGTGCCACACCCGATTGCCAGGACTGTCTGGTCAGCTTCGTGATCGGCGGTCCGCCGGGAGAGCTCGCGCTCGAGGGTCACGACGCGGACGTCGTGCGTTGGCTCAGCGACGAGGGTCTCGTCCCCGCACTGCGCTACCGAGCCGGCGCGTCGCGGTCACCTTCGCCCAGCCGGTAACGTGGTCGGGTGGCCGGCCATCTCCTGGTGACCAACGACTTCCCGCCGAAGACCGGGGGAATTCAGGTCTACCTCTACGAACTCTGGCGCCGGCTGGAGCCGGGTCGGGCGGTCGTCCTCACGGCTCGCTCGCACCCCGACGCCGAGGCGTTCGATCGCTCGAGCCCGATGGTGATCGAGCGGGTGGACGCGGCGACCCTCTTCGCCCCGACCTGGCGGGCTCGTGCGGCGATCGAGGCGGCGATCGCGCGTCATCAGCCGGACCTGGTGCTCCTGGACCCCGCGTGGCCCCTCGGCCTGCTCGGGCCGACGCTGTCGCGACCGTACGGCGTCGTGCTGCACGGCGCGGAGGTCACGGTGCCTGGGCGACTGCCGGTGGTGGCCTCGTCGCTGCGCGCGGTGCTGCGTCACGCGCGAGTGGCGGTGTGCGCGGGCGGCTACCCCGAGGCGGAGGCGCGGCGCAACGCCGGCGACGCGATGTGCCCGGTGGTGCGCGTCGCCCCGGGGGTGGACGTGGACCGGTTCCATCCGCTCCCCGAGGACCGACGGCTCGAGGTTCGACGAGAGCTCGGCCTCTCGGAGCGGGGTCCTCTCGTCAGCTCGTACTCGCGTCTCGTGCCGCGCAAGGGCATGGACACCCTGATCCGCGCGAGCGCCGAGGTCGCTCGTCACGTCGGTGACCTCACCGTGGCCATCGGGGGAGCCGGGCGTGATCGCGCGCGCCTCGAGCGCCTGGCGCGATCGACGTCGGCCCCGGTGACCTTCCTCGGACGAGTGCCCGACGACGTCCTGCCCGCGTGGCTGGCCGCGAGTGACCTGATGGTCATGGACTGTCGTAGCCGCTGGGCGGGCTTGGAGCAGGAGGGCTTCGGCATCGTGTTCGTCGAGGCCGCTGCCGCCGGCGTCGCGGCGATCGCCGGTCGTTCCGGGGGCAGTCACGAGGCGGTGCGCGACGGCGAGACCGGGCTCGTGGTGGACCACCCCCGGCGCGTGCGCGATCTCGCCGCCGCCATGACCTCGCTGTTGCGCGACGGCGACCAACGGGCCGCCTACGGCGCGCGGGCGCGCGAGGTGGCCGAGGCGAGTTTTCGCTGGGACGAGTTGGCTCGGCAACTGGGTGAGGGGCTCGCCCCCTACGACGGAGTAGGGACGCGCGAGTCCGCGTCGTAAGGTGGACCGAAGGAGGAGCGGTGGCACAGCACGCGACGGAGACGATCTTGGTGGGGGCCCCTGCGGAGGTGGTGTACGGCGTGGTCACCGACTTCGAGAGCTACGAGCAGTGGGTGAACGAGCTCAAGTCCGTGGAGGTGCGCGAGCGCGACGCCGACGGCCGCGCGCTCGAGGTGGCGTTTCGCGCGGCGGCCTTCGGTCGGTCCACGACCTACGCTCTGCGCTACGACTACGCGAGGTCGCCCGAGGTGTTGACCTGGACCCAGGTCGAGGGTGATCTCACGGAGTCGATGGAGGGCGCGTATCACCTCGACGATCGTGGCGCCTCGACGCTCGTGACCTACGACCTGACCGTCGATCTGCGCGTACCGATTCCGGGGTTCGTTCGCGAGCGCGCCGCCCACCGGATTCAGGCCGAGGCACTGCGTGAACTGAAGGCGCGCGCGGAGCACCTGGCGTGACCAACGGGGTCGCTGGCGCGGACGCGCTCGTCGATCTGGCGCCGCGCGGGGCTCGGGCGTGAAACTCGGCGTCCTGCTGCCCAGCTTCGAGGTGGGCGCGTCGCACGCGCTGGCGGTGGCCGCGGAGGCGGATGCCCGGGGGCTGGACGGCGTCTTCGCCTACGACCACCTCTGGCCGATGGGGTCGCCCCAGCGGCCGGCGCTGGCTCCGTTCCCGCTGCTCGCCGCCGTCGCCAGTGCCTCGACTCGCCTCGTGGTGGGTCCCCTCGTGGCGCGGGTGGGCGTCGTGGGGACCGCGCAGCTGGTGCAGGAGTTCTCGACGCTGGCGGCGATCGCACCGGGTCGGGTGGTGGCCGCGCTGGGCACCGGCGACCGGTTGAGTGCCGCCGAGAACGAGGCCTACGGGATCGTGGCGCGTTCGGCTCAGGAGCGTCGTGCGCTGATGGCCGAGAGCGCTCGCGCACTGGCCGGGTCGATGGAGGTGTGGATCGGCGCGGGCTCGAGCGCGACCAACGCGCTGGCCCGCGAGGTCGGCGCGCAACTGAACGTGTGGAACGCGTCGCCCGACGAGGTGCGCGAACTCGCCCGCGACGGGCCGGTGTGCTGGGCGGGTCCGGTCCCGAGCGACCTGCGCGCACTGCTCGACGCGCTGGAGGTGGCGGGGGCGACCTGGGCGGTGCTGAGCCCGCACGTGCGCCTCGACGCGCTGGCCGAGTGGCGCCGGGGGCACGAAGTGACTAATTTTCCGTGATGGAGTTTCGTCGTATCAACGGCCTGCCGCCCTACGTCTTCGCCACGATCAACGGCCTCAAGGCCGAGGCCCGCGCGGCGGGTCGCGACGTCGTGGACTTCGGGTTCGGCAACCCGGACCTGCCGAGCCCCGACGTGGCGGTGGAGAAGCTCTCGGAGGCCGCACACAACCCGCGCAACCACCGCTACAGCGCGAGTCGCGGCATCCCGAATCTCCGCGCGGCCATGGCCGCACGCTACCGCGACGTCTTCGGCGTCGAGTTGGACCCCGAGACCGAGGTCATCACCACCATCGGCGCGAAGGAGGGCCTGACGCACCTCATGTGGGTGCTACTGGGTCCCGGCGACACGGCTCTGGTGCCCACGCCCAGCTACCCGATCCACTTGGCCAGTCCGGGCTTCGCCGGGGCCCAGGTGCTGACGGTGGACGTCACCGACCCGGGTGAGGACCCGGCGCCCGGCGCCACCTTCTTCGCCCGGCTCGTCGAGCGGTGGAACGAGGCGACGGTCAAGCCTCGGGTCCTGATCTGCTCGTTCCCCCACAATCCCACCAGCGCCTGCGTGGACCTCGCGTTCATGGAGCAGCTGGTCGGCTTCGCGCGCGAGCGCGACATGATCGTCTGCCACGACTTCGCCTACGCCGACCTGGGCTTCGACGGCTATCAGCCTCCGTCGATCCTTCAGGTACCCGGGGCCAAGGACTGCTGCGTGGAGCTCTACACGCTCACGAAGTCCTTCTCGATGGCCGGCTGGCGCGTCGGATTCCTCGTCGGCAACGCGGCGGTCGTGGCCGCGCTGACCAAGCTCAAGAGCTACCTCGACTACGGGACCTTCCAACCCGTTCAGATCGCGGCGATCGTGGCGATGAACGAGGCGCCCGAGTACCCGGCGCACCTGCGCTCGATCTACCAGTCCCGACGCGACGCGTTGATCGAGGGCCTGGGTCGCATCGGTTGGCCGGTGGCGCCGCCGCGCGGGTCGATGTTCGTGTGGGCGCCGATACCCGAGCCCTATCGCGCGATGGGGTCGCTGGACTTCGCTCGTCTGCTGATCAAGAGCGCCGACGTCGCCACGAGCCCGGGTGTGGGCTTCGGCGAGGGGGGCGACACCCACGTGCGCTTCGCACTGATCGAGAACGAGCTGCGCACCCATCAGGCGATTCGATCGCTGCGCCGGGCCCTGCCGGAGCTCGCGGCGAAGGTCTCAGGGTAGCCCCGCGCCGGGCACGTCGACGAGGCACGACTCGATGGTCGCGCGGGTGGTCGATCCGATCGTGAAGCGGTTGCTCGACGGGGCGCTCATGACGTAGAGCGTTCGCCGATCCTCCCCGCCCAGGGCGCACGCGTAGGCCGTCTGCGTGGTGGTCGCCCGGGCACCGATCTCCCCGCCCTCGCGCACGCGCAGGCACTCGGCGGCGCGCGCGTTGGCGACCCAGACCCACCCCTCGTCGTCGAGGCAGATGCCGTCGGGCGCCACCCGGGGCAGCGCGGCCCACTCGCGGCGATCGTGCAGGGTGCCGTCGGCGGCGATGGCGAAGGCGCTGAGACGCGCGGCCATCGTCTCGGCGACGATCAGGGTCGACCCGTCGGGGGTGATGACCGCCCCGTTGGGGAAGGCCAGGCCGTCGACCACCTGGGCGACGCGTCCCGCCGGGTCCACGACGATCAGGGTCGTGGTGGGTGGTGGGGGATCGATCAGTCCGGCGGGTCCGCGCTCGGCCAGGCGCTGGTCGAGGTCGAACCCGAAGTTGCCCACGTAGGCGTCGCCCCGGTGCGAGACGACCAGGTCGTTGGCCCAGAACGTGCAGTAGGGGCTCAGGTCGACGACGACGGAGGCCGCGTCGGGGTCCGGGCCCAGGCGCACCAGGCGCTGATCGGTCATGGACACGGCCAGCAGCGCGCCGTCGGGGGTCCAGCCCAGTCCCGAGGGTTGACCGGGCACGGTGAACTCGCGGCGCTCGTCGTCTCCCTCGCCGGACACGGAGAAGACGCCGTGGCGGTAGAAGTCGGAGAACCAGAGGCGCCCCTCGTGCCATCGGGGGGCCTCGCCGAAGGCGAGGCCGTCGTGGATGACGCGGGTGCGGTAGTCGATCACGGTGGTCCTCCCGGGTCCTCGGCGGGTGCGCCGGACGCGCGATCCACGGCCCGACACCACACCTCGTAGGCGCGCTGGACGGCCGCGGCGTCGCTCGCGGTCGGGTCGCCCACGACGGGCGCGTCTCCCTCCCAGAGCTCCGCCAGCTCGTGAGTGGAGTCCCAGACGCCGGCGACGAGCCCGGCCAGGGTGGCGGCCCCGCGCGCGGTCGCCTCGAGGGAGCGCGAGCGGCGTACCGGGAGTCGCGACGCGGTGCTCTGGTACTCGAGCAGGAGGTCCATCGCGGCCGCCCCGCCGTCGGCGCGAATCTCGCGCGGCACCACGCCCCCCGCGGCGAAGGCGTCGGTCATGGCGCGCACCTGGAAGGCCAGCCCTTCGATCAGGGCGCGGGCGAGGTGGCCACGGCTGGTACCGCGGCTGAGGCCGGTGATGGTGCCCCGTGCGCCGGCGCGCCAGAAGGGTGAGCCGAGACCCGTGAAGGCGGGCACCACGCACGCCCCCCCGTTGTCACTCACCGCTCGGGCCAGTGGCTCGAGCTGGTCGGCCGCGTCGATCAGACCCAGGTCGTCGCGCAACCACTGCACCGCCGCGCCGGCCACGAAGGCCGAGCCCTCGAGGGCGTAGGTGACGGGCCCCCAGTCACCGAGGTCCCAGGCCACGGTGGTGAGAAGTCCGTCGACGTCGGCGGGGCGCTCGCCGGCCGTGGTCGGTCCGGCGTTGGCCAGCACGAAGGACCCCGTGCCGTAGGTGGCCTTGACGGTGCCCACCTCGAAGCAGGCCTGGCCGAAGAGCGCGGCCTGCTGGTCGCCGAGCACGGCGGTGATCTCGACTCCTGCGAGTTCGGGCACCACCGAGGCGCTGACGGTTCCGAAGGAGCCGGCCGAGGGGCGCAGATCCGGAAGCGCGGCGCGGTGTACGCCGAAGAGATCGGTCATCGCTGGCGACCACTGTCGTGTCGCGAGGTCTAGGAGGGCCGTGCGCGAGGCGTTGGAGGGCTCGGTCGCCCAGGTGCCCCCCGCGGGACCACCGGTGAGCCACCAGACCAGCCAGGCGTCCACCGTGGCCAGGCCGGGGGTCGTGAGCGAGTCCAGCCAGCCGTGGTCGGCCATCCAGCGCATCTTGCCGGCTGAGAAGTACGGATCGAGCACGAGGCCCGTGGTGGCGCGCACCGCCGGCCCGTGTCCGTGCGCCTCCAGGGCCTCGCAGAGTGGCGCTGTGCGCCGGTCCTGCCAGACGAGCGCCGGGCCACCCGGGCGGCCGGTCGCGCGGTCGAAGGCGATCGTGGTCTCGCGCTGGTTGGTGATGCCCAGGGCCCGTACGCGGTCGCCCGGGTCGCGTCGACCGGCGACCTCGCGCAGCGTCGCGACCGCGAGCGAGGCGATCAGGGCGCCGTCCTGCTCGACCTCGCCGGGGTGGGGGAAGGACGCGGGCAGGTCCCGAGACGCGGCGTCGACGACGCGGGCCCGGCGGTCGAAGGCGAGGGTGCGAACGGCGGACGTGCCGGCGTCGAGCGCGAGGACGATCTCCACCCCGGCGAGGCTAGCCAGCCCCGGCGCGGGGCGCGTCCGAGGGGTGCGCCCTCGGGGAGGTTGTGGAGAAAAAGACTAGAATTGTGTTGACGCGATGTAATTACAGTGCTGTAATGACACAGCATCTTGTGACGCGCAGAGTCTCAACCACAACATGTTGTGGTTGAGCGTCGATGGGGAGTAGTCTCGATCGCGCGGCACCAGCGGCACCCGTGTCGGCATCGAGAGAGGAAACATCATGGCAATCGCCCCACAGCGGCTCGGCATCGGACTGCGGCGGTACTTCACCACCGACGACCGGCACCCCTACGACGCCGTCGTGTGGGATCGCCGCGACGCGCGGATCACCAACTTCCGTGACGGATCGATCGCGTTCGAGCAGCGCGGCGTGGAGGTCCCGGCATCGTGGTCGCTCAACGCGACCAACATTCTCGCCCAGAAGTACTTCCGCGGGACCCAGGGCACCGACGAGCGCGAGTCCAGCCTGAAGCAGGTGGTGGACCGCATCGTGGACACGATCACCACGTGGGGCGAGGAGGCGGACTACTTCGTCGACGTCGAGGAGGCCGAGACCTTCCGCGCGGAGCTGAAGTATCTGCTCATCACGCAGCGCGCCGCCTTCAACTCGCCCGTGTGGTTCAACATCGGCGTGCGCGGTGTCCCCCAGCAGGGCAGCGCGTGCTTCATCCTGTCGGTGCAGGACTCGATGCGCTCGATCCTGAACTGGTACACCGAGGAGGGGATCATCTTCAAGGGCGGCTCCGGGGCTGGCGTGAACCTCTCGCGGATCCGCGCCAGCGCGGAGCTCCTCGAGGGGGGCGGCACGGCCAGCGGGCCGGTGTCGTTCATGCGCGGAGCCGACGCCTCGGCGGGCACCATCAAGTCGGGGGGCAAGACGCGACGTGCGGCCAAGATGGTGATCCTCGACGTCGACCACCCCGACATCGAGGAGTTCGTGTGGTGCAAGGCGAACGAGGAGCGCAAGGCGCGCGTGCTGCGCGACGCGGGCTTCGACATGGACCTCGACGGCAAGGACATTCACTCGATCCAGTACCAGAACGCCAACAACTCTGTGCGGGTCTCTGACGAGTTCATGCAGGCGGTGCTGGACGACACCGACTGGGAGCTGACGGCGCGCAGCGGTGACTACGTGGTCTCCACGGTGCGCGCGCGCGACCTGTGGCGCCAGATCGCGCGGGCCGCCTGGGAGTGCGCGGACCCCGGACTGCAGTTCGACACCACGATCAATCGCTGGCACACCTCGCCGAACACCGCGCGCATCAACGGCTCGAACCCCTGCTCGGAGTACATGCACATCGACGACTCGGCGTGCAACCTCGCGAGCATCAACCTGCTGCAGTACCTGCGCGACGACGCCAGCTTCGACGTCGAGGCCTTCCAGGCCACCATCGAGGTGCTGTTCACGGCCCAGGAGATCATCGTGGGCGCCGCCGACTACCCGACCGAGAAGATCGGCGAGAACTCGCGCAAGTTTCGCCAGCTGGGCCTGGGCTACGCCAACCTGGGGGCGCTGCTCATGGCCTCGGGCCTGGCGTACGACTCGGACGAGGGCCGCGCGTGGGCGGCCGCGATCACCGCGCTGATGACGGGCCACGCCTACGCCACCAGCGCGCGCACCGCCGGGCGGATGGGACCCCACGAGGGCTACGCCGAGAACGCCGAGCCGATGCTGAACGTGCTGCGCATGCACCGTGACGCGGCCTACGCGATCGACGACGATCGGGCGCCGTCGGCGATCCTCGACGCGGCGCGCGAGGCGTGGAACCAGGCGGTCGAGCTCGCCGAGCGCCACGGGGTGCGCAACGCCCAGGCGTCGGTGCTGGCGCCGACCGGCACCATCGGCCTGCTCATGGACTGCGACACCACGGGCATCGAGCCCGACCTGGGTCTCGTCAAGTTCAAGAAGCTGGTCGGCGGTGGCGACATGTCGATCGTCAACCAGACGGTGCCGCGGGCGTTGCGTCGCCTCGGCTACAGCGACGACCAGGTGGCGGCCATCGTCGCCTACATCGACGAGCACAAGTCCATCGTCGGTGCCCCGGCCCTTCGGCCCGAGCACCTCAGCGTCTTCGCGTGCTCGATGGGCGACAACGTCATCCACTACCTGGGTCACGTGCGGATGATGGGGGCGGTGCAGCCCTTCATTTCGGGCGCGATCTCCAAGACGGTGAACATGCCCGAGGACGCGACCATCGAGGACGTGGAGAACCTGCACCTGGACGCGTGGCGTCTGGGTGTGAAGGCCGTGGCCATCTACCGTGACAACTGCAAGGTGGGTCAGCCGCTGTCCACCGCGAAGAAGGAGGGCGAGATGTCATCGTCCTCGGTCGTGGCGACCGACTCGGTGGCCGCCGAGCTCTACACGCGCATCACCAAGTTGGAGACCGCCCTCGAGCTGGCCAAGCGCGAGGGGAATCACGTGGTCGTGGGCGCGGTGCGCGAGCGGATGCCGCGGCGGCGCACGTCGTCGACGTTCTCGTTCCGCGTGGCCGACTGCGAGGGCTACGTGACGGTCGGCGAGTACGAGGACGGCCGCCCCGGTGAGGTGTTCATCAAGGTCTCGAAGCAGGGCTCGACCCTGGCGGGCATCATGGACGCCTTCTCAGTCTCGATCAGCCTCGGGCTGCAGCACGGCGTGCCGCTGGCCACGTACGTGCGCAAGTACGTGAACATGAAGTTCGAGCCGTCGGGCATGACCGATGACCCGGACCTGCGCATCGCGTCGTCACTGGTGGACTACATCTTTCGCCGGCTGGCGCTCGACTACCTCGACGCGAGTGAGCGTGAGGAGTTGGGCGTCCTCTCCACGAGTGAGCGCCTCCAGCCGACGCTGCCCGAGATCGTGGAGCAGACGACGCCGAGCGTGGGGGTGAGCCTGCAGCCGACGTTGGGTGACCTGCTCGAGCCCCCGACGGTGCGGGCCAGCGAGCCGACGCTCCTGCGCCGTCCGGAGCAGCGTGACGCGCCGATGTGCTACCAGTGCGGCAACATCATGCAGCAGTCGGGGTCCTGCTTCGTGTGCCCGAGCTGTGGATCCACCAGCGGTTGCAGCTGAGTGTACGTGCACCACGTGACGGCTCGATCTTTCACGAGGTGACGCCAGTTCCTGTGCGAAGTGACACGGGATATTTGACGAGGTGACATCGTCCACACGGCAGCCCCGCGGGGCTGCCGTGTGGCGTGGCGCACGGCATTGCCCGCGACCTTCTTTCCCCGGACTGCGTCGAGTTCCCGGGCGACTTCGGATTCGAATGCACCACGCGGTGGACCCCCGCGCACCACCTCGATGAGGTGGTGCGTCTCAGCCGGGCGATCGACCAGCACGTGCTGGTGGGAGCGAGGAAGTGTCGTGTGAGCTCGTGATCCGACCTGGCCGGGGCGAGTGTCGCCATGGTGGCGTGGACTCTGATCACCGTGGTGATGCCGGCCGCAGCTATGCAGCCGCACTCCACTGGCGATGAGTTCGAAGGGTGGCTGGCCCCTCGCGGCCGTGGGCCGGTACTCGAGTATGAGGGGTCGTAGGCGGCGAGGCGGGGAACGAGTCCGTGGGTGGGGACGATGCTCGTGCGCTTCCACTCGTCGACGCGAGGATTGATCGCGTGGTCCACGAGGGAGCGAACGATCGAGTGGAAGGCGTCGTGCCCGTCGGAGAAGCGCCCGGCCGTAGCGCCATCGCGGTCCGGCCGCGCTGCGGAGTTTCGACGCCGCCGGAACCCGCGGAGGTCGGCGGCGGATGCGACTACGCGGAGTGGTGGTCGCCGACCTCGGCGGGAGCGAGCACGGCGATCTCGTCATCGGTGAGGACCGTGGATCGGATCAGGAAGCGCACACCCTCGGGTGCCTCGAGCGAGAACCCGCCCCCGCGACCGGCCACCACATCGACCAACAGGTGTGTGTGCGACCAGTACTCGAACTGGTCTGCACCCATGTAGAACGGCGTGCCGGCCACCTCGCCCAGGTAGACGTCGCGTTGGCCGATGCGAAACTCGTCCCGGGGGTAGCACATGGGACTTGAGCCGTCACAGCAGCCCCCCGACTGGTGGAACAGCAGTGGTCCGTGCTGGTCCACCAGTCGGGCGACGAGTGCCGCCGCCTCGTCGGTGATTGTTGTCAGCCAGACAAATTGATGACGGCATAGACACTCCCGCTGATGACCTCGCGTCATCACGTTGTCGCGCGGCGGCGTCGACGGTGATGACGAGGCCCTCTCCCCGT
>JAJYNX010000024.1 GCA_021786095.1 Actinomycetes bacterium | reverse complement strand
TTGATCACCACGGGACATCCGGCCGCCAACGCGGAGGCCGTATCGCCTCCGGGCACCGAGAAGGCAAAGGGGAAGTTAGAGCTCCCAAACACGCCAACCGGGCCCAGAGGCACGTTCATCCGACGCAAGTCCGGTAGGGGGCCCATCGGCGAATCGTGCGCGAGGTCGATTGACGCTTCGAGGAACGACCCTTCGAGCACGACCTCCGCGAAGAAGCGCAGCTGAAAGCTCGTACGACGCAACTCTCCCTCGAGCCGGGCACGAGCCAGAGCAGTCTCTCGCAGTGCGTGATCGACCAGGTCCGACGACGCGCCATCGAGCTCGTCAGCCATGGCTCGTAGCAATGCCGCACGCCACGACAGGGGACGCGATGCGAAGTCCGGTGCCGCCTCACGGGCACGTCGCCCGAGACGTGCCACCTCATCGGTTGTCGTCTCGTCAATGTCGAGCACGTGCTCGTCACCGGTCGCGGGATTCCTGCTCGTCACACGCACGTCATCACTCCTGGAAACTGGTAGAGATATAGGGGTACTGCACAAGTCGGCCGGGGAACGGGGTGGCAACGGTGGTCAGCGTGGTCCCGCACAGGGAGGCCAGGGCCAGCCGGTCCAGTTCGGGGCCGTAGAACGCAACGTTGGTCGGCGACAAGATGTACTCACCCGTCCAGTCATCGACGAGCAAGGTCAGACCTGCTTGAGGGTCCCAGCGCCACAGCTGATTCGGTTGGTAGCACGAGATCAGCAGTGCTCCGGTGCCGTCCACTGCCAGACCATCGGGGACGCACCGCTCGAGTTCGATCACCAGCTCCAGTGCGCCGCTGTCGAGATCGAGCGCGCTGACGCCCGGCGTCGACGACTCGACGATCCACAACGTGCTACCGTCGAGCGCCAGCCCGTTCGCGAACGCGAAGGGCCGGGGCGAGATGTCGCGGGTCGCCCCGTCCGGCTCAATCATCACGAGGCGCCCGGTGGCACTATCAAAGGACCCTGAGTCAGAGACGTATAGTTCTCCCCGCGGGCCGAATGCTGGATAGTTGGGGTAATCAATCGGGTCCCCGAAAGTCTCGTATCTGCCGTCCTCGTCGACTCGCCAAACCCGATGATTCGCGGGATCGCACACGTAGAGCAGGCCCACCGCGTCCAGCGCTACGCCAAGTCCCTGCGCGCCAGGAATAGTCGTGGTGATCGTGGACTCGCCCGACAACTCCACCCGGTAGACCTGCCCGGCCTCGCCCACCGCCCAGAGGCACCCCCGCACGGGATCCCAGCAGACTCCCTCCGCGTGGTCGATGCCGGTTGCGAGGACGCGATGGTCCAAGTGAGGATCGACGGGGCTGGTCATCGACCGCCCGCCCGCAGGCTGATACCCGTTCCGGCGTCAAAGAAGTGGATGTGCTCGGGTGACACCTGCACCGACACCACGTCTCCCGGTGCGAATGTAACGCGCGGACCCACCTTGGCGATGAACGAGCGCGAGCGGGCGTCCCGCGAGCTCGACGCCCCTCCCTCGCCCCACGCGAGGTGGACAAGCGCCTCCGAGCCCAGCGCCTCCACGCGCTCGACTCGAACCTTCAGCACGTTCGCACCGGTCGCGTCAGCGATGAGGACGTCTTCCGGACGCACCCCGAGGACGACATCGGCGCCCGCCTCAGGCAGAGAGTGCGTATCCGCATAGCCCAGAGGTAGTTCGATCGACTGGTCGGCCACGACGACCTCCACGCGGCTGCGGCCCGGGCGTAGCTGACAGGGCACGAGATTCATCGGCGGCGAGCCCATGAACCCGGCCACGAACTCATTCGCCGGCCGATCGTAGATGTCCTGAGGCGTCGCCACCTGCTGGAGTTGACCGTCCCGAAGGACCGCGACGCGGTCACCCATCGTCATCGCCTCGACCTGATCGTGGGTCACGTACACCGTCGCGACGCTAAGCAGGCGCTGAATCCGAGCGATCTCCGAACGCATCTCTACGCGCAGCTTGGCGTCGAGATTCGACAGCGGCTCGTCCATCAGGAACGCCTGAGGGCTACGCACGATCGCCCTCCCCATCGCAACGCGCTGGCGCTGACCGCCCGACAAGGCCTTGGGCCGTCGCTCCAGGTACTCCGTCAGACGCAGGATCCTGGCCGCGTCCTCGACCTTGCGAGCGATCTCTCGCTTCGACTCCCCCCGGATCTTGAGTGCGAAGCCCATGTTCTGCGCGACGGACATGTGCGGATACAGCGCGTAGTTCTGAAAGACCATGGCGACGTCGCGATCCTTGGGCAGCGTGTTGTTGACGACGGCGCCACCAATGCGCAGGGTGCCCGAGGAAATCTCCTCGAGGCCGGCGAGCATGCGCAGCGCCGTCGTCTTGCCACATCCCGAGGGGCCCACCAGCACCATGAACTCGCCGTCGTCGATATGCAGCGACAGCCGGTCCACGGCGGGCGGACCGTCCCCGTAGACCTTGGTCACCCCATCGAAATCAATGTCTGCCATGTCGGCCGCTCCTTCGTCCCGTGCCCCCAATGAGCATCACCGGTCGATCCCCATCGTCAGTCCCTTGACCAAGTAACGCTGGAACACGAGGTAGACCACCATGGCGGGGAGCGCGCTGACCAGCGAGCCCGCCATGAGCTCGGGGATCGACGTCGTGCGACCCGCCGCGAGCACGGCGAGGCCCACCGTGATCGGGCGTTCCGACGTGTTCTGAATGAAGAGCAGCCCCACCAGCAAGTCGTCCCAGATCTGGATGAACTGCAGGACGGTCACCGTGGCGATCGCGGGTATCGCGATCGGGACCACCAGGCGCCACAGAGCACCGAAGTAGCCCAGGCCGTCCACGATCCCCGCCTCAATCAACTCGTCGGGGACCCCCCGGAAGTACGTGGCGAAGAGGAAAACCGAAAAGGGAGTGCCGAGCGCCGCGTAGACGACGATCGCCCCGAGGTATCCCCCCGTCAGCCCTAACTTGGTGACGTTGACGAACTCCGGCATGAGAATCGCCTGAAGTGGCACCATCATGGCGCTGACGATGACGAGGAAGACGACAGTCGAAGCACGAAAGCGCAACTTGGCGAAAGCGAATCCGGCCGGGAGGCCCACCGCCAAGATGATCAGGATCGACGCAGTGCAGACGATGGTGGAGCTCAAGACCTCCTGGCCGACGGGAATCGTCGCCGTCAGGTTCTTCCAACTCAGCCACGAGAATCCACCGCCCGAGAGGAACTGCGCCTCCGACTTCAGA
The DNA here is from genome assembly GCA_021786095.1 of Actinomycetes bacterium. GTDB lineage: Bacteria > Actinomycetota > Acidimicrobiia > Acidimicrobiales > RAAP-2 > RAAP-2. Next base: position 8,940 of record JAJYNX010000024.1, on the reverse strand, counting down.
CTGGTGCCGATCATCACCCAAAACGGGTACAACATGATGACGGCGATGAGAACCATGACGAGGAAGAGGACCCAGCGTCCAACCCGCAGCCGACGACGACGTACGCCACGGGCGGGTGCCTGATCCTCTGGCGCGTCGGGAGGCGTGATCTCGGGTCCGTGAGGGGGGGTCGCGAGGGTCGTCACTCTTCCGATCCGATCAGGCGAAGTTGCACCACACCGACAATCGCCGTCAGCACGAAAAGGATGAGCCCATAGAGAGCCGCCGTGCCGAAGGCACCTTGATCGAAGCCGGTCTGATAGATCAGGAACTCCATGGTGGTCGTGGCGTAACCCGGTCCACCCCCGGTCATGACGAAAATGAGACTGAACAGCGCCGAGAAGAGCGCGATCACGGTCATGACGAAGGCCAGTTGGATGAACCGGCTGAGGTGGGGCAAGGTGATGCTACGAAAGATCCGCCAACGCCCCGCGCCGTCGATGCGAGCTGCCTCCTCGAGGCTGGGGTCCAGCGTGGCCAGACCGGTAAGAAAGAGCATGGTGTTTGTGCCGATCATCGTGAACACGAAGGTGATGCCGAGCGCGGACAGCGCGGTCGACTCGTAACCGAGCATGTTGGTGCTCACGTGGGTGAGGCCCACTGCGTGAATGAGGGAGTTAAGCGTCCCGTGGTAGGCGAAGAACCGTTCCGCCACCAGGCCGAGCACCACCCACGAAATCGCCGTGGGCAAGAAGTAGATCGAGCGAAAGATCCGCCATCCGACAACACGTTGGTGCAGCAGCATCGCGATCAGCAACGGGAGGCCCAGGGCGAAGGGCACGGCAAGAAGCAGTAGCGCGTTGTTCTGCAGCGCCGTCCACAGGTTCGAGTTGTGAAAGGCCTGCGTCCACGCCGACGCGCCGATCCACGTCGATGTGAGGCCGTTCCACTCGGTGAAGGAGTAGTAGACGGCCTGGCCGATCGGCACGCCGATGAACCCGACCACGAGGGCGATCGCCGGCAGGGCGAAGAGGAACCCCGCCACCTGACGCCGACGTCGCAGGGACAGACGCCGTCCTCGTCGATGTATCGGTGTCGTGCCGTTGATGGTGACCACACTCACTCGTTTCCTCTCGGCTCTCGCGGTGCGTGTCCCCCGCCTCGCTGAGGCGGGGGACACGCACCGCGAAGTCTCTCAACCTGCGAAGAACTTCTTGCTGCGCTGCGACGCCGGCAACTGCTGCCAGGCCTGCGCCATGTTCTGCAACGCCGCCAACGGTGACTCCTGGTTAGCCAAGACGGCTGGCAGCACCTTGTCGGCGGCATCACCCACGTTGACCTGGATGTAGTTGTCCATCATCGGATACGGCGTCATGTGATCCTTGGTCACGAAGTTCAGCATCTCTTGATTTACCGGGTTCGAGGTCGTCAGACCCTTAATGTCGGGAATCAGGCCCGCCCGGTTAATGATGTCCCCCGCCTGTCTCGTGGACAGGAAGTCCAGGAACTTGAAGGCGGCCGCCTTGTGCTTAGACCACTTCATGACCGAGAACCCGTCACCCGGGTACTCGACCACGCCCTTGATGGGAGAGGTCGAGAACGGCGGCACGAACGCGGCGACGTTGGATCCCATCGCGTGCGTGTACTGCGCCGTGTCCCACGTGCCGTCCACTAGCATTGCCGCCTTGCCCTTCTCGAACTGCTGAATGTTCGCCGTGTTGGTCAGCACGTCCGCATTCGTGTATCCGTCCTTTTGCAGCGTGGCCCAGCGCTTCAATTGCGCCACGTTGGTGGGCGAAGTCCAAGGAATAGCCCCGTCGTAGAGCCCCTTCCAACTGGCGAGGGAGTGTGCGCCGATCATGAGGTAGCTCATGTCGTACCACGGGTAGAACTCTGTGCTAATCGCCTGCCCCCCGTTGCCGTAGACCATCGGTTGAATCCCCTTGGCCTTGAGCAGCTTGGCGTCCGCGTACAACTGGGACCAGTCCGTAGGCACCTTGGCGATGCCCGCCTCCTTGAACAACTTCTTGTTGTAGAAGCCAATGTAGAACTGCGTCTCCAACGGCATCACGTACGCGCCAAGGGAGGAGTTGAAGTTCGGCGCCTCCCACTGCAGTCCCTCCATCCTTGCCAGGTCCGCCGCGGGCACGTTACCCTTCAGATTGACGAGGAAACTCGAGTACTGCAGGTCGTAGACGCCCGTCCACATGACGGCCAAGTCCGGTCCATTGCCCGAGATCGCCGACGACTGCAGCAGTTGGAAGTAGTTCGTTCCGGGTTGAGCGACGTCGTTGATCGTGATGTTCGGATTCAACTTCTCGAAGGCGGCGATGAGATTCTTGGTCGCCACCGCGTTCTGTTCGGTGCCGTAGTTCTGCCACAGCGTCAGCGTCACCTTCGTGCTCGCTGATGCCGGCGCAACGCCGTACGCCATCGCCGCGATCATCAACGAGACCACTGACGCGACGACTCTCCTGGTTCCTCTTCGTGACACTGTCATCCCCCCTTACCTAGTGTGAAGTTCACCTTGAACTCTCCTTCTCTTGAAGCACTCACTCCTCAAGACCTCCCCACGACCGGCTCGCGAAGCTGCGGCGCGACGCCTCGTGGCTGGACCAAGAAGTCGAAGTCGCACCCGTCTGGTGCCTGGGAAACGTGACGCTGGTACAACGTGACGTACCCGCGCTCCTCGAACTTGGCCAACGGCCAGTCCGCGCGTCGACGGGCCAGTTCTTCGTCGGACAACTCAACACGCAGAACTCCCGCATCAGCGTCGACCGTGATGACGTCGCCATCGCGCACAAGGCCCAGCGTTCCGCCGACCGCCGCCTCGGGGGCGACGTGCAGGAACACCGTCCCGTAACTCGTGCCACTCATTCGCGCGTCGGTGACGCGCACCATGTCTCGTACCCCCCGGGCGAGCAGGGGCTCGGGGATGGGGACCATCCCCCATTCCGGCATTCCCGGTCCCCCGACGGGGCCCGCACCGGCGAAGACCAGTACCGCGTCCTCGGGGCAGTCCGACTCGGGACCGGTACGACGGGCCAATTCGTCATAGCCACGAATCACGTACGCGGGACCCTGGTGGCGCAGGAGCGACGGCGTCGCAGCCGACCGCTTGACCAAGGCCCCGTCGGGTGCGAGGTTTCCACGTACCACCCGGAAGGCACCATCGGGATCGAGGGGATCGTCGAGCCGCCGCACGACACCGCCGGGCGCCACGGCGCGCGCCTGTGCCTGCGCCACCGTGGATCCATCAGCCAGGACGACGTCGCCGTGGAGGCGATCGCCGAGGGCGCGCAGCATCGTCGGTACGCCACCGTCCGCATCAAAGTCCTCCATCAGCGCACGTCCGCTCGGCTCTACGTCCACCAGCACCGGGGTACGGCGACTCACTCGATCGACGTCCTCGAGGGTCAAGTCGTGACCGAGACGGCGCGCCATCGCCGTGAGGTGCACGACGGCGTTCGTCGATCCTCCGACCGCGCTCAGGGCCACCAGCGCGTTCGCCACAGCCTCACTCGTCACCTGGCTCGACGCCCGCGCGCCCTCGCGTACGAGCGCCACGATTCGGCGTCCCACCTGACGCGCGACGTCCCGGTGGCGAGGATCACCGGACGGGATGGACGTCGAGCCGGGCCATGCCAGACCGAGCATTTCACCAATCACCCCCATCGACGATGCCGTGCCCATCGTGTTGCACGTGCCACGACCTCGCGCCAGAACGTCCTCGAGATCGTGCCACCGCTCGTCCGAGATCCGCCCCGCGCGGCGCTCGTCCCACATCCGCCACAGATCGGTCCCGGTGCCAATCCGTCGACCCTCGAAGGTGGCCACCGGGCGCGGGCCCGCGACGACGAGCAGGGTCGGGAGATTCGTGCTGAAAGCCCCCATCAAGGCTCCGGGAACTGACTTGTCACATCCCGCCAGGACCACGACGCCATCAATGGGCTGACTACGCAGAGACTCCTCGATTTCCATGGAGAGCAGGTTCCGGTACAACATGGCGGAGGGCTTGATCAGGTCCTCCCCCAGACTCATGACCGGAAACTCGACGGGAATGCCACCCGCCTCAGAAATACCCTCGCGAAGGGGACCGACGAGATCGCCCAACGGTTGATTGCAGGGATTCAAGTCGCTCGACGAGTTCGCGAGACCGATAAACGGCCGCCCGCCCGCGGCGCTGACGGTGGCACCACCCATGCGCAGGGCCACGCGGCTGTCAAGTGCCACCTCGTCGTCACCCCGCACCCAGTGGTCGCTGCGCAGGTTCATACCTGGGGTACTCCGAGCCCCTCGGCTCCCGTCTTCGACATTGTCAGATCGAGGTCACAGCGGTCGAGCCACTCCAGGGCGATCTGCGCGCGGCGGACCTTCTCTCGCACATTGCCCACGACGTCTTCCATGAGGTGCTCCCCGGCCGGGTACACGGGGCGAGCGTTGCGCAGGCCAAACTTCGCGTACAGCGGCGCCGCGACGACCGCGATTTCACCGAGTTCGTGCCCACGCACCACGCCACCCATGGAGTCGGGCGACTCGAGGTAGAGGTCGATCGGAGCGTCGCACAGGGAGCGGAACTCCGCCAGCTCGCGACGCGTGATGTCGCTTGGCACGTTCACCGTCGACCCCCCGAGATCAACCAGTTGGCGAAATGACACGGGATTGGAGGGGGCGAGAACCGCCGAGACCTTCCAGACGATCGACGATGGAAGCTCCGCAGACTCCACCATCGCGTGCAGTATCTCCATCAGCCCGGGATCGGCGACCAGGAAGCCCCGAATGCCCGCGTCCACGGCCCGCAAGATGTCCTCCACGGCGTACCGCAACTGGTGCCAACCCCTCAGGCGGCCTGACAGCAACAGGCCATCGGGGCTGCGCACCGCACCGCCGACGCCGAACTCCTCGCGCGGACCCACGAAGAGGCTGACCTCGATCCCCTCGTCCGCACCGATGCGCGCCATCTCCTCGAGGTCGGCGCGGGTGAGGAGCATAGCGCCGCTCCCCTGTGACGCGCGGTGCACCGTCACGTGACGAGCGCGCGCCTCCTCAACCACTGCCCGCAGAGCCGTTGGGTTCTCCACACTCGGAATCTCGATACGAAAGTGTGCGCCGTCGGGGAAGCGCGCGGTGCTCGCCGGCCCCACGTCGTCCAATCTTCCGGCGAATCGCTCCACCGCGGCGGTGCCTCGCGGGCTCCCTCTTCCGTCTGCCATCGTCAGCCCCTCACTTTCGTCATCACACCACTCTCACGGCACTACGCGCACCACCACCCGGACTCTGCGCCGTCGGCCACGACGGCGTGACGGTCAGAGTCTCGAGGCCACTCTCGCCGACCAGGTAGGTGTCCTCGATCTTGGCGCCCCCGCGCACGCTGGGATTCCACGCGACTGCGGTGTGGACGCTCCGCGCGAGCGACCAGTAGGGCGACGTCGACTGTCCCGGTGCGAGTTCGAACTCGCGTTGCTCGAATCCGATCGGACCTCCTTGGAAGTGATCGCGCCACTCGTTCGCCCGTCCAATAGCGGCGTAGCCACGTGCCAGCGCCTCGACGGCCTCGCCCCAGGTCCCCCCGGGGCGCGACGCTGCCAGAACCGCGTCGTTGACCGCGGCCAGATCGCGCGTCAGTGCGACGATCTCGTCACTCGCGCGTCGTACAGCGATGCGTGTCGCGGCGGCGTGCAGACCCCGCCAGCGCGCGACCACTACCACCATGATCGCGTCGTGGCACACCTCACCCACAGCCAGCGGATGGCGAAGGCGTCGAAGTCGATCGTCACCGCCAACGATCAAGCACACGGCCTTCGCACCCCCCGCCTCGAGGGAGCCGCTCGTGACCGCCGCCACCTCGAAGTCCGTGCTCACTCCCGGCCGCCACGCTGCGATACCGTCCCCAACCGCCCGTCCCACCAGCGCGCCGAGCTCACGCAGGTCTTCGAGCTCCGGCTCACTCAGGGCGAGGCGGGCGGCGACGAGATCGGCGCGCACGTTCGACCCGATTTCCGCCGCATCGCTCAGGAACTCCTCGGGCGAGCAGGCGGCGAAGTCGCACGCGGCCGCCAACGCGGCTCCCGCCTCATACCAGGGGACCAGGACGAGTTGCCACCCTCGTTCCGTCACCCGAAAGTCGTGGGTCAGACGGGGCCCTTCGATCTCACTGGTGATGAGGGCGCTGCCGTGGTCAGTGTCCACCACCCACACGGGGTCCGTGTTTGCCGTCAGGTCAATCGGGTCCGAGAGGCCACCCGTTCGCCAGCCCACCGCCGCGCTTGAGGTCATCAGCAGCGGACGGGCACCGTGGCTCTCGCGCAGAGTCTGCGCCGTGGCGCGAGCAATCCGCTCCCTCCGGCCGATACGAGAAACTCTGTTCGGTATGACAGAACTACTTTCGGATTTGATAGGAGGTATCCAAGCAGATACGAGTTGGCGAGTCAAGTGCACTCGTCACCTTGCTCGAAAATTCCCGTATAGAGTTCTGGTATGCCGAACAATAGGATGACGGTGGACGACAGCCGCTACCAAGTTCAGTCCGTGGCCCGTGCGGCGCGCCTCCTCAACGAGATTGGCAATCACGGCTCCCAGGGACTGGGCGTGACCGAGATCGCCGAGTCTCTCAGCATCGCCAAGAGCACGGCACTGGCTCTGGCCCGCACGCTCGCGGCCTCGGGACTGCTGCGCAGCGTTGAGCCCGGCCCCCGCTACGTGCTGGGACTGAACCTTCTGCGCCTCGGCGACCTCGTGGGACAGCAGACCTCGATCGCCGAGCTCGGACTGCCATCCCTGCGCGAGCTCTCGCGCGTCACCGGGATGACCGCCCGTCTCGCGATCAACGAGTCAGGCTTTCCCGTGTTCGTCGAGCGCATCGACGGTGAGGGATCGATCCGCTTCCACGCACCGCTCGGCCAGCGCGAGGAACCTCACGCCACTGCTGCGGGCAAGGCCATCCTCGCTCACCTCGACGAGAGCCACGTCCGCAGCCTCCTCGCGGACGCCGGAATGACTCGCTACACACCGCGCACGCTGACCGACGTGGACTCCCTGCTGAGTGATCTCGAGCGGGTGCGCGCGGAAGGCTACGCCGTGGATGACGAGGAGGAGGCCGAGGGGGTCTTCTGCGTGGGATCCGCGTTCTTCGATCACCACGCCCGCTGCGCCGGGGCGATGAGCGTGACGGGCCTCAAGGTCGACGTCTCGCTGCGCGACGTTCGCCAACTCGGCCTGACCGTGCGTCGTTTCGCCGACCAGATGACGTCCGCACTGAGCGGCACGCGACCCGGTGGCGCGCGATGAAGGCGCTCGTCACCACCGGTCATGGCGACGCCGACGTGCGAGACTGGCCCTCGCCGACGGCGCACGGCGACCAGGTTGCCGTGCGACCGCTCCTGGTAGGGATGTGCGGTACGGACCTGGAACTCATCGACGGCTCTATCGATCCCGCCTACGTTCGCTACCCCCTCGTCCTCGGCCACGAGTGGGTGGGTCAGCTGGTCAACGACGTCGAAGGCGTGGGCGTTGCCGGACGTCGGGTCGTTGTTGAAGGCATCATCCCGTGCGGCGAGTGCCCGGCGTGCCGACGAGGCGCTACGAATCTCTGTGCGACCTACGACGAGATCGGGTTCACGCGACCCGGCGCGATGGCCGAACTCATCACCGCTCCGCGCTCACTCGTCCATCAACTGGACGATGCGGTCGCCCTTGAGGACGCCGTCCTCGCTGAACCGATGGCCGTAGTTTGGCGAGCTCTGACACGTCTTCCCCTTCGTGAGAATCTCAGTGTGGCGGTCATCGGAGACGGGACGATCGCGCTGCTCGCGGCGTACCTCGCGGCCACGCTCGCGCCGGCCGACGTGACGATCATCGGCCGGCGCGAGGCGCAACGGGCGCTGGCGAAGCGTACCGGCGCGACCAACTTCGTGCTCGAGGCACCAGCCACCCGTTTCGACCTCGTCATCGAAGCTGCGGGTACCGTCGCGTCGGTTCACACCGCCATTGAGCATTGTGCCCGCGGCGGCTCGGTGATCCTCCTCGGCCTGCCTCCCCACGGGAGCGGAGTCGAGATCGCACCCGACGACATCGTGAACAATGACGTCATCGTCCAGGGCAGCTTCTCCTATACCCGTGACGCCTTCGCTGACGTTGTCGCGCACCTGAACGCGCGACAATGGCAACCGTCGTTCCTGCTGACCCACCGCTACTCGCTCGACACCGCTCAGGCCGCAGTTACGGCGCTGCGCACGAACGAACTCGACGTCGTGCGCGGCAAAGTGGTCGTCGAGATCGCCCCGTGATCGACGGTCCGCCTGCGGCCACGCTGACCCGCTCTCGTCCCCGGTTCACGCCCCCTCTCCACGGCTCCCGTCACGGGTCTCGCGGGTTCACGTGCGTCCGGGGGTGCGCCCCGAGGAAGTGCGGAGCGCGGCGAACACCACCTCGTCCGCCGGTACCGCGGGGAGCGGACGTGAGCCGGGGGCGGCCAGACCGTCGAGGACGAGCGCCAGGTAACGACGCCAGAGGTCGGGTGCGACCGACGCCGCGGCGCTGCCCAGTGTGCTGATCATCATCTCGAGGACCGCGACGTCGGCCACGACCACATCACGACGCAGGTAGCCGTCGCGCTGGGCGCGCTCCAGCAGCGCCCCCACGGCGACGCCGAGGCGTTGCTTGGCCGCGGACACCCAGTCGCGGTCGTAGGGCGTGCCAACGACGACGTCACGCAGGCCCCGGTCGCTGCACTGGCGCTGGAGGACCTCCTCGAGGAACCACACGAGTGCGTCCCACGAGTTCTCGAATCCCCGCGCGGTGATTGCCAGGGCCGCGATCTCGTCGATGGCGCTCTCGAAGAGCGCCATGACCAGCGCCTCCTTGTCGGGAAAGCGCCGGTACACCGTCGCCACGCCGACGTCGGCCGCCGCCGCGACGTCGTCGAGCGTCGCGCCGAGGCCGCGCTGCGCGAAGACCGCGGCC
>JAJYNX010000069.1 GCA_021786095.1 Actinomycetes bacterium | reverse complement strand
GAAAGTTCAGGTATAAAAAGGGGTCTAGTGGCGTGAGCCGAGGGGGGATCATGGGGGAGACGTATCGCGACGTGTGGCGGCGCAGCATCGAGGACCCGGAGGGGTTCTGGGGCGAGGCGGCTCGGGGCATCGACTGGTACCGGGAGCCGGCGACGGTGCTGGACCGCTCGGCGGCGCCGCTGTACCAGTGGTTCGCCGGCGGCGAGCTCAATACCTGCTACAACGCGGTGGATCGCCACGTCGAGCGGGGCCGGGGCGATCAGGTCGCGCTGATCTACGACAGCCCGGTCACCGGTGTGACGGCGCGCTACACCTACGCGGAGTTGCTCGACCAGGTGTCGCGCTTCGCCGGGGTGCTCAGTGACCTCGGCGTGGTGAAGGGCGACCGCGTGGTGATCTACCTGCCCATGATCCCCGAGGCGGTCATCGCGATGCTGGCGTGTGCGCGCATCGGGGCGGTGCACTCCGTGGTGTTCGGTGGTTTCGCCGCGCACGAGCTGGCGCTGCGCGTGCAGGACGCGACCCCGCGCGTGGTCGTGTCGGCGTCGTGCGGCATCGAGGTGGCGCGCGTGATCGAGTACAAGCCGCTCCTCGACGCGGCGCTCGAGGAGAGTGCCCACAAGCCCGAGCACTGCGTCATCGTTCAGCGTCCCCAGGCTGAGGCCACGATGGTGGAGGGCCGTGACGTGGACTGGACCCAGGCCATGGCGCACGCCCGCGCGATGCCGTGCGTGCCGGTGGCGGCCACTGACCCGCTCTACGTGCTCTACACCTCGGGCACGACTGGTCGGCCCAAGGGCGTCGTGCGCGACAACGGCGGCCACGCGGTGGCCCTGCACTGGAGCATGGCCAACGTCTACGGCACCCAGCCCGGCGAGGTCTTCTGGGCCGCGTCCGACGTGGGTTGGGTGGTCGGGCACTCCTACATCGTCTACGCGCCCCTGCTGGCGGGCTGCACCACCGTGCTCTACGAGGGAAAGCCCGTGGGCACGCCCGACGCGGGCGCCTACTGGCGCGTGATCGCCGACTACGGCGTGAAGACCTTCTTCACGGCGCCCACGGGCTTTCGCGCGGTGAAGCGCGAGGATCCGACCGGATCGCTGCTGGCCCAGTACGACCTCTCCTCGCTCTCCTACCTGTTCCTCGCCGGCGAGCGCCTCGACCCCGAGACCTACTCGTGGGCCAGCTCGCAGCTGAAGGTTCCGGTGATCGACCACTGGTGGCAGACCGAGACCGGGTGGCCCATCGCCGCCAACCTGGTGGGCCTCGACCCCATGCCGGTCAAGCCGGGCTCCCCGACGGTGCCCGTGCCCGGTTACGACGTGCGTATCTTCGACGAGGCCGGCACCGAGGTCGGCCCCGGCGTCGAGGGCTTGATCATGGTCAAACTGCCGCTAGCGCCGGGGTGCACCTCGCGCGTGTGGGGGGACGACAGCAAGTTCACTGAGGCCTACCTCAGTCACACGCCCGGCTACTACCTGACCGGCGACGGGGGGCACTTCGACGAGGATGGGTACCTCTTCGTGATGGGTCGCGTCGACGACGTGATCAACGTGGCCGGGCACCGTCTCTCGACCGGCGAGATCGAGGAGATCATCGCGTCGCACCCGGACGTGGCCGAGTGCGCGGTGATCGGTGTGGCTGACGACCTGAAGGGCCAGGTGCCGCGGGGCCTCGCGGTGCTGAAGGCGGGGGTGACGCGCGATCCCGCGACCATCGCCGACGAGCTGGTGGCGCTGGTGCGTGAGAAGGTGGGGGCGGTGGCCAGCCTGCGGCGCGTCGACGTCGTGGCCGCGCTACCCAAGACGCGCTCGGGCAAGGTCTTGCGCAAGTCGATGCGCGCCATCGCCGACGGCGTCGACCTCCCGGTCCCCTCGACGATCGACAACCCGGCCACGCTCGAGGCGCTGCGTCCGGTACTGGAGTCGCGCTGAAGGGCCGCCCTCGTGGATCAGACGTTCAGGATGAATCGCTCGATGGCGTAGGCGAAGCCGTCGTCGTCGTTGGCGCGCGTGACCACGTTCGCGGCGCGGCGCACGTCTGGTGAGCCGTTGCCCATCGCGATGGCCAGTCCGGCGCGCGCGAACATCGACAGGTCGTTGTGCATGTCGCCGATCACCGCGACGTCGCGGTGACGCACACCCACGTGCGCGGCGAGGTAGTCCACGACGTGGCCCTTGGTGGCTCCGCGAGCGGTGACGTCGAGGTAGTAGGGCTGCGAGGACGAGGCGCTGACGCCGGGCATCTCCGCGGCCAGTTGCGCGCGGGCGTCGTCGACCGCGGCGGGGTCGTCACCGACGCCCACCACCTTGATGACACCGTCGCTCTGGGCGTCCACGCGGGCCACCACGCGCGGGCCGTAGCCGCCGGCGCGCGTTTCGTGGTCGACGTAGGGTGCGCCGGCGTCGCGCACGAGCCAGTCGTCGTGGCGGTAGACCCAGGCGTCGAGGTGATGCGCGGACAGTCGTTCGACGATCGCCGAGACCAGACCCGCCTCGATGGGCGTCGTCTCGAGGATGGTCCAGTCGGGCGTGACGATCTGACCGCCGTTGAAGCCGCCCAAAGGCGTCGTGAGGCCGAGCGGCTCGACGAGGTGGCGCATCGCCAGAGTGGCGCGACCGCTGGTGATCGCGAAGTGCACGCCGGCCTCGCGCAGTTGGGTCACGGCCCGCAGCGTGCGCGGCGTGAGCCGCTTGTCCGAGGTGACGAGGGTCCCGTCGACGTCGGAGAGCACCAGGGTGACGGCGGGGCTCACTCCGGCAGCGACCACCGGTGCGGGGCGACGATGGACTCGATCGACGCCGGGCCCCAGCTGCCCGGCGCGTAGGGCAGCACGTCGGGCGGGTTCTCCAGGAGTGGCGTGGCGACCTCCCAGAGTCGCTCGATGCCGTCGGCGCGCGTGAACAGGGTCTGATTGCCCACCATCGCCTGGAGGATGAGGTGCTCGTAGGCCTCGAGGTGGTGCGCCGACTGAAACGAGTCGTCGTAGTGGAAGTGCATCAGCGCCTGACCCAGCAGCATCGCGGGACCGGGCTGCTTGGCCAGGAAGCGGGTGTGGATCGACCCGGGGTCGGCGAAGTTGATCACGATCTGGTTGGCGCGCTCGCGGGTGGCGCGCGGGTCGACGGGGAAGAGGCGCATGACGGGCTCGTGGAAGGTGACGGTGATCACCTGGCGGCTCTCGGCCAGGCACTTGCCCGTGCGCAGGAAGAAGGGGACACCCTTCCAGCGGGTGTTGTCGACCTCGGCGCGCAGGGCGACGAAGGTCTCGACCCGCGAGTCGCCGGCGACCCCCGGCTCGCCCCGGTAGCCCTCGTACTGGCCGTAGATGACGTGGTCGGGGTCGAGCGGGCGCAGCGAGTCGAAGACCTTGCCCACCTCGTCGCGCAGGGGCTTGGCGTCCAGCGAGGTGGGCTGCTCCATGGCGATGAAGCCCAGAACTTGGAACAGGTGGGTGATCACCATGTCGCGGAAGGTCCCGGTGGACTCGAAGAAGGCCCCACGGCCCTCGATCGAGAGGGTCTCGGGCACGTCGATCTGGACGTGGTGGACGTGCGTGCGATTCCAGAGCGACTCGAAGAGCTCGTTGGCGAAGCGCAGCGCCAGGATGTTGTCGACGGACTCCTTGCCGAGGAAGTGATCGATGCGAAAGACGCGCGTCTCGTCGAAGTGCTCAGCGATCACGGCGTTGAGCGTGCGCGCCGACGTCAGATCGGTGCCGAAGGGCTTCTCGCAGATCACGCGCGCGTCCTGACTGAGCCCGGTGGTGCCCAGCAGCTGGATCATCGCCGTCACGGCGTCGGGGGGGATGGCCAGGTGGAAGAGGCGTCGCGCGTCCGGGCCGAGTTCGCGCTGGGCCTGGTGCACGGCGCGCACCAGTGGTGACGGGTCGTCCGGATCCGCCGCCGCGAAGGAGAGGGTCTGGGCGAAGGCGTCCCAGGGCTCGTCGTCGAGCGGACAGTCGCCGAACTGCGCCACGGCGTCGTGCGCGAACGTTCGGAACTGGTCGCTCGTCTGGGCGAAGGACCGTGGGGCACTGCCGATGATGCGGTAGCGCCGCGGGAGCAGTCCCGCCAGGGCCAGGTGGTAGAGACCGGGCAGGACCTTGCGCCGCGCGAGGTCCCCCGTGGCCCCGGCGAGGACGATGACGTGGTCGTCGGGGATCGTCGCGGTGGTGGCGCTCACGGCCGGCTCCCGCGCGCGGGTCCGGCCGCCGCGCGATCGGCCAGGACCAGGGAGGCACCCGCCTCCACGCGGCCGGCGGGCGTGGCGCGGTCGGCGTCGAGCAGCCGCGCCAGGGCGTCGCGCTTGTCCGCACCCGCGACCAGCCACACCAGCTGGCGGGCGCGCGCCAGCGCGGGGTAGGTGAGAGTCATGCGCCGGTGGCCCTGGTAGGGGGCGGTGAGCGCGACCGGCCGGTCGCTCACGGCCAGCACCGGGTCGTCGGGCACCAGCGAGGCGCAGTGCCCGTCGGCGCCTAGACCCAGGTGCACGAGATCGAGGGCCGCGGGCAGGGAGTCGCCGTAGCGCGACGCGGCCACCGCGAGGTCCGGGTCCTCGACGGGCATGGGCGCGACGCGGGCGCCGGTGGCCACAGCCAGTTCGGCCAGGTCGGCCAGGTTGCGCGCGGGGTCGCCGGCGGGCGCGACGCGCTCGTCCACCTGGTAGAGGGTCAGTCGCTCCCAGCGGGCGCGGCGCCCGGCGATGAGCGACCACGTCGCGCGCGGGGTCGTGCCGCCGCTCAGCGCCCAGTCGAGGTCGGCGTCGGGGCGGGCCCGCTCGATGAGATAGCGCGACGCGGCGTCGGCCAGGGCGGGCGCGTCCTCGTACACGTGCAGCTCGTGGTGCACTCAGCCCGCCCTCTCCGCGTGGCCACCGAACTCGGCGCGCAGCGCCGAGAGCACGCGGGCGCTGAAGGCGCCCGCGTCGCGCGACTCGAAGCGCTGCCAGAGCGACGCGGCGATCACCGGGGTCGGCACCGACTCCTCGATGGCGGCCTCGACGGTCCAGCGACCCTCGCCCGAATCCGAGACCCGTCCGCTGAAGTCGTCCAGTCCCGGGGAGCGTGCCAGGGCGTCCGCCGCGAGGTCGACCAGCCAGGACGAGATCACCGAGCCGTGTCGCCAGACCTCGGCCACCTCGGCCACGTCGATCTCGAAGGGGAAGAACTCGGGGTGGCGCAACGGCGCCGTCTCGGCGTCGGCGGTCGGCGGTCGGCGGCCGACGTCGGCGTGGTGCAGGATGCTGAGTCCCTCGGCCAGCGCGCCCATCATGCCGTACTCGACGCCGTTGTGGACCATCTTGACGAAGTGGCCGGCCCCGGAGGGCCCGCAGTGTAGGTAGCCCAGGGGTGCGGTGCCCGCTCGAGTGCGGCTCGGCGTCGGCGCCGTCGCGTCTGGCCCCGGCGCGATGGAGCGAAAGATCGAGTCGAGGCGCGCGACGACCTCGTCCTCGCCGCCGATCATCAGGCTGTAGCCCCGCTCGAGTCCCCACACGCCGCCACTGGTGCCGCAGTCCACGTAGTGCAGTCGCCGCGACGCGAGTTCGCGGGCGCGCGTGATGTCGTCCTGGTAGAAGGAGTTGCCGCCGTCGATGATGACGTCGTCGGGGCTCAGCAGCCCACTGAGCTCGTCCACGGCGCCCTGGGTGAGGGCCGCGGGCAGCATGAGCCAGACCGCGCGCGGCGCGTCGAGTGCGTCCACCAGTTCGCGCAGCGAGGCGGCGGCGACGACGCGCTCGCCGGCGAGCGCCGCGCTGGCGGCGGGGTTGACGTCGTAGACCACGCAGCGGTGTCCGTCGGCGGTGAGGCGGCGCACGAGATTGGCGCCCATCCTTCCCAGTCCGACCATGCCGAGTGGGGTGGGTGACGCGGTGTCGTTCGCGGTGCTGGTGGTCATGGTGAGGGGACCTCTCCTTGCTTGAGAGCGCGGTAGCGCTCGATGAGGGCGTTGGTGGACGAGTCGTGATCGAGGTGGGGGGTGACCGCGAGGTCGAGCTCGGGCGCGATGCGTGCGGCCAACTCCTTGCCTAACTCGACACCCCACTGATCGAAGGAGTCGATCCGCCAGATCACGCCCTGGGTGAAGACCGCGTGCTCGTAGAGGGCGATGAGCGACCCGAGTGTGCGCGGCGTCAGTTGGTCTGCCAACAGCACGCTGGAGGGGCGGTTGCCCTCCATCACCCGGTGGGCCACCACGGTGTCGGGGGCCCCGGTCGCTCGCACCTCCTCGTCCGTGCGCCCGAAGGCCAGAGCCTGGGCCTGGGCGAAGACGTTGGAGGTGAGGATGTCGTGGTGTGCTCCCAGCGGGTTGAGCGGGCGGGCGAAGCCGATCAGGTCGACCGGGATGATCGAGGTTCCCTGGTGCAGGAGCTGGTAGAAGCTGTGCTGGCCGTTGGTGCCCGGCTCGCCCCAGTAGAGGGCGCCGGTGTCGTAGTCGACGCGCTCGCCGTCGAGGGTGACGTGCTTGCCGTTGGACTCCATCGTCAACTGTTGGAGGTAGGCGGGCAGCCGGGCGAGATACTGGTCGTAGGGCATGACGCCCTGGGCCGCGAAGCCGAGGAAGTTCCGGTTCCACAGGCCGAGCAGCCCGACGAGGACGGGGAGGTTGCGCTCCAGGGGCGTCGTGAGGAAGTGCTCGTCCATGGCCCGCAGTCCCGCGAGCAGCTCGTCGAAGCCGTCGGGCCCGACGGCGAGCATCGTGGACAGCCCGACGGCGCTGTCCATCGAGTAGCGTCCGCCCACCCAGTCCCAGAAGCCGAAGACCGAGTCCGGCGCGATGCCGAAGTCGGCGACTGCGGCGTCGTTGGTGGAGACCGCCACGAAGTGTCGGGCGACCGCCCGCTCGTCGCCGAGACCCGCCACCAGCCACGCGCGGGCCGAGCGCGCGTTCGTGAGCGTCTCGAGGGTCGTGAACGTCTTGGAGGCGACGATGAAGAGGGTCCGCGCCGGATCGAGGTCGCGCAGGGTCTCGACGAGGTCCGTCGCGTCGACGTTGGAGACGAAGTGGAACGAGATGTCGCGAGTCGCGTAGTGGCGCAGGGCCTGGTAGGCCATCACCGGTCCCAGGTCCGAGCCGCCGATGCCGATGTTGACCACGTGGGTGATGGGGTCACCGTGATGTCCGCGCCAGTCGCCGGCTCGCACGCGCTGCGCGAAGGACCGCATCCGGGCGAGCACGGCGTGCACCTGCGCCACGACGTCGACGCCGTCGACGATCAGGGTGGTCGGGGGCGTCATGCGTAGCGCCACGTGCAGCACGGCGCGGTCCTCGGAGACGTTGAGGTGCTCCCCGGCGAACATTGCGTCGCGACGACCAGTCAGGTCGCACTCGACCGCGAGGTCGATCAGGTGGTGGACGGTCTCGTCGGTGACCCGCTGCTTGGCGTAGTCCAGGTACCAGCCCGCGCCCTCGGCCCGCAGCCGCGTCCCACGCGACGGGTCGGCGGCGAAGAGGTCGCGCAGGTGCCGCGTGCGCAACGACGCGGCGTCGGCCTCGAGGGTGCTCCACGCGCGGCGACCGCGAAGGGGTGTGGTCATCGGTGCCTCCTGGTCGTCATTGCTCGTCACCGTCGGGGCTCGGCGCGTCACGTCGCGCGCGACGCGGCAGGTTGGGTGGGACGTAGAGCCGGGCCGCACCGATCGTGGCGTCGTTCATTCCGAAGTAGACGTCGAAGCGGTCGGGCTGGCCGATGTCGTCGCGCCGGTCGATGCCGGTCGGGAAGATGACGTCGGCGGTCACGTCGAGGTGCAGCGCCCGGGGATCGGGCGTGAGGATGGGGTGGCTGGACCGGTAGATGAGGTGCTCGGGGTGGTCGCGATCGAGCACCATCACGCCCGCGCGATAGGTGAGACGCGGCTCACCGCCGTCGGGCGGCGTCACCGAGGCGACACCGTGGTAGACGATCAGCCAGCCCAGGTGCGTGGCCACGGGGGGTGTGCCGGCACCGATCTTGAGTGACTCCCAGGGCTCGACGGGCGACGCGAGCCGGTGGTGGGCGCGGAAGTTGACCAGGTCGCGCACGTCCTCGTCGTCCGAGTGGATCGTGCTGTAGGAGATCCAGATGCTCTCGCGGCGCACGTCGATGGTGCGCCCCTCGCCGCGGGCCCAGTTCTCCTCGAGGGTGGTGCCCGGAAAGAGCGGACGGTGCAGCATGGCCAGTTCGGGCTGGCCGGAGGCGTTGGGCACCGCGAGGGGGAAGACGCTCGCGTCCTTGTCGTCGATGTCCTGGAAGCTGAGGTCCTCGAAGGGAGAGAAGTTGGCGAGTCCCAGGCGCTCCCAGGTGAAGAGGTCCGTGGACGTGGCCAGCGCGATGCGCGGCCCCGCGGGGGAGTAGGCGGTGTAGGTCATGATGTAGGCGTCGAGCGCCGACACGTAGGTGACCCGGGCGTCCTCGCACCCGCCCCCGTCCGAGCGCAGCTCGTAGTCGGCCTCGGGTTCGAGGGCGACGCCCAGCCGCTCGACGTGGTGGGGGTCGCCCTCGTCGTCGAAGACGACGCGCATGAGCCCGATGCGCGAGTAGTTCCCCTCGGCCACCATGCGCGGGAAGAGGTAGAGCTGTCGATCGGGGCCCCGTACGGCGGCGGGGTTGAGCACGCCCTCGACCTCGTGGGGGTTGCCGAGCTCGGGGCGCACGGTGAAGTTGAGGGGCAGGACCGAGAAGGTGTTCACGAGGATCGCGGGGGTGCGGTGATCTGCGTGGAGCCGTCACCGAGCAGCGCGAGCACCGTCTGGATGATGCGAGCGGTCTCGCTCGGACCGGTGACGAGGATCGAGTCCACGCCCGCGCGCTGGGCGGGGAAGTCGTTGCCGCCCTCGAAGATGGCGTCGCCCGCGAACAGCATCTCCTTGATGGACACGCCGAGGTTGTCGCGCAACTTCTCGATCCCGTAGGCCTTGTCGATCCCGGGACGGGTGATGTCGATGGAGGTGGTGCCGCCCAGATTGATCGCGAAGTCCGGCAGGAGCGGCGCCAGGATGGCGGTGATGGCCCGGCGCTTGGCGAAGTCCGGGTCCCAGTGGCGCTTCTCGGCCAGGGGTGCCTGCTGACCCAGGGCGGAGAGCGTGATCTGGCTGCCGCGGTCCTCGATCACCTCACCCCACACTCGCGTGGCGCGGTAGCCCGACTCGTCGAGGGCCCGGTCCAGCGCGGCGATGATGCGGGTGCGCTCGTCGTCGGTGAGGTTCTCGGCGTAGACGCGCTCCCAGCCTCCGTGGTAGCGGTAGAACTGCGTGCCACAGGTGGGGAGGAGGACCAGGCGCTCCAGGCGCTCGTCGGCCGGCAGGTTCGCGAGCAACTGGGTCTCGAACTGCTCCCACGCGCCGCCCGAGATGACCGCTACCTGCAGCACGTCGAGGAGGTCGTGGAGCAGGCTCGCCATCTCCTCGCCGAGGGGGGACTTGCTCTCGGCGAGGGTGCCGTCCAGATCGAACACGAAGAGTTTCTTCAACGGTGAAGGTCTCCAATCGTCAGTCGTCGTACCACGAACCTAGTGGACGAGGGTCCCTCAGGGTTCCGCACCGCCCACGACGATCACCAGTAGCCTACGGGCGAGTGGAGGTGGGCATGGGGTCCTCGACCTGGGTCGTGGCGGCGGTGCAGACCCGTTCGGACGCGAACCGCGACCGCAACGTGGAGGTGACGAGCGCGCTCGTGGAGCGGGCGGCCCACGCGGGTGCCACCTACGTGCAGGTGCCCGAGCTGGTCACCTACCTCGGGCCGCCGCGTGGCTACGGCGAGGTCGCCGAGCCCATCGCGGGTCCGACCGTCGAGCACTTCGCGGCCCTGGCGCGGCGTCTCGGGGTCACCGTGCACCTGGGCAGCGTGCTCGAGCGCTCCACGACGCCGGGCCGGGTCCACAACACCAGCGTGGTGATCGGGCCCGACGGCGCGCTGCTGGCCACCTACCGCAAGGTCCACCTCTTCGACATCGCCGTCCCCGGACAGGTCGAGTTTCGCGAGTCCGACGTGATCGCGCCGGGCTCGCAGCTGGTCACGGTGGACGTCGGTCCCGCCCGGCTCGGCCTGTCGATCTGCTTCGACGTGCGCTTTCCCGAGCTCTACCGCGCCCTGGCCCTGGCCGGTGCGACGGCCCTGGCGGTCCCGGCGGCGTTCTCGGCGGTGACCGGACCGGCCCACTGGGCGACGCTGGTGCGCGCGCGGGCCATCGAGAACCACGCGTTCGTCGTAGCGGCGGCCCAGGCCGGCACCACCCCCGAGGGAGTCGCCACCAACGGCGACTCGATGATCGTCGGGCCCTGGGGCGAGATCGTGGCTCGCGCCACTGGCGACGAGCCCCAGGTGCTCGTCGCGTCACTCGACCTCGACGAGGTGCGCCGGCGCCGCGAGCAGATCGCGGTGCTCGCGCTACGTCGCCCCGACGTGTACGCGCGCACGGTTCAGCGCGGCGGCTCCTCCGACGCCGTACGCGCCTCGATGGTGGCCGAGACCACGAACGCGGTGACGTCGAGCGCGTCCGACCACTGACGCATGAACGTGGCGCTCTCGGCCTTGGGGGTGACGCGCACGTCGTGGAAGCCGGCGGAGACGAGCAGCCTCGTGAGGTTCTGGGCACTGGTCGCACCGGTCACGCAGGCCCCGTAGAGCTCACCGCGAGCGAGCGTCTCGGCGGGGATGTCGGCGACGGCGATCACGTCGGCGATGGCTAGGCGCCCGCCGGGGCGCAGGACGCGCGCCGCCTCGCGAAAGACCGCCGCCTTGTCCGGGGAGAGGTTGATCACGCAGTTGGAGATGATGACGTCGACCTCGTGGTCGGCCACCGGCAGGTGCTCGATCTCGCCCAGACGGAACTCGACGTGGTCGAAGTCGGCGTGGCGCGCGTTGTCCCGGGCGCGCGTGACCATCTCGGGCGTCATGTCGACGCCGATGACGCGTCCGCCGGGGGCGACTCGCGGGGCCGCCAGGAAGCAGTCGATGCCCGCACCACTGCCCAGGTCCAGCACGACCTCACCGGGTCGCAGGCCGGCCAACGCCTGGGGGTTGCCGCAGCCCAGACCGAGGTCGGCGCCATCGGGGAGTGCGGCCAGGTCCTCTGGGCGGTAGCCC
This sequence comes from Actinomycetes bacterium, assembly GCA_021786095.1. Classification (GTDB taxonomy): domain Bacteria; phylum Actinomycetota; class Acidimicrobiia; order Acidimicrobiales; family RAAP-2; genus RAAP-2. Next base: position 1,136 of record JAJYNX010000069.1, on the reverse strand, counting down.
AGGTCGAGGGAGGGCGAGCCCGCGCAGCAGTCGGTCGCGCAGCCGCAGCCCCCCTCGCCCGCCACGGCGATCGCGCCGTAGCGGCGTCGCACGCTCGTGCGCACCCCATCGGGGTCGGTGTCCCCCGTCGCACTCGTGACGGGGCTCGTTGCGGTCTCCTGGTCCATGGTGGTCCTCTCACTCGGTGTTGTCGTTGTCGTACCTCTTTGACGGCGCGGGAGCGAAAAGGACGCAGTACCCGATCAGGACGACGATGGAACCGGTGGGCGCGGCGTCACGTCCACGATGCCGTGAGCACCGACCTCGACGTCGCAGCACGCCAGGTACCGCTCGCGCAGCCGCGCGCGGCCGCGCTGGACCCGCGACTTGGCACCCGAGACGCTGATCCCGCTCGTGCGGGCGATCTCGCGCTGGGTGACGCCCGCCAGGTCGAGGCGCAGCGCGTCGCGGAAGGGCTCGGGGAGCTCGTCGAGCATCGCGGGCAGGCACTGGGCCGCCCACGCGAGGACGTCCGCGTCCTCGGGCGCAGCGGGCTCGCGGGCCGTGGTGAGCGGTCGACGCTGGCGAAAGTGATCCGCGACCACGTTCGCGGCGACGCGGGCGAGCCAGGCGGGTGCCCGCTCGGGCGATCGCAACTGGGACCAGCCCCGCGCGGCGCGTAGATAGGTGTCCTGGACGATGTCGTCGACGGCGCTGGCGTCGCGCACGCGTCGCGCCACCGTGGCGCGGATCCGGGCGTGGTGGCGCGTCCACATCGACCAGAACTCGCCGTCGTGGACGCTCATCGGCGGCGCGGGTGGGTCGAGCGAGTCACGCACGAGGTCACCCTAGCGAGGCACCGCGACGTCTAGCTCGTGGCCGGTCCGCGCCACAGGTCGATCCCCGAGTCGACGGCGTGCTGGTCGATGCGCCGCAGCTCCTCGTCGGTGAAGTCCGGGTGCTCCAGCGCCGCCAGGTTGTCGTCGAGTTGCGCGACGCTGCTGGCGCCCAGGACCACCGAGGTGACTCGTCGGTCGCGCAGTGCCCAGGCGATCGCCAGCTGCGCCATCGTCTGGCCGCGCTCGGTGGCCATCGCCGACAGCGCGCGCACGTGGGCGAGGTTGGCCTCGCTCAGCATGTCGCGCGAGAGCGAGGAC
>JAJYNX010000079.1 GCA_021786095.1 Actinomycetes bacterium | reverse complement strand
GCGGAGGCGCGCCGGCACGACGCCGACGCCGCACTTCGCGAGGCCAGCGAGGTGGCCACGCGCACGACGGCGCGCGCGGAGGCGCTGGCGCGGGCGCTCGACGATCTGTCGGGGGCGGGTGGTCGGGCCATCATCGGCGAGCTCGACGGTGTGCTCGGAGCCTTCCTCGACCTGATCGAGGTGGAGCCCGGGTGGGAACGCGCCGTGGAGTCCGCCGCGGGCGGGGCCGCGGGCGGCGTCGTGGTCGACGGACGCGCCGCGGCGCGCGCGGCCCTGGAGGCCCTGCGCCGCGGGGGTGGCGCGGGACTGGTCCTGGCGGCGGTCGACGGTACCGTGGCGGCGCCTGACGCACCCGGGGGGACCACGCCGGTGCGCTCCCTGGTGCGCGCGCGCCGCGGCGCGCCGGGCCACGTGGAGCGGGTCCTCGACGCCCTCTTCGCGCGGGCGTTCGTGGCGCCGGACTGGGAGTCGGGGATCGACGTCGCGGTCACCCACCCCGAGCTGGTCATCGTCACGCCTGACGGCGACCGGTTCGCGGCGTCGGGGTGGCGAGTGACGTCGGGGCGCGCCGTGGTGACGCGCGCCAGCGTGGAGGAGGCGGCCGCCGCGGCCGCCGCGGCCGCGGCGCCCCTGGTGGAACGGCGTGACGCGTTGGGCGCGGCCGAGGAGTCGGTGCGTGCGGCGCGCGAGGACCTCGCCGCGTCGATCGCCCGGGTGGCCCAGGCCGAGGCGGCGCTCGAGCGACTCGAGGCCGACGTGGCTCGTACGAGCGCGGACCTCGCGACGCAGGTGGAGCTGGGAGGCACGCTGGAGCGCGAGGTGGCCGAACTGTCCGCGTCGCACGAGGCGCTGGACCGCGAACTGGACGAGGTGCGCGGCGAGACGGCGCGGCTCGTGGCGTTGGTCGAGCAGTCGGCCGAACAGCGCGTGCGCCGGGACGAGTCGCTGGCGGCTCTGGCCGCCCGGCGTGCCGAGGTCGACGCCATGGCGGAGGCGCTCGCGCGTGAGGAGGCTCGCGTGGCCGAGCACCGGCGCCTGCTGGAGACGCGCCGCGTCGAGATCGAGGCGCGCCTGGAGGGTCACGTCGGGGAGCGGGCCCGCGCCGCGGCGCGCCGCGAGTCCCTGGAGTACGACCTCGGGGTTCTCGATCGGCTCGCGGGCGTGGTCGAGGAGGCGACGCGTGCCGTGCGCGCGACCCAGGAGGCCATGTCCGACGTCTACCGCGAGCAGCTCGAGGCGAGTCGCGCGGGGGCCCAGCACCTCGAGCAGACCCGCGTCGCGCGCGCGAGGGTGGAGGCCCAGGTGGCCGCGCTGGGCGAGGAGCAGCGCCGCGCCGAGGTGGAGCTGGCGGAGCTGGCGGTCACCCTGGCCAACGTGCACGAGGCGATTCGCCGCGACCTGGGTGTCGATCCCGAGGCCATGGGACCCGCTCCCGAGATCGACGAGCTCGCCGGGACCACGATCGAGGAGCTGGTCGGCCAACTCGAGGCGCGGGTGACCTCGCTGGGCCCGATCAACCCACTGGCGCTCGAGGAGCTGAGCGAGCTCGAGGAGCGCTACCGCGACCTCGACGCGCAGGTCGCCGACGTGCGCGCCGCGCGTCGCGAGCTCCTCGAGGTCGTGCGGACCCTGGACGGCGAGATCATGGCGTCCTTCACGGCGGCGTTCGCGGACGTCAACGACCACTTCTCGACCCTGATCGCCATGCTGTTCCCCGGCGGGCAGGGTCGCCTTCAGCTGAGCGAGCCCGACGACCCGCTCACCACCGGCGTGGAGATCGAGGTGCGTCCGATGGGGCGCAACGTGCGTCGCCTGTCGCTGCTCTCCGGGGGCGAGCGCTCGATGGCGGCCCTGGCCTTCCTCTTCGCGGTGTTTCGGTCTCGTCCGTCTCCCTTCTACCTGATGGACGAGGTGGAGGCCGCGCTCGACGACGTCAACCTGCAGCGGTTCCTGAGCCTGGTGAACGAGTTCCGCGACGAGGCGCAGTTGCTGGTCGTGACCCATCAGAAGCGCACGATGGAGGCCGCCGACGCCCTCTACGGCGTGACCATGGTTCCCGGAGCGTCGTCCAAGGTGGTGAGCCAGCGAGTGCGGCGTACCGAGGAGGCGGTGTCGTGATCACGATCATCGTGATCGTGGCGGTTCTGGTGGTGGGCGCACTGGCCGTGGTGGTGGCGCGCCGGCGCCCTCGACCCGCGCCCCCGCTCGCGGCGCCTCCGATGCCGCAGGTCCTGGTCAGCGAGCCCGCGCCGCGTCCGGTGCTCGAGGACGCGACGCCGGCGTCGCTGCGCCAGCGGCTGGGGTCCTCGCGCGGCGTGTTCGAGCGCGTGCGCGCGATCGGCGCGCGCGGGACGCTGCCCGGCGACGTGCTCGACGTCGTCGAGGAGGTGCTGCTGCGCAGCGACGTGGGGGTGAGCACGACGGACGCCATCGTTGGCCAGTTGCGCACCGAGGGAGCGCCCCAGGGCGTGGCCAGTGCGCTGCGTGACATCCTGCGTGCGTCGCTCGATCGCCCGCGCGAGGTACGTGATCGGGCCGGCGAGGGTCGCGTGGCGGTGTGGCTGTTCGTCGGCGTGAACGGCGTCGGCAAGACCACCACCATCGGCAAGCTGGCGACGCGCCTGACCGGCGAGGGTCGCTCGGTCGTCCTGGCCGCGGGGGACACCTTCCGCGCGGCCGCGGCCGATCAGTTGGCGTTGTGGGGCCAGCGCGCGGGCGCTGACGTGGTGCGCGCGACCGAGGGGGCGGATCCCGGGTCGGTGATCCACGACGCGCTGGGGCGCGCCGCGTCGCGCGGCGCCGACATCGTCCTGGCGGACACGGCCGGGCGGCGGGCGAACTCGACCAACCTGCTCGACGAGCTGCGCAAGGTGCGTCGCGTCGCGGACCGCGAGCCCGGCGAGGTCGTCGAGACGTTCCTGGTCCTCGACGCCACGACCGGGCAGAACGCGCTGACCCAGGCGCGCGAGTTCCTGGCCGCCGCCGCCGTGACCGGGATCGTGCTCACCAAGCTGGACGGGACGGCTCGGGGCGGCATCGTGGTCGCGATCGAGCGCGAGCTGGCGATCCCGGTCAAGTTCGTCGGCGTCGGGGAGGGGGCCCACGACCTGGTCCCCTTCGACCCGGACGCCTTCGTCGACTCGTTGCTCGAGGCCTGACGGTAGCCTGCGTGCATCATGTTTGACACACTCACCTCCCGCCTGGAGCGTCTCGGGTCGACCCTGCGCTCGCGCGGGCGCCTGAGCGACGCCGACCTGGACGAGGCGCTCGCCGAGGTGCGCGCCGCGCTGCTCGAGGCCGACGTCGAGTTGGGCGTCGTGCGCTCGTTCCTCGAGGCGGTGCGCGAGCGCGTCGCCGGTACGTCCCTCACCCAGAGCCTCACGCCCGGCCAGCAGGTGATCAAGGCCGTTCACGAGCAGCTGATCGAGGTGCTCGGCGGCACGACGCTCAAGATCACGTACGCACCGCGGCCCCCGACGGTCGTGCTCCTGGCCGGACTGCAGGGCGCGGGCAAGACGACCACGGCGGCCAAGCTGGCGCTGTGGTTCAAGCAGCAGGGCCGCCAGCCCCTCCTCGTTGGCGCGGACCTCCAGCGACCGGCCGCGGTCGAGCAGTTGCGCGTGCTGGGCACCCAGATCGGCGTGGACGTGTTCAGCGAGCCGGGTAGCCCGGTCAGTGTGGCGCGCCGGGGCGTCGACGAGGCCGCTCGGCTCGGTCGCGACGTGGTCGTGATCGACACCGCGGGGCGTCTCGCCATCGACGAGGCCCTGATGCAGGAGGTGCGCGCGATTGGCGCGGCCACCGAGCCGCACTACACCTTCCTGGTGATCGACGCCGTCACCGGCCAGGACGCGGTCGCCACGGCGCGGGCCTTCCACGAGGCCCTGGCCCTTTCCGGGGTGATCGCCACGAAACTGGACTACGACGCGCGCGGCGGGGCGGTTCTCTCCGCGCGCGGCGTGGTGGGTCGACCGGTGGTGTTCGCCTCGACGGGCGAGAAGCTCCAGGACTTCGACCTCTTCCACCCCGACCGCATGGCGTCGCGCATCCTGGGGATGGGCGACGCGCTGTCGCTGATCGAGCAGGCCGAGCGCACGATGGACCCGGCGGTGGTGGCCGAGTCGGCGGGACGCATGATGAGCGGCACCTTCACGCTGGACGACTTCCTCGCCCAGCTGAACCAGGTGCGGCGCATGGGATCGCTCGGGGGTCTGATGCGCCTGATGCCCGGGGTGACCAAGGAGATGCGCACCGCCGCCGCCAACGTCGACGACGGCGAGTTGAACCGCGTCGAGGCCATCATCCACTCGATGACCCCTCGGGAGCGACGCGACCCCTCGATCATCGACGGGTCGCGTCGCGCGCGCGTCGCGCGCGGGTCGGGGACGACCGTCAACGCGGTGAACCAGCTCCTGCGGCAGTTCACCGAGATGCGCAAGATGATGCGTCAGCTGGGCAACGGCGCGGCGCCCACGATGCCCGGTGGCCGGCGGCCAGCGCTGGCGCCACGCCCGGGCCCGGGGTCCGAGGTGCCGGCTGGCTTCGAGGCCCTGGCCGCCGGCATGCGCGCGCGCGGCTCGCGCGGCCCGGCGAAGGGCAAGAAGAAGGGTGGTCGAGTGACCCCCCCCAAACAGCGCTAAACTTGGCCGCTCGGGCATTGCGCCCAGTCCGGCGCGGGTGACTGCGCGGGAAGGTCGTGAAGGGAATCTTGTTGTGGCGGTGAAACTGCGATTGGTGCGGATGGGCAAGAAGAAGCAACCGACCTACCGGGTGGTGGCGACCGACAGTCGGCGCGCACGTTCGGGGGCGTTCCTCGAGATCCTCGGGACGTACCAGCCCCGGGGCCTCTCCGCCGCCGAGCCCGAGACGGTGGTGAGCATCGACACCGAGCGCGCCGTGCACTGGCTGCGTCACGGGGCCCAGCCCACGGAGCGCGTGGCCAAGCTGCTGAAGACCACGGGCGCCCTGGACGCCTTCGCGGCGTCGAAGGTGACGTCGTGAGCGACCGCGACAGTGACTACGTGGCCGGGGACGTGAACCTGGTCGACGACGTGGACGACGTTGAGGAGATGGACGAGCTGGACGACGTCGAGGAGACCGACGACGCCGACGACGAGAACGCGCCGGCCCCGGGCCGCAGCCGCGTGGGCGACGTGCTGGACTACATCGCGCGCGCGATGGCCGACGAGCCCGACGCGGTCGAGGTCGACGTGAGCGAGCGCGCGGGCAAGGTTGTGCTGTCGCTGAGCGTGGCCCCCGACGACATGGGCCGCGTGATCGGGCGACGGGGCCGGACCGCTCAGGCGATCCGGGCGCTGGTGGCCGCCGCCGGCGCGCGCGACGGGGTCGCGACCTCCGTGGACATCGTCGACTAGCCGTGAGCGGCCCGCCGCGCCCCCTCCTGGAGGTCGGGCGCATCGTGCGGGCCCACGGGCTGCGCGGGCAGGTGGTGGTGGACCTGTGGACGCAGCGCCGTGAGCGCCTCGCTCCGGGCGCGACCCTCGACACCGAGCGTGGACCCTTGGTCGTGGTGAGTGCCTCGCCCCACCAGGATCGCTTCCTCGTGACCTTCGACGCCATTGGCTCGCGCGAGGACGCCGACGCCTGGCGAGGGGTGGTCCTGCTGGCCGCGCCGTTGGAGCGCGAGGAGTCCTCGGACGACGTGATCTGGATCGACGACCTCTTCGGGGCGACGGTCGTCGACGCGGCGGGCGTGCACCGGGGCATCGTCACCTCGGTGGAGTCCAATCCGGCCAGCGACCTGCTCGTGCTCGACACCGGAGCCCTGGTGCCGCTGACCTTCGTCACCCGTGTGCGGGCTCACGAGCTGGTCGAGGTCGACGTCCCGGAGGGGCTCTTCGAGTGACGCTGCGCGTCGACGTGCTCACGCTGTTCCCCGACGCCATTGGCCACTACGGCACCACGTCGGTGCTCGGGCGCGCCCTCGAGCGCGGCGCGTGGGAGCTGCACGTGCACGACCTGCGTGACGCCACCGACGATCCGCACCGTACGGTCGACGACACGCCCTACGGGGGTGGGGCCGGCATGGTGCTGCGGGCCGAGCCGATCCTGCGCACGGTCGAGTCGTGCCCGGACCTGGCGCGCCCCGTGGTGGCGCTCTCCCCGTCGGGTCGACCCTTCACGCAGTCGCTGGCTCGCGAGTGGGCCGGTGGATCGGGGCTGACTTTGCTCTGTGGTCGCTACGAGGGGATCGACCAGCGGGCGCTCGACCTGGTGGCCCAGGACGAGGTCTCGGTGGGGGACTTCGTGCTCGCTGGCGGTGAGCTGGCCGCGCTGTGCGTGATCGAGGCGGTGGTCCGCCTGGTGCCGGGCGCACTGGGCAACGATGACTCGGTGCTCGACGAGTCGTTCTCCGAGGGGCTCTTGGAGTACCCGCAGTACACCAAGCCGGCGGTGGTGCGCGGGCTCGAGGTGCCCGCGATCCTGCGCTCGGGCGACCACGCGAGGATCGCGCGCTGGCGCCGGGCCCAGTCGCTCGCGCGCACCCTCGAGCGCCGCGGCGACCTGATCGAGCGTCGCGGTGGGCTGGACGCGTCGGAGTGGGCTCTGCTCGAGGAGTTCGGCGTTGGCCCCGTCGGGCGCGAGCGGCTAAACTCGAAAGGCCCCAGTGATCCAAAGGACCGCGCCCATGAACCCGACTGATCTCATCGACCGCGACTCGTTGCGCGACGACATCCCCTCCTTCCGCCCCGGCGACACCCTGAAGGTGCACGTGCGCGTGGTGGAGGGCACCCGCGAGCGCGTCCAGGTGTTCCAGGGCGTGGTGATCCGCCGTCAGGGCTCGGGCCTGCACGAGACGTTCACCGTGCGCAAGATCAGTTTCGGCGTGGGCGTGGAGCGCACGTTCCCGGTGCACGCGCCGACGATCGCGAAGATCGAGGTGGATTCCTACGGCGACGTGCGCCGTGCGAAGTTGTACTACCTGCGCAAGTTGCGGGGTCGGGCGGCCAGGATCAAGGAGTTGCGCGTCACCGAACGCGCGTAGAAGCCGCCCGTGGGCGAAGAAGAGCTCGACGACTACGAGTCGACCCTCGAACTGGCGCTGGTCCAGGAGTACAAGGCCGTCGTGGGGATGTTCAACTACGCGGTCGAGACCGATCGGCGCTTCTACCTGGCCAACGAGGTGGCCCTGGAGGTGCGTCCGGCCACGACGCCCACGTTGCTCGAGGTGAACCTGCACGACGCCTGGGTGTGGGACATGTACCGCGCCGCTCGCTTCGTGCCGTCAGTGCGCATCCTCACCTTTCGCGACGTGAACATCGAGCGGCTGCCCAAGGAAGACCTCCAGCCCTGATGGAGCGGGTGCGCCTGGACGTGGCGCTCGCCGCGTGGCCCCGCCTGCGCGTGACGGCTCCGTCCGTCGCCGTGACCCTGTCGTGTACCGACGCGACGACCGTGGAGGTCGCCGCGGCACTGCGCGGCGCGCCCAGCGAGCCGCGTGGCGTCTGGATCGAGGTGACACCCGACTACCCCGCGGCCCTGGTGGCGCGCGACGTGGCCACCCTCAGCTGGTTGATCGCCCTGGATCACGTCGTGGTCGCGTCCTCGTGGGCCCCCGCGGCGCAGGCCGAGGTCGTGCGGGCCCTGCTGGGTGACGACGAGGTGAACCTGACCAACGAGGTGGCCACGCTGCGCGGGGCCTACAACCGCCCCGCCCCGCCGCGCCTCGTGACGGTCTGGTGGTTCGACGGCGCCCTGCACGACGGGGCGACGACTCTCGTGGAGCGCGCCCGGACGCGCGACGACCTGGGCGAGTGGACCACGTACGCCTAGGGTCGCTACTGCGGCTGCATCACGATGTGGTCGCAGCGAATGCGCACGGTCACGCGCACCTCGCCCTCCTGGCGGTTCGGGTAGGTGTCGACACCGAGGTACTTCTTCGCGAAGCGGTCGATCACCTCGTCGGCGCCGTCGGTGGTGAAGGTCACCACGGTGCCGCGCACCGCGATCGCCCGGTAGGGGTCGTCGGGGTCGGTGAGCGACACCGCCACGCGCGGGTCCGCCGCGAGGTTGCGCGCCTTGGCGCGACCGAGGGCGGTGTTGATCACGATCTCGTCGTGGTCCAGTTCCACCCACACCGGCGAGACGTAGGGGGAGCCGTCGGGGCCCAGGCTCGCGACGTGCGCGAAGACCTTCTTGTCGAAAATGGCGCGGGCACTGTCGGTGAAGGCGGTCACGGCTCTCCTCTCGGTGGGGCTGGTCAACGGAACTAGTTTTACTGTAATGAACATCGGGGCGCACGTTCGCGGCGGTGGGAACCTGGTCGGCTCGCTGCGCGCGGGCGAGGAGATCGGCGTGACCTCGATCCAGGTGTTCGTCCAGAGCCCCCGAGCCTGGAAGCCGACCCAGTACGCGCCCGAGGTCACCGCGGCGTTTCGTGAGGCGCAGCGCGAGCACCCGAGCATCACGCACACCTTCGTCCACGCGACGTACCTCATCAACCTGGCCACCGGTGACCCCGAGCTGTACGCCAAGTCCGTGGCCGCGCTGACCCACAACCTCGCGGTGGGCCGCGCCATGGGCGCGTCGGGGGTCGTGCTGCACCTGGGCAGCCACCGCGGAGCCGGCTTCGACGAGGTGGTGGAGCCGGTGGCGGCGGCACTGCGTCGGGCGCTGGACGAGGCCGGGGACGCTCCGCTCGGGGTGTCGTGCCCCATCCTCATCGAGAACGCCGCCGGGGCGGGCGGCACGGTCGGGCGCAGTCTCGAGGAGATCGAGCGGGTGATCGACGCGGCCGGCGCACCCGAGGGACTGGGGGTGTGCCTGGACACCCAGCACCTGTGGGCCAGCGGCGTCGACTACGCCACGCCCGACGGTGCCGAGGCGGTCGTGGAGGAGGTGGCCCGTCGCGTCGGCGCGGCGCGCCTGGCCTGCCTGCACCTGAACGACTCGAAGGTCGAGCTCGGCGCGAACCGGGATCGTCACGCCAACTTGGGCGAGGGCACCATCGGCGCGGCCCTGGAGAGCCTGGTGGGCCACCCGGCGATTCGCGACCTGCCGCTGCTGCTCGAGGTGCCTGGCGCCGGTGGCGGTCCTCGCGCGAGCGACGTGGCCGCCGCGCGCGAGCTCGTGGAGCGAGGGATCGCCCGCTACGACCAGCCACACACCACGCGACGGGGGGCCACCGCGACGAAGAAGAGAGCCACCAAGGAGGCACCATGAGCAACGTCCGCATCGAGTCCGACACGATGGGCACCGTCGAGGTACCCGCCGATCACTACTGGGGCGCCCAGACCCAGCGCAGCCTGCACCACTTCGACATCTCCACCCAGACCATGCCGCCGGCGCTCATCCGCGCCTTCGGTGTGCTGAAGCTGGCGTCGGCTCAGGTCAACCAGGAGCTCGGCAAGCTGGACGAGCGCCGGGCCGAGCTGATCGAGGCCGCGGCGCGTGAGGTGATCGACGGCACGCTGGCCGGGGAGTTCCCGCTGCGGATCTGGCAGACCGGCTCGGGCACGCAGACCAACATGAACGTCAACGAGGTGATTGCCAATCGCGCGATCGAGATGGCCGGCGGGGAGCGGGGCTCGAAGGACCCGGTACACCCCAACGACCACGTCAACATGTCCCAGTCGTCCAACGACACCTTCCCCACGGCGATGCACATCGCCGCGGTCCTCGAGATCACCGGCCGACTGGCGCCGGCGGTGACGCGCCTGCGTGACGCCCTCGACGAGAAGGCCCGCGCCTACGCCTCGATCGTCAAGATCGGACGCACCCACCTGATGGACGCGGTGCCGCTCACGCTGGGCCAGGAGTTCTCGGGCTACGTCGCCCAGCTCGACGCCGACCTGCAGCGGTTGACGGCCAGCCTCCCGGGTCTCTACGAGCTCGCCGCCGGCGGCACTGCCGTGGGGACCGGGCTCAACACGCACCCGGAGTTCGGCGACCGCGTGGCCGCGGCCATCGCCCGTGAGACGGGCCAGCCGTTCGTGAGCGCCCCCAACAAGTTCGCCGCGCTGGCGGCCCACGACGCCCTGGTCTTCGCCCACGGCGCGATCAAGACCCTCGCGGCGAGCCTGATCAAGATCGCGGACGACCTGCGCTGGCTCGGCTCGGGACCGCGCTCGGGGCTCGGGGAGCTGCGCCTGCCCGAGAACGAGCCGGGCAGTTCGATCATGCCGGGCAAGGTGAACCCCACTCAGTCCGAGGCGATGATCATGGTGGGCGTGCAGGTCTACGGCAACGACGCCGCCGTGGCGATGGCCGACTCGCGCGGCAACCTGGAGTTGAACGTCTGCAAGCCCGTCATCATCCACAACGTCTGCAACTCCATCGACCTGCTCAGCGACGCGTGCGACCGGTTCCGCGAGTTCTGCGTCGAGGGACTCGAGCCCGACCTCGCGCGGATCGCCCAGCACCTCAACAACTCCCTGATGCTGGTCACCGCCCTCAACCCGATCATCGGCTACGACAAGGCCGCCCAGGTGGCGAAGAAGGCGCACAAGGAGGGCACCACGCTGCGCGAGGCCGCCCTGGCCCTCGGCTTTCTCAGCGCGGAGCAGTTCGACGCGGCGGTCGTTCCCGAGCACATGACCCATCCGTGAGCCGACCCGATCCTCTCGACGCGCCCGCGGTCGCGGCCTTCGTGGCCGCCACCGCGTGGCGCCTCGAGGGGGGCCACCTCGTGCGCGAGGTGGCCCTGTCCGACTACCAGCACGGCGTGGACCTCGTGGTCGCCCAGGCGGCGCTCGCGACGTCGCTCGACCACCACGCGACCCTGACGCTGGGCTACGACACGCTGCGCGTGGAGTTGTGGACCCACGACCGCGGCGCGATCACCGAACTCGACGTGCGCTTCGCCACCGCCTTCGACGAGCTGGTGGCGCGGGTGATTAGCTGACCGGGAGGTTCCACAGCGCCATCCAGCGCGTGAGATCCTTCTCCATGGTCAGGTCGTGCTCGAGGAAGGACTTGACGCGCAACTCCAACTCGTTGTCGCGCTGGTCCGCGCCGGTGGGGGCGAAGGGGTAGAAGGTCCCCTGCTTGAGCAGGTAGACCATCCGCACCGCGCCCTCCGCGCCCTGGTGGGCCGGCACGAAGCCGAAGACCGCGCAGAGCAGGCGCGGGCCGAGCCCGTGCTCGACCAGGGTGGTGTTGGCACCGTGGATCCGGGTCACGAGGTTCTCCAGGTCGGGGTCGTGCAGCACGATCCACCGGAATCCCAGGTCGTCGGTGGTGTAGGTGACCTTGATGGCGCCCTCGTCGAAGTCGAGCAGCTGGCGCAGGTCGTCGTCGCTGTTGATCTCCGTCTCGCCGCTCCCGGCCTTGAAGCACAGACCGGCCTGGCCCGACGTCACGAGATCGAGCTCGCTCTGCAGGGTGAGCGCCGCCGTCGGCAGCGCGAAGAGGTTGTCGAGCTTGGGCGCGACCTGTTTGGTGCGCCCGAAGAGGGTGTCGCGTAGCCCCACTACGCGTGACCGTTCAGCTGGCGCTCGAGCTTGTTGAGTTGGTCGAGGCGCTTCTCCAGGCTGGGGTGCGTGGCGAAGAGGGAGGCAGCCGTGCCGCTGGCCAGGGCGGGCGCGAAGAAGAAGGCGTTCATTCCCTCGGCCTTGCGCAGATCGGTGCGCGGGATCCGTCCGATGTCACCCGTGACGTGCACCAGGGCGCTCGCCAGCACGCTGGGCTTGCCGATGAGGATGGCCCCCGAGCGGTCGGCCGCGAGCTCGCGGTAACGCGACAGGGCCATGGTCAGCAGGTAGGCGATCACGTAGATGACCATCGACGCGAGCCACGTTGCGATCTCGATGAGCACGACGTTCTGACCGTTGCGGTTGCGTCCGCCGCCCGAGAACATGGCGCTCCACATCGCGATGCGCCCGACCAGACCGGCGAGCATGCCGACGCCCGACGCGATGGTCATCACCGCGACGTCACGGTGGGCGACGTGACTCAACTCGTGCGCGAGGACGGCCTCGAGCTCCTCGTCCGAGAGCCGCCGCATCAGCCCGCGCGTGGCGCAGATGACCGCGTGGTTGGGGTTACGTCCGGTGGCGAAGGCGTTGGGCATGTCCATCTCCGACACGCCGACTCGGGGCTTGGGCATGTTGGCCAGCAGGCAGAGCCGGTCAACGATCTGGTGCAGACGGGGCTCCTGCTCGGGCGTCACCTCGTGCGCGTGCATCGAGAACATCGCGATCTTGTCCGAGAAGAAGTATTGGGAGAAGATCAGCGCCAGCGCGATCACGATGACGAAGCCCAGGCCGAGACCCACGCGCAAGAGCACAGTCACGATGATCATGTACAGGATCACGAGGGCCAGCCCC
>JAJYNX010000105.1 GCA_021786095.1 Actinomycetes bacterium | reverse complement strand
CCGCTGATCTCGTGCGCTGGTTTCAGCTGCTCTGTCTCGAGGGTCGCTGGCGAGAGGCTCGCCCCAAGACCCTGCGCTGGGAGATCTTCCACGCGCCGGGACGCCTCGTCTACCGCTCGCGGCGTCGCATCGTGCGACTGCTCGAGGGCTGGCCCAGCGCCAGCGCCCTGCTCGGTGCCTACCAGCGCCTCGCTCTGCTGACCTGAGCCAGGTGCCAGGTGCCAGGTGCCAGGTGCCAACAGAGCCGGCTACACGCGTCCCTCGCCGTCCCCGCGCACCCATCGGGTCACTTTGCATGGTCGAATTCGACGTCATGGACGTGACGGCGATCGAAACAATGACCACATCGAGGCCCGTCGGCTTCAATCAATCAACAAAGTACGGCAGAGCGCCATCAGCGACCTCACGTGAATGATCGAGGCTAAGGAGAGTAGAACTCTGACCCGGCTGGCGTGGTGCGGGCTACCACGACGATGTGTGCGCGAGTGTGCTCATCCGGCCGTCCACGTGCCGGATCCCCGAGCCGACGGATGGTCGCCGGTGGCGACGCGGATCCCCGATGAGTGATCGGAGGGGAGCTGACGAGACGATCGGGGTGGTGCGCTCGAGGTCGCGGTGCGGCTGTGTCACGATGGAGCGTGTCCCCTTCCCGTGACGACTCGCCGTCGACGTCCCGTGCGGTCCGCCGACCGCCCTTCGGCGCCCCGGTGCGGGCCTGGGCCCTCGCGGAGTGGGCCCTGGTGCCCTTGCGACTCTTCCTCGGGGTCACCTTCACCTTCGCGGGGCTGCAAAAGCTCGCGAACCCCAACTTCTTCAACGCCGCGAGCCCGTCGTCGATCCACGCCCAGCTGGTCGCCGCGGCGCGGGTGAGCCCGATTCGCGGTCTCGTCGTGCACCTAGTGGGCCTCGCCACGCCGCTGGGGATCGTGATCGCGATCGCCGAGGTGGCGATCGGCGTGGCGACGCTGGTGGGCCTGTGGACGCGGGTGGCCGCGGTGGGCGGCGCGGTGCTCGCCTTCAGCCTGTTCCTCACGGTGAGCTTCCACGCGTCGCCCTACTACACGGGGGCCGACCTCGTCTTCTTCTTCGCCTGGCTGCCCTTCGTGGTGGCGGGCGGGGGATCGCGGACCTCGATCGACGGCTGGACCGCGCGCCGCGCCGCCGTCGTGGAGCACACGCCGTCGCCGGTGCTGGTCCCCATCGCCTTCGCGCAGGTCCAGCGGCTCTGCGGACACTTTCAGGCGGGGCTCTGCGACGCGCGCGGGGGCCTCGCCTGCGAGGCGGGCGCCTGCCCGGTCCTGGCCGAGGACCTCGCGGAGTCCACCGCCCCCGGCGCGCGCCACGCCACGGACCGTCGGGCGCTGCTGCTCGGCGTCGGCCTGGCGACGCTGGTGGGCGCGACCGCGAGCTTCGTGGCCGCGGCCGCCGCCGGGATCGGTCGGGCGATCGGTGGCGCGCCGCCGCCGGTGGCGCCGCACCAGTTGCGCGACACCGCGACGACGCCCTCGACGGCGACGGCCGGCGGCCCGGGGGTGATGCTCGGCCCCGCGACGGACGTTCCGGTGCGCAACGCGGCCACCTTCACGATCGCGGCCAACGGCGACCCGGGGATCGTGATCCAGCCGGTGCGCGGGCAGTTCGACGCGTTCAACGCCGTGTGCCCGCACGCGGGGTGCACGGTGGGCTACGACCCGGCCCAGGACATCATCCAGTGCCCCTGTCACGGATCTCAGTTCGACGTGGCCACCGGGGCGGTCCTGGTGGGACCGGCGCCGCACGGTCTCACCCGCCTCGACGTCGTCGAGTCGGGCGGTAATCTCTACCTGACATGAGTGAAGACCGTCGCCGGATACTGGTGATCGAGGACGACCTGGCCCTCGCCCAGGCGGTCGCGGACCTGCTGGGCGACGAGGGCTTCGCGGTGGAGCAGCGTCACGACGGGGAGTCCGGCTACCTCGAGGCGCTACGCGGGGAGTACGCGGTGATCGTGCTCGACATCATGCTGCCCAAGCGCAACGGCTTCAGCGTCTGCCTCGACCTACGCCACGCGGGCGTGCACACGCCCCTGTTGATGCTCACGGCCAAGGACGGCGAGCTCGACGAGGTCGAGGGGCTCGAGGTGGGGGCCGACGACTTCTTACGCAAGCCCTTCGAGCGGTCGATCCTGCTGGCGCGGGTGCACGCGCTGCTGCGTCGCCACGACCGCGAACGGCCCCAGCCGCTGGTGGTCGGACCGGTCACCCTGGACCCGGTGACCCGCAAGGTCGTGGCCCACGGGCGACAGGTCACGCTCACGCCGCGCGAGTTCGCCCTGCTCGAGTACCTGATGAACCACGCCGAGGGCTCGATCGTAAAGAGCGACATCCTCGAGGCGGTGTGGGGCAGCACCTTTGACGGTGATCCCAACATCGTCGAGGTGTACATCGGCTACCTGCGACGCAAGATCGACGTGCCCGATCAGCCGTCCATTATCCGCACCGTGCGCGGGGTGGGGTACAGCGTGCGCGAGGCCTGATGCGCCTGCGGCGAGAGCTGTCCATCCGGGCGCGACTGACCCTGTTCTTCGTCGCGTCGATCGCCGTCGTCCTGACCTTCACTGGCGTGGCGCTGGTCAGCCTGGTTCACCGCACCCTCGAGCACAACGCCGGCAGCCAGGTCGTGTCGGCCATGGCCCAGACCGAGGCCCAGCTCGCCACGCAGCACCTCGGTGAGCGAGTCGTGTCGCTGCCGATGCACGGCGACGTCGTGGTGCAGGTGACCAATCCGGCCGGGACTCGGGTCTGGGCCGCCAGCTCGGCCATCATCGACGCGCCGGTGCTGGCGCGCGCGAGGCCCTCGATCGCCGCCAGCACCGGGTACGACGTGGTCGCGTCGACGGGCGCCCGGGCGCGCACCGTGCTGTCCCAGCTGAGCCAGGGTCTGGCCCAGAGTCTGGTGACCAGCCGTGGCCCGGGCCTCATCTTCGGGTACGTCTACGGCACCTCGATCAACCACAGCGTGGGTGTGCTGCTGGCCAGTGTGGCGGTCTCCTTCCCCCTGCTGCTCCTGCTGTCGGGGGGGCTGATCTGGCTGGGCATCGGGTTAGCCCTGGCCCCGGTCGAGTCGATCCGTCGCCGCGTGGACGCGATCGCGGCCCGCGACCTCTCCGAGCGGGTGCCGCTGACCGGTGGCGACGACGAGATCGCTCGCCTCGCGCGCACGGTGAACGAGATGCTGGACCGCCTGGAGGTGTCCTCGACCTTCCAGCAGGAGTTCGTCTCGAACGCCAGCCACGAGCTGCGCAGTCCCCTCACCACGCTGCTCGCGACCGCCCAGCGGGCCGCCGACGACCCCGCGCGCGCCGACTGGCCCACGGCGGCCGAGGTGATCCTGCGCGAGGGGCGTCGCCTCGACGGGCTGATCGACAACCTGTTCTGGCTGGCTCGTCACGACGAGCGACGTCTCGAGGTGCGCCGCGTGGACGTCGATCTGGACGACATCCTCTTCGAGGAGGCGACTCGCATCCGCACGATCCACGAGCTCGAGGTGGACACCTCGGAGGTGCAGCCGACGCGCGTGATGGGCGACCCCGACCTCTTCAAGCGCATGATCCGCAACGTCGTGGACAACGCGGCGCGCTACGCGCACCACGAGCTGCGCCTGGCGTCGTCCTACGACGGCGACAGCGCGGTGGTGCGCGTAGCCGACGACGGCGACGGCGTGGACGTCGCGACCAGTGCGCGGTTCTTCGAGCGCTTCGTGCGGGCCGACCCCGCGCGCACGCGACAGTCGGGCGGCACCGGACTGGGGCTGTCCATCGTCACCGACATCGTGCGCCGCTACGGCGGTGCGGCGCGCTTCGTCGAGGTGGCGAGCGGCTCGTTGGTCGAGCTGCGCGTGCGGGTGGACGTGGCCGCGGCGGGTGAGACCGCGTGAGGCCCCGGCGCCGACCCCGGTAGTGTGCGGGCATGGACGCCCGTGAACTCGCCGCCGCCCTCGCCGACCCGATCCAGTCCCTCGGCGCGGCCTTCTACTTCGCCGAGGGGACCCGCGAGCGCGCGTCCGCGCTCGGGCTCAACGTCTACCAGTTCTACGGGCTCGGTCGCGCCGGGGTGATGGGCAACGTCGAGCCGGCCGTGGTCGAGAGCGTCTTCGCCTTCTTCCACCCGGGCGTGATCGACCTGATCTACACCCAGCCGCGCGCCACGCACGATCCCGCGACGACCGCCGCGGCGCACCTGGAGGCCGCGAACGCCTTCGCCGACCAGTCCTTCGCCGGGGTCGCCCCCGGGACTCTGGCCGACGTCGCGCGCGTCGCGCGCGAGGTGCTCGACGGCGTGGAGGTGGGCCGCTACCCCCTCGTGGACGGCTACCGCGCGTGGGACGAGTCGCACGACGTACGCCCCGTGGCGTACCGGGCGACCATCGCGCTGCGCGAACTGCGCGGCGCCGTGCACGTCGAGGCCGTGTCGCGGGCCGGGCTGACGCCGCTCGAGGCGTGCTACCTGCAGGACCCGGGGGTCTTCGCGCTGCACGGCTACACCGAGAGCGACGCGCCGCGGGTGACGGCGGATTTGACGGCCCGCAAGGAGCGAGCCGAGGCCCTGACCGACGAGGCGATGGCGCGCTACCTGGAGCCCCTCGGTGAGGACGCGCGCGCGGCGCTGCTCGAGGGGGTGCGGGCCATGGCCGTGGCACTCGCCGACCCGGCGGCCGCGCGCTAGGCCGTGGTGGCGCGCCGCCCCCGGCTCCTGTCGCTGCTGATGGTGGCGGCGGTGCTGGAGATGGCCTGGACCGTGTTCCTAGGGTGGAGCCTGCCGCGCCACTACGTCGCGAATCACTGGCGCCTGGCGTGGGTGGGCCTGGACGTCGCGGAGATCGTCATGCTGCTCGCCACGGCGTGGGCGGCGTGGCGCCGTCGCGCGACACTGATCCTCTTCGCGACCATCACGGGCACGCTGCTGGTCGTCGACGCGTGGTTCGACGTCACGACGGCCCGTCACGGCGACCTGCTCCAGAGCGTGGTGCTGGCCGTGGTCGTGGAGATCCCGGCGGCGGGCGCGATGTTCGTGCTCTCGCACCTGGCGATCCGCGAGGTGCGCGCCACGCGCGTGGCGTCGCCCGACGTCGCGCCGAAGAGCCTGTGAGCGTCCTCGGTTCAGCGAGCGGCGTCGGCTCAGCGAGCGGCCGGCGCGAGCGGCGCACCCTCGAGGGCGAGCAGGAAGCGCTTCACGTCGAGTCCGCCACCGTAGCCGCCGAGCCCGTTGCTCGCGACCACGCGGTGACAGGGCACGACGATCGGCCAGGGGTTGGCGTGGTTGGCGTTGCCGACCGCGCGCGCGGCGCGCGGATCGCCGATCGCGGCGGCCACCTGGCCGTAGGAGCGAACCTCGCCGTAGGGGATCGCGGCCAGGGTCGCCCAGACCCGGCGGCGAAAGTCGGTGCTCGCCACCGGGGCGAGCGTGACGGCGAAGGACCGGCGCCGACCGGCGAAGTACTGCGTGAGCTGGTCCGCCGCGTCCTCGACCGGCGCGAAGCCCGAGGCGGTGGGCGCGAAGGGCTCATTGGGCATGTACACCCGCGTGACGCCGAACTCGTCCCCCTCCACCCCCCAGGTCCCCACGGGGGAGGTGACGGCGACGCGCGCGAGATCCACGCCTCGTGTCTAGTCGCTGGCGAGCCCGGGCTACCATCACCCGATGGCGCACTTCGCGGTCGACCACGACGGCGTGACGCTGCGCGGCGAGGTGGTCGGCGCCGGGCCCACGCTGCTGGCGCTGCACGGGTGGCCGGACACGTCGGCGCTCTGGCGCGAGGTGACGCCGCGACTCGTGGCCGCCGGGTACCGGGTGGCCACGCCGGACCTGCGCGGCTGCGGGGTCAGTGACAAGCCGCGCGACGTCGCCGACTACGCCATGGTCCACCTGGTGGGCGACGTGGTCGCACTGATCGCGGCGCTGGGGGGTGGTCCGGTCACCCTGGTGGGCCACGACTGGGGGGCCAGCCTGGCGTGGGTGGTGGCGGCGCGACGCCCCGAGCTGGTCGAGCGCCTCGTCGTGCTCTCGGTGGGCCATCCCCGGGCGTTTCGCGGTGCGGGGGTCGCCCAGGCGGCGCGCAGCTGGTACGCGCTGCTCTTCGCCCAGGAGGGGCTGGGCGAGCGGTTCCTGCGCCACCGCGACTACGACGCGATGCGTCACTGGCTGGGCCACCCCCGCGTCGAGGAGGTCATCGCCGAGCTCGAGCGCGACGGGCAGATGACCACGCATCTGCTCTGGTATCGGGCGAACCTGGCGCCCGACGCGTTCGTGAGCGACCTGCCGACCCTGCCCCCCATCCTGGCCCCCACCCGCGGCCTGTGGTCCAGCGGCGACACGGCGCTGATCGAGGCGCAGATGGTGAACTCGGCGCCCTACTGCGTCCACGGCTTCACCTACCGTCGCCTCGAGGGACTCGGCCACTGGATGGCGATCGAGGACCCGGCGCGCGTCGCCGAGGAGATCGTCGCCGGATCGCCGCCGAGTGAGGTCAAACACTGACATTCGTCCCTAGGGGAGCCCCGTGGGCGGACTGCTAGAAACTACGGTATGAATATTGCTCTCTTTCGAGAGTCGCGCGAGGGTGAGACGCGGGTCGCTTTGACGCCCGACGCCGTCAAGTCACTCGTCGGCGACGGATGGACCGTGCTCGTCCAGCGCGGGGCGGGCCAGGCGGCCCACTTCACGGACGAGGCCTACCAGGCGGTCGGGGCGAGCGTGGTGGACGAGCCCTCCGGGGACGTCAACCTGCGCGTGAATCCCCCCACGCTGGAGGAGGCCGCTCGTGTGGCGCCGGGGTCGCTGCACCTGTCGTTCCTGTCGCCCCTGCTCAACCTGGAGGTCGTCAAGGTCCTGGTGGAGCGGCGCGTGACCATCGCGAGCTTCGACCTGCTGCCGCGCATCTCGCGTGCGCAGTACATGGACGCGCTGTCCTCGCAGGCGACCGTCTCGGGCTACCGGGCCGCGCTGGCCGGTGCCACCTACTTCGACCGCTTCCTCCCGCTGCTGACGACCGCGGCGGGCACCATCCGCCCGGCGAAGGTCCTGGTCATGGGGGTTGGCGTGGCTGGTCTGCAGGCCATCGCCACGGCCAAGCGCCTGGGCGCCAAGGTGCGCGCCTACGACGTGCGCTCGGCGGCCAAGGAGGAGGCCGAGTCCGCGGGTGCCACCTTCGTCAAGCTGGGCGTCACGGCCGACGCCGCGGGCGGCTACGCGCGCGAGTTGACCGAGGAGGAGCGCACCGCCCAGCAGGCGGCGCTGCTCGGCGAGGTCGCGGCGGCCGACATCGTGATCACGACCGCGGCGGTGCCGGGTCGGCGCTCGCCGATCCTGGTGACGGCCGCGATGGTCGAGGCGATGGGCGAGGGCTCGCTGGTGATCGACATGGCCGCCGACGGCGGCGGGAACTGCGAGCTGACCCGAGTCGGCGAGGTCGTCGAGCACCACGGGGTTCGCGTGGTCGGGATGAAGAACCCCCCGTCGGAGATGGGTGCGAGTGCGAGCTTCATGTTCGCCAACAACGTGCTCAAGCTGCTCGGGCTCTTCGGTGCCAAGGGTCAGCTGGCGCCCGACTGGAACGACGAGGTCGTCGTCGGAGTCACCGTCGCGCGTGACGGGAAGGTGACCCACGCGCCCACGGCCGAGGCCCTCGGCGTCGCGCACGAGGCCATTACCCCCGAAGTGAAGGAGAATGCGTGATGGGTAACGCCCTGTTGCAGTACGCCACGGTCTTCGTGCTGACGGCGTTCGTCGGCGTGGAGATCATCGCCAAGGTGCCGAGCATCCTGCACACGCCCCTGATGAGCGGCTCGAACGCGATCCACGGCGTCATCCTGGTGGGCTCGATGCTCATCCTGGGCTCGGCGAACACCAACGTCGAGGAGGTCCTGGGGTTCCTCGCGGTGATCCTGGCCACGCTGAACGTGGTCGGCGGCTTCGTGGTGACCGACCGCATGCTGGAGATGTTCAAGGCGAAGGCCCCCGCGGCGCGCCCGACCAAGAGTGACACGAGTGACGAGGTGGCCCGGTGAGTCGCGAAACCCTAATCGACCTGATCTACCTCGTCTCGGCGACGACGTTCCTGGTCGCGCTGAAGGGGCTCGGGAGCCCCAAGCGCGCTCGCTGGGGCAACCTGACCGCCGCGGCGGGCATGCTGCTCGCCATCGTGGCGACCTTCTTCAAGTACGTCGACGGCCACGCGCTCTACCACGTGCCCCTGATCCTGCTCGCGATGTTCATCGGGCTGATCGTGGCCGTCCCGGTGGCGCGCTTCGTCAAGATGACGGCGATGCCCCAACTCGTGGCGATCTTCAACGGCGTGGGCGGTGGGGCCGCGGCCCTGGTCTCGATCACCGAGTTCGTGCACATCAAGTCGACTCGTCCGGCGACCTACGTCGTGCTCGAGGTGCTGCTGGGAGTGCTGATCGGCACCGTCTCCTTCGCCGGGTCGGCGATCGCCTTCGCCAAGCTCCAGGAGCTGATGACCGGCCGCCCGGTCACCTACCCCGGCCAGCAGTTCCTCAACGCGGTCGTCGGGCTGGCGGCGCTGGTGCTGATCGTGATCATCTTGGTCAATTCGTCGACGCTGCTGCTGTGGATCCTGCTGATCCTGGCCTTCGTGCTGGGCATCGCCTTCGTGCTGCCCATCGGCGGGGCCGACGTGCCGGTGCTGATCTCGCTGCTCAACTCCTTCACCGGCCTCGCGGTGGCGGCGTCGGGCTTCACCCTGGGCTCGAACCTGCTGATCGTGGCGGGCACCCTGGTCGGCGCCTCGGGTATCCTGCTGACGCGCCTGATGAGCGCCGCGATGGGCCGCAGCCTGCCCAACATCCTCTTCTCGGCCTTCGGCTCGGTCGTCACGGCGAGCGGCGACGCGTCGCGCGCCGACGGGCGCAGCGTTCGCTCGGGCTCGCCCGAGGACGCGGCGATCCTGCTGGGCTACGCCAGCCGGGTCGTGATCATCCCCGGCTACGGCCTGGCCGTGGCCCAGGCGCAGCACGTGGTGCGCGAGCTGGCCGACGAGCTCGAGGCCAAGGGCACCGAGGTCTTCTTCGCCATCCACCCGGTGGCTGGGCGCATGCCCGGTCACATGAACGTGCTGCTGGCCGAGGCCAACGTCCCCTACGAGCAGCTGGTGGAGATGGACGAGGCCAACTCCGAGCTGCAGACGGCCGACGTGGCCCTGGTGGTGGGCGCCAACGACACGGTGAACCCGGCGGCCAAGGACGACCCGAGCTCGCCGATCTACGGGATGCCGATCATCAACGCCGACCTGGCCGAGAACGTGCTCTTCCTGAAGCGCTCGATGCGCCCGGGCTTCGCCGGGATCGAGAACGAGCTGCTCTACAACCCCAAGACGACGCTGATCTTCGGCGACGCCAAGGACACCCTCACCAAGATCCTGGCCAGCGTCAAGACCGCCTGATCGATGGCAGAGACGGCCTGACGATTGCGAGCGTCAGGCCGTCAACTCGTCGAGTGCGGCGATCTGGTCGGCCGTGAGCGGGCGCACCGCGGCGGCGTTGGCGCGCACCTGCTCGGCGCTGGAGGCCCCCGCGATCACCGACGTGACGCGCGGGTGGCTGATCAGCCAGGAGAAGGCCAGGGAGAGGATGGGCACACCCTCGTCGTGCGCGTAGCTCAGCAGGGCGCCCACGCGGCGCTGGAACTCGTCGCTCAGCCAGTGCACGCTGCGCTCGGGCGACATCAGGGCCAGGCGCGTCCCCTCGGGGATCGGCTCGCCCGGGCGCACCTTGCCGGTGAGCAGCCCGTTGGCCAGGGGGTAGAAGGGCAGGAAGCCCAGCCCCAGCTCCTCGCAGGCGTCGAGCACGCCGTCGTGCTCGGGGTCGCGCGCGAGCAGCGAGTACTGGTTCTGCACCGACACGAACGCCGGGCCGGAGCCCGCGGCCGCCGCGGCCTCGCGCAGCTGGGCCGCGGAGAGGTTGGAGCAGCCGATCTCACGCACCTTGCCCGCGGCTACCAGCTCGGCCAGCGCGCCCAGGGTGTCGGCGATCGGCACGCTGTCGTCGGGGTAGTGCAACTGGTAGAGGTCGATGGTCTCGACCCCCAGGCGCGCCAGCGACGCGTCGCAGGCCTGGCGCACGTAGGCGGGCGACGCGCCGTAGTGGGTGTCGTCGACGGGCATGCCGAACTTGGTGGCGATGATCGCCTCGTCGCGTCGAGAGCCCAGCGCGCGGCCGAGCAGGACCTCGGAGCGCGACGCGCCGTAGGTGTCGGCGGTGTCGAAGAAGTTCACCCCGGCGTCGAGGGCCGCGTGAACGACCGCGTCGGTCCCGGCCTGGTCGAGGCGCGAGCCGAAGTTGTTGCAGCCCACGCCCACCACCGAGACGGAGAGCGATCCGAGTGTGCGCTGTTCCATGGTCCCCCTTCGACTCGACAGTGTAGGTCCGCCCCGGGCGGGCCCCGGGTGGCCACTACGATGGAGCCGATCAAGGAGCGAGATGAAGGTCCACGTCAACTACGACCTGTGCACGTCCAACGCCGTGTGCATGGGAATCGTGCCCGAGGTCTTCGAGGTGCGCGATGACGGTTTCCTCTACGTCCTGAACGACAGCCCCGAGCCCGCCCTCTACGAGCGGGTCCGCGAGGCCGTGGCCAGCTGTCCCAACGGGGCCATCTCGATCGAGGAGTAGTCGTGGCCCCGCGGGTGCGCTTCGCCCCGTCCCCCACCGGCTTCTTCCACGTCGGCTCGGCGCGCACCAGCCTGTTCAACTGGCTCTTCGCACGCCAGAGCGGTGGCACGTTCATCCTGCGCATCGAGGACACCGACGTCGAGCGCAACCGCGACGAGTGGCGCGAGGGCATCATCTCGGCGATGGCCTGGCTGGGGCTGGACTTCGACGAGGGGCCCTACCGCCAGAGCGAGCTGATCGGCGACCACCGCGCCGCGGCCGACGCCCTCTTTCGCGCGGGATACCTGTACGCCTGCGACTGCACCCGCGAGGCGATCGACGCGCGCACCGCGACGCGGGCCACCCCCGGCTACGACGGCTACTGCCGCGACCGGGGGCTCGCGCGCTCGGCGGCGACGGCGCTGCGCTTCCGCGTGCCCGACGAGGGGGTGACGGTGGTCCACGACCTCATCCGCGGCGACGTGACCTTCCCCCACGAGAGCTACGAGGACTTCGTCGTGGTCAAGTCCAACGGGATCGTGCTCTACCCGTTGGCCAACGCGGTCGACGATCGCACCATGGCGATCACCCACGTGATCCGTGGGGAGGACCTCCTGCCGACCACGCCCAAGCAGGTGATGCTCTGGGAGGCCCTGAATCGCTGCGCGGGCGAGCCGGTCGACCTGCCCCTCTACGCCCACCTGCCGATGCTGGTCAACGAGCAGCGCAAGAAGCTCTCCAAGCGCAAGGACCCGGTGGCCGTCGAGTCCTACCGCGACCAGGGCTACCTGCCCGAGGCGTTCGTGAACTACCTGGCGCTGCTCGGCTGGAGCCCGCGCGACGGCGAGGAGATCGTCAGTCGCGCGACGATGATCGCGCAGTTCCGCCTGGAGGACGTCGCGCACTCGCCGGCCTTCTTCGACGTGAAGAAGCTGACCCACATGAACGGCGAGTACGTGCGCCGGCTCTCGGCCGAGGAGTTCGTCACTCGCGCGGCGCCGTGGGTGGCGCCGTGGACGAGTGCCTGGCGCCCGAGCGACCGCGCGCCGCTCTGGCGCGAGGACCAGTACGACGCGGCGCTCTTCGCGCGCGTGGCACCGCTGGTCCAGGAGAGGGTCGCGACCCTCGGCGAGGTGCCGGGGCTGGTGGACTTCTTCTTCCTCGACGAGGTCTCCCTCGACGAGGCCGCCCTGGCCGGCGTCGCCGAGGACGCGCGCTCTCGCGAGCTGCTCGACGCGGCGCACGAGCGCTTCGTGACCCTCGAGTGGACGGCCGCGGCCCTGCACGAGGCCGTGGCGGCCCTCGGCGAGGCCCGCGGCCTGGCGCTGCGGCGCGCCCAGGCGCCGATTCGCCTCGCCGTGACCGGTCGTCTGATCGGTCCGCCCCTCTTCGAGTCGCTGGAGATCCTGGGGCGCGAGCGCGTGCTCGCGCGCCTCGAGCGCGTCCGAGAACTCGTCGCGCGGTGATCCTCGGGCCGATCAAGCTGGCGCTCCGGGTCGTGACGCTGCTGGCGACCCTGATCGTCCTGTACTTCGGGGTCACCTTCGTGCAGATCTGGCTCACCAGCCACGAGCACTCGCACGCCTCGGCGCAGGCGATCGTGGTCTTCGGCACGGCGGAGTACAACGGGGTGGCCTCGCCGGCGCTGGCGGCGCGCCTGGACCAGGCCCTGGTGCTGTGGCGCGCGCACCGCGCGCCGTGGGTGGCGGTGACCGGCGGGCGCCGCCCCGGCGACGTGTACACCGAGGCCGGGGTGTCGGCCACCTTCCTCGAGCGCCACGGGGTGCCGGCGTCGCGGATCATCGTGGGCTCGGGCAGCGACACCTGGCAGAACGTGTCGTCGGTCGTGGGCGCCCTGCGGGCGCGGCACCTGACGAGGGTGCTCACCGTCACCGACCCGTTCCACGAGGACCTGGCCATGGCGATCTGCTCGGCCCAGGGGCTGTCGCCGGCGCCCTCGCCAGTGCCGGCCTCGCCCACGGTCAAGAGCGGGCTGTGGCTCTACTACCTGCGCGAGACCGTCGCGGTCGGCGTGGGCCGTCTCGTCGGCTACGGCCGGCTCAGCTCGTGGACCAGTGGCGCGCCGACGGCCGCGTCGGGCTCGACCCCACTGGTGGCGCACTCGTCTGGCGGGTAGCGCGCGGGCTCGGGTAAGATGACCCAGCCCTTCGGGGGTGGTGTAATTGGCAACACAACTGGTTCTGGTCCAGTTATTCAGGGTTCGAGTCCTTGCCCCCGAGCGACGTGCGCGTGAGGTTGCGCGTGCTTCATGGTCCCATCGTCTAGTGGCCTAGGACATCACCCTCTCAAGGTGGAGGCACGGGTTCGAATCCCGTTGGGACTGCGCAG
>JAJYNX010000065.1 GCA_021786095.1 Actinomycetes bacterium | reverse complement strand
AACGCTCCGAAGGGTGGAGTAAGGTTATAATAATGACTGACGCTCCCGTAGCTCAGTATGGATAGAGCGATGGTTTCCTAAACCGTGTGCGCAGGTTCGAATCCTGCCGGGGGCACCAGAGAGATCTGTCACGTCATCGTGAGAGGTTGGACTTGCGCAGACGATCGAAGATCGTGGCCCTTGGGCCGGCCGTCGCGAGTGAGATCGATTCCCGTGTCGCGGTTGGGCGGGTCGTCACTCTTTGGGACAGGAGTTGCGCGCGCGGCGCCGCGTCTGGCGTGACGTGATTCGTCGGCTGCTTCCTCGACGAGTCATTGGTCGTCTGGCGCCTACTGGAGTCGTGAGCGCTTCTTGCGGCTGATCACGAAACTGTGTGGAGCCGTCTCGGCCCAACGCCGGCACCTTGCGCTACGGATGCGATGCCCCTACGTCGCGTCATCTCACGTGGGCACGAGACCGGAGCGTAGGTTGCGAGCGCATCGTGAGGGGCCGTCGGCCGTACCGTGAGTTCGATGCGGCATCTCGTCACGCGGCGCAGCACGAGAGCTCGGCCACGTCGCGCGTGAAGGATTGCGCGGTGAGCTTGATCGCCTCGCCCATCGTCAGATAGGGCGTCCAAAGGTTGGCCAGCTGGTCGACGGTGAAGTGGGCCTCCAGTGCGTACACGCCGGCCAGGATGACGTCGCCCGCCCCCTCCGCCAGGAGATGGATGCCCAGGACCCGACCGGTGGAGCGCTCGGCCACAATCTTCGCGACGCCGCGCGTGTCTCGGTTGACGATGGCTCGTGGCACGTTCTCGAGTGACAGAACGCGGCACTCGCAGTCGATGCCCGCGTCCTCGGCCTGGGCGTCGGTCAGACCGACCGACGCGATCTGGGGGCTGGTGAACGTGACGCGGGGAAGGGCCCGGTAGTCCACTGTGCGTTGGGCGTTCGTCAGGGCGTTCTCGGCGACGACCGCGCCGTGCGCTCCCGCGACGTAGACGAACTGGGGGAGGCCGGTGACGTCGCCCGCGGCGAAGATTCGCGGGTTGCTCGTGCGCAGGTGCTCGTCGACGACGACCTCGCCGCGGGACCCGGTGGCTACTCCGACGGCGTCGAGACCGAGATCGCTGGTGACCGGCCGTCGACCGGTCGCGACAAGAATCGCCTCGGCGCGTAACTGGCGTGGACCCTCGGGAGTATCGAGTGTCACGACGACGTCCTCGGCGTCACGGGCGACCGACGCCACCGTCGACGACACGTGTACGGTGACGCCCTCGGCGTCCAGGATCGTGCGGAGGGCCTCGGACACCTCGGGCTCCTCAAAGGGAGCAATCCGGGGCAGGGCCTCGACGACGGTGACCACTGCGCCGAGCCGGGCGAACAACTGGCTCTGCTCCAGGCCGACCGCGTTGGCGCCCACTACGACGAGCGACGTCGGGACGTGGTCGAGGTCCATGGCGCTGGTGGAGGTGAGATAGCCGACCTCGTCGAGGCCGGGCAGGGGGGGAGCCCACGGCGCGGCACCGGTGGCGATCACGTAGTTCTCGGCGATGATGGTGCGCCCCTCGACGTCGAGGCTGCCGTCGTCGCGGAAGCGGGCGTGACCGTGTACCACCTCGAAGCCGTAGAGCGCGGCCAGGTCTTCGTACTTCTCGCGTCGCAGCGTGTCGACCAGGGCGTCCTTGCCGGCGATGAGCGCGGGCATGTCGACGGGGTCGGCGTGGGCCGCCACGCCGGGGAAGCGCGTTGCGAGGGCCCCGTGGCGGGCGTCGGCTGCGGCGAGCAGCGCCTTGGAGGGCACGCACCCCACGTTGACGCAGGTTCCGCCCACGCGGCCGTGCTCCACGAGGACGACGGAGGCGCCCAGCCGGGTCGCGGCGATCGCCGTCGCGAACGCGGCGCTCCCCGAGCCGACGATGGCGAGATCGACCCGCGGGAAGGTGGTGTCGGTCTCTCGGGTGTGGTTGGTGTCGCTCACGGCTCTCTCCTTGCGCATGGTCGCGAGTGCGCGACGCATCGTGTACGCCCTAGCGTAAACCTTCCAGTACAGTGGAGAGTCAAGAGCAGGGGAGGGGCATGTGGATCGGTGAGGTCGCGCGGCGCACTGGGGTTCCGGAAAAGACGCTGCGCTACTACGAGCAGGTCGGCGTGCTCGCCAGACCCGGGCGCACTCCCTCGGGCTACCGCGAGTACGACGATGAGGTGATTGATCGGCTCGCGTTCATTCGCGCGAGCCAGTCGGTCGGCTTCACCCTCGGCGAGATCCGAGAGGTCTTGGCCTTTCGTGATCGCGGGGAGGTCCCCTGCGGTCACGTGCTGGAGCTGCTGCGCCAGCATCGCGAGGAGAGCGCGCGGCGCATCGCCGCCCTGGAGCTGGTGCGCCGGTCACTGGACGACTTGGTGGACCGAGCTGTGGGGCTGGCCGTGGAGGACTGCTCGGCCGACGACGTGTGCCACCTGATCCCGCGACTGGCTGATGCCGCACCGCGCCGGCGCGGGTGAGGACGGTCGACGCAGTCGCGGGATGCTCACCCGCCGGATCGCGTGAAGCGCACGGTGACGGTGACCCCGTGGCCGGGAGTGTCGTCCAGGGCCAGCGTGGCCGGGTGGTCCTGAAGGAGGAAGCGTGCCAGTTCGAGCGGAACCAGGTCGCACTCGCCGCCCGACGTGTCGAGAACGCCGCGCGCGAAGAGGTCGCGCTGGGTGGGCGTGGCCCGGGGACCCTGGTCGACGATCATCACGTCCACGGAGGTCGCGGTGGGTCCCGCACGCACCAGGACCGGTGCGGATCCCGCGTCGCAGCGCAGCGCGCGACGCACGATGATCCCGAGGACCCGCGCCGCGAGCTCGCCGTCGACCAGGATCGGGGGCAGGGTCGGCGCGACGTCGACGACGAGGCGCCCCTCGGGGAGCGCGGTGTCGCGGGTTAACGCGTCGAGCACCTCGCTCAGGGGAGCCGGGGCGGCGGTCGTCTCGGTGAGACCGCCGGCGATGCGGCCGAGCAGGATCAGGTCATCGAGGTCCTCGGCGACGGCGACGGGGGGCTCGCCGGTCGTCGACGGGCGTGACGGGTCACGTGGCCGGGCCCGCGTGGTCGATCGTGGGAGAGCGTCATCGCGGAGTCGGGCGCTGAGGCGCGAGAGGACGGTGGTGGTGAGGCGCACCGTGGTGGCCAGTCGTCGGTAGGCGGTGGCCAACTCCCCGAGGTCCTCGGCGTCGCGGAGCGACTCGCGGCGTCGCAGTTCGTGCACCAGACGCCTCGCGAACGCGGTGATGAGCGCCTGGTCCCCGGCGTCACGGGGCTCCTCACTCAGGACCAGACGAAAGTCGGCGTCGAGGTTGAGGGTCGACGACCCCGCGACGCCGACGGGTGACTCGCCGCTCACGACGACGGCGTCCCAGTCGCCCTCGTGGCGGGCGAGCAGGGCGAGGCCGACGAACGAGAAGACCGCTCGCATCGCGTCCAGCAGTGGACGCACGTCCTCGTGTGACGAGGCGAGGTCGTCGGACGTGCGCGAGAGGATGGCCACCTCGGCGCGAGCTCGCTCGGCGTTCGCCGAGCGACGGGTCAGTCGCGTCACGAGGGTGCTGGCCGTGGCCGCGAACACCAGGAACCCGACGAGGGCCACGACGTTGTCGGGGCGGGCTACCTCGAGAGTGTGCAGCGGGGCGACGAAGTAGAAGTTCTCCAGCCCGGCCGCCGCCAGCGCCGCCAGCGCGCCCACGACGACGCCCCCCTCGGCCGCGACGGCCAGCACGACGACGAGATACGCCAAGAAGATGGTGGACTGCGAGAGACTCGCACGGCCCGCCGCCATGAGCGCGGTGATGATCGGGAGCGCCACGACGGCCCCGAGCCCGGCCACCGTTCGACGTCGCCACGACGGGGACGGCGAACGGGGTGAGCGGCGTCCGGACCGCGGCGCCGTCGCACCGGTGGCGATGACGTGGACGTCGAGGTCGCGCACGTCGCGCAGCACGCGCTCGACGATGCCGCTCGTGGAGCGCCGTCCCCGTCGGGGACGGCTGGCTCCGAGGATGACCTGGGTGGCGCGCTCGGCGCGGGCGAAAGCCACCAGAGCCGCGCCGACGTCGTCGTTCACGATCTCCTCCAGGCGCCCGCCGACCTCGTCGAGCAGGTGGCGCGTCGCCGTGAGGTGATCGGCACCGAGGCGCGGTGCGTCGGTGGCGTGGACGTAGACCGCGATGAGGTCGCCGCCCGTACGCGACGCCATACGCGCGGCGCGGCGTATCAGCACCTCGTCGGCGCTCGTGCCCGTGATCCCGACGATCAGTCGTTCGCGGGTTTCCCACGTGGCCGCGATGTCGTGATCGCTCTGGTAGTGCTGGAGCGAGACCTCCACGCGGTCGGCTAGCCAGAGGAGGGCGAGTTCGCGCAGCGCGGTGAGGTTCCCTTCGCGAAAGTAGTTCGACAGCGCGACGTCGATCTTGTCGGCCGCGTAGATGTTGCCGTGGGCCATGCGCCGACGCAGGGCCTCGGGCGTGATGTCGACCAGTTCGATCTGGTCGGCCTGACGCACGACGATGTCCGGCACGGTCTCGCGTTGGACGATGCCGGTGATCTTCTCGACGACGTCGTTGAGCGACTCGAGGTGCTGGATGTTGAGCGTCGTGATGACGTCGATCCCGGCGTCGAGGAGGATCTCGACGTCCTGCCAGCGCTTCTCGCGCGGGCTGCCCGGGGCGTTGGAGTGGGCGAGCTCGTCGACCAGGGCGACGGCCGGGTGGCGGGCCAAGACGGCCGGGACGTCCATCTCCTCGAAGTGGGTGTCACGGTAGTCGAGCGACGTGCGTGGCACGATCTCGAGGTCGCGGATCTGGGCGATCGTCTGCGCGCGTCCGTGCGTCTCCACGAACCCGATGACCACGTCGGTCCCCCGCTGGCGTCGGCGCCAGCCCTCGTCCAGCATTCGGTAGGTCTTGCCGGCGCCGGGGGCGGAGCCGAGGTAGACCCGCAGGTGTCCGCGCGCCACGACTGCGTTCTAGCTCGCGGTGCGCGACGGGCCGCGTCGCGGCGTCGACCGCGACTCGAGACGGGCCAGTCCTTCGTTGAGGCGCAGCACGTCGACGTAGCTGGCGCCCAGGAAGCCGAACTGCGGGCCGTGGGAGTGGCGCGCGATCAGCGCGCGCAGCGCGGACGGTGCGACGCCGGTGGCGCGCGCCACCATTGGGATCTGCACGAGGGCGTCGAGCGGCGAGATGTCCGGGTCGACGCCGCTGCCCGACGTCGTCACCAGGTCGGGGGTCGGGGAGACGCCGAGGTGGTGCCAGTAGCGCACCAGGGCGCGGGTGTCGGCCAGCAGGGTGCGCGAGCGCGGTCCCAGGTTGGTGGCGCCTGACTGTCCGTGCACGCCGTTGGCGACGAGCGGGTTGTCGCCGCCCACCACGCCGGTCGCGGTGTTGGTCGCGTAGGGCCCGGTGTCGTCGGGACGACCGTGGAACCACCGCGGACTGGACCAGTTCTGACCGATGAGGGTCGAGCCGTGGGCGGTGAGCGAGCCGTTGGCCTGGAAGGGGAAGAGCGCTTGGGCCACGCCCGTGCCCGCCGCGGCGTAGGCGAAGCCGACGACGATCATGCTCAGCAGCGAGAGGACGATCGCGCGACGCAGGTGGATCAGCATGACGACTCCTAGTAGGCGTGCAGGGCGACGAGCAGCAGGTCGATGACCTTGATGCCGACGAAGGGGACGATGACGCCGCCCACGCCGTAGACGAGGACGTTACGTCGCAGGATGGCCGCAGAGGAGGTGGCGCGGAAGGACACGCCGCGCAGCGCCAGGGGAATCAGGGCCACGATGACCAGGGCGTTGAAGATGACCGCCGAGAGGATGGCGCTCTGGGGACTGTGCAGGTGCATGACGTTGAGCGCCCCCAACTGGGGGTAGGTCGCCACGAACAGGGCCGGGATGATCGCGAAGTACTTGGCGATGTCGTTGGCGATCGAGAAGGTGGTGAGCGAGCCGCGGGTGATGAGCAGCTGCTTACCGATCTCGACGACGTCGATCAACTTGGTCGGGTTCGAGTCGAGGTCCACCATGTTTCCGGCCTCCTTGGCCGCGGTGGTCCCCGTGTTCATCGCCACGCCGACGTCCGCCTGGGCCAGCGCGGGAGCGTCGTTGGTGCCGTCGCCGGTCATGGCGACGAGCTTGCCGCCCGCCTGCTCCTGCTTGATGAGGGCCATCTTGGCCTCGGGGGTCGCCTCGGCGAGGAAGTCGTCGACGCCCGCCTCCTGGGCGATCGCGGCGGCGGTGAGCGGGTTGTCGCCCGTGATCATGACCGTGCGGATGCCCATCTGGCGCATCTGCTCGAACTTCTCGCGAATGCCCTCCTTCACCACGTCCTTCAGCTCGACCACGCCGACGATGGACGCGCCGTCGGCGACCGCGAGGGGGGTGGAGCCCGACCGGGAGACCCGCTGGACGATCTCGTCGAGGTCGGGGGGTATCGTTCCACCCTGGTCGACGACCCAGCCCTTGATCGACTCGGTCGCGCCCTTGCGGATCGAGCGCGACCCGAGGTCGAGGCCCGACATGCGCGTCGTCGCGGAGAACTCCACGAACTGCGCGTCGTCCAGCCCGTCACGCGAGCGGATGTTGAAGCGCTCCTTGGCCAGTACGACGATCGAGCGGCCCTCGGGCGTCTCGTCGGCCATCGACGCCAACTGGGCAACGTCCGCCACGTCCTGCTCGCGGTAGGAACCGACGGGGATGAAGGTGGCCGCCATGCGGTTGCCGAGGGTGATGGTTCCCGTCTTGTCGAGGAGCAGGGTTTGGACGTCCCCCGCGGCCTCGACCGCGCGGCCGCTCATGGCGAGGACGTTGCGCTGGACCAGGCGATCCATGCCGGCGATGCCGATGGCGGAGAGCAGGGCGCCGATCGTGGTGGGGATGAGACAGACCAACAGCGCCACGAGCACGACGATCGACACGGAGCCGTGGGCGAAGTTCGCGAAGGGCACGAGAGTGACGACCACTGGGAGGAAGATGATGGTGAGCACCGAGAGCAGGATCGTCAGGGCGATCTCGTTGGGCGTCTTTTGGCGTTGGGCGCCCTCGACGAGTGCGATCATGCGGTCGATGAAGGTGTGACCGCGCTCGGCCGTGATCCGTACGACGATGCGGTCCGACAGAACCGTGGTGCCCCCGGTGACCGCCGAGCGGTCGCCGCCCGACTCGCGGATCACCGGAGCGGACTCGCCCGTGATGGCCGACTCGTCAACCGAGGCGATGCCCTCGGTGATCTCGCCGTCCGAGGGGATCACGTCGCCCGCCTCGCACACCACGAGGTCGTCCTTGGCCAGCGACGCCGCGGGGACGTGCTCCTCGGTTCCGTCGGGCCGTAGTCGACGGGCCTGGGTCTCGGTCCTCATCCGACGCAGGGTGTCGGCCTGCGCCCGACCGCGCCCCTCGGCCATCGCCTCGGCGAAGTTGGCGAAGATCACGGTCAGGAAGAGCCACACCGTGATCGACCAGACGAAGACACCGGGATGGGCGAGGGCCTCGACCAGCGTGACCAGCGAGCCCACCAGGACGACGAACATGACCGGGTTGCGGACCTGGACGCGCGGGTCCAGTTTGGTGAGCGACTGGAGCGTCGCGTGGCGCAAGATGGCGGGGTCGAAGAGCCCGCGGGTGCGCACGACCCCGTGCGGCGCGGTCGCCGTGGTCGGCGAGGACGACGTCATCAGAAGAACCTCCCGTGCGCCAGCTGCTCGACCACGGGGCCCAGTGCCACCGCGGGGAAGAACGTGAGGCCCCCGATGATGAGCACTACTCCGATCGTGAGTCCCACGAACATACCGTTGTCGGTGCGAAAGGTGCCTAGCGACTCGGGCACCGCACCCTGCGCGGCCAGGGACCCCGCGAGGGCCAGCACCGGCACGATGATGGCGAAGCGCCCGATCAGCATGTCGATGGCGCCCACGACGTTGTAGAAGGGGGTGTTGCCTGACAGCCCGGCGAACGCGGAGCCATTGTTGTTGCCTTGACTGGTGAAGGCGTAGAGGATCTCGGAGAATCCGTGGGGTCCCGCGTTAAGGGGTCCAGCACGGCCCGACGCGGTTGACACGGCGAGGGCGGTGGCGATGAGCACGGCCAGGGGCATCACCAGTGCCGCTAGGCCCGCGAGCTTCACTTCGCGAGCCTGGATCTTCTTGCCGAGGTACTCCGGCGTGCGCCCGATCATGAGGCCTCCGATGAAGACGGCGATGATCGCGTAGATGAGCAGGGTGTAGAGGCCGCTGCCCACCCCACCGGGTGTCACCTCGCCCATCATCATTCCCGACATGAGGCCCAGTCCTCCCAGGGGCGTGAAGGAGTCGTAGGAGGCGTCCGCCGACCCGGTGGAGGTCTGGGTCGAGGCCACCGCGAAGAGGGCGGAGGACGTGTCGCCGAAGCGGACCTCCTTGCCCACGGTGTTGCCGACGTGCGAGGTGACGCCGGCCGCGGCCACGGCGGGGTTGTTCTGGTGCTCGGCGGCGATGGTGACGCTGGCCCAGGCGCCGAAGAGCAGGATCATGACGCTGACGAGGGCGACGCCGTGGCGGACGCTGCCCACCATCTTGCCGAAGGTGTAGGTGAGGGCGACGGGGATCGCGAGCACGAGGTAGATCGAGAGGAAGTTGGTGAGCCCCGTTGGGTTCTCCAGGGGCATGGCCGAGTTGGCGTTGAAGAAGCCTCCACCGTTGGTGCCCAGCTGCTTGATGGACTCCATGAAGGCGGCTGGGCCCCGAGCGATCACCTGGGTGACGCCGTTGAGCACGTCGTGGACGGTGGCGGGGCCGGCGAAGGTCTGCACCGCACCCTGGGCGACGAAGACCACGCCCGTCAGGAAGGCGATGGGCACTAGGAGGTAGAGCATGGTGCGGGTGATGTCCACC
Organism: Actinomycetes bacterium; assembly: GCA_021786095.1. Classification (GTDB taxonomy): domain Bacteria; phylum Actinomycetota; class Acidimicrobiia; order Acidimicrobiales; family RAAP-2; genus RAAP-2. Next base: position 4,275 of record JAJYNX010000065.1, on the reverse strand, counting down.
CAGAAGTTGCCGATGGTGGACGAGCCTCGTCGCGCGAAGCCGCGCACCAGCGCGACGGCCACCGCGATGCCGACGGCGGCCGAGACGAACTGCTGCACCATCAGCGCGCCCACCTGCGAGAAGTACGACATCGTGGTTTCGCCGGCGTAGTTCTGCCAGTTGGTGTTGGTGACGAAGGAGACGGCCGTGTTGAAGCTGAGCACCGGTGCCACGCCCCGCAGGTGCTGGGGGTTGAGGGGCAGGTGGCCCTGGAGGCGCAGTACGGCGTAGGTGATCGCCAGGGACACCGCGGAGAAGACGACCAGGGCGCCGGCGTAGCGCTTCCAGCTCTGCTCGTGGGACGGGTCGGTCCCGAGCAGTCGGTAGACGGGGCGCTCGATCGCTGACAGGAAGTGCAGCCGCCCGTCGAAGAGGGCGGCTATGTACGAGCCCAGCAGGCGCCACGTGATCGCGAGGGCCACGACGAGGGTCAGGAGTGTGAGGGCGAGTCCCATCTAGAACTTCTCCGGCTTGAACATCGCGTAGCCCAGGTAGAGGAACAGCGCGACCGCGATGCCCATCAGGAGGATCTGATCCCAGGTCATAGTCGTCCCAGCGCGTGGATGACGCCGAGCATGACCGCGCCGAAGGCGGCGATGCCCAGCAGTGAGTACACATCAGCCATCTCTCGAGTGTGGCGGGCGAGTTCTGAGCAGAGTCTGAACAGTCACGCAATCCTCTTCAAAAGTTCTTCACGCGCCGAAGGGGGCCGCGGTTCCTACGATGAGGTGGTGGATCGGCGCTGGGCGGGATCGTTGTGGAGCGTGGTCAGCACCTTGGCGCTGGGCGCCGTGATGCTCCCGCTGCGCTCCCACCTCAGCGTGTCGACAACAGCTCTGGTCCTCGTGATCCCCGTCGTGATCGGCGCCGTCGTGGGGGGCTTTCGCGCGGGCGTCGTCGGGGTCGTCGCCGGCTTCGTCGTCTACGACTACGAGTTCATTCCGCCCTATCGAACCCTCAACGTGGGCAGCGCCCAGAACTGGGTCGCGCTGGGCGTCTACGTCGTCGTGATGTTGCTGGTGACGCGGGTGGTGGCGAGTCTGGACGCCGCTCGCGCCGAGGCGCAGGGAAACGCCGCGGTGACCCGGCGTCTCTTCGAGCTCTCCGAGCTGCTCGTCGGCGATCAGCCAGTCGAGGCATTGCTGGCCACGGTCGTGCGGGCGGTCCAGTCGGTCTTCGCGTTGCCGGGCGTCACGCTCCTGATCCTGGACGACGGTCAGCTGAGCGTCGCGGCGCACGCGGGTGAGCCCCTCGACGACGAGGAGCTCCGACGCCTCGATCCCCGGTCGGGCCAGCCCGTCGGCCTCAGCGCCGGATCGAGGGGCGTGGCCGGCGGATCAGGGGTGCGCACCGTCGCGCTCTCCACGGCGGGCCGTGCGGTGGGGATGCTGGCCCTGCGCGGGGAGCCCCTCGCCGTGGGCGAGCGTCACGCCCTGAGTGTCTTCGCCAACGACGCGGCCCTGGCGATCGAGCGAGCACAGCTGCGCGATCAGGCCCGTCGCACGGCGCTGCTCGAGGAGGTGGATCACCTGCGCCGCAATCTGATCGGTGCGGTCTCGCACGACCTCCAGACGCCGCTCGCCACGATCAAGGTGGCGTCGTCGACCTTCGTCGAGCGGGCGGCGACGCTGTCGATCGAGGACGCTCGCGAACTGCATGACCTGATCGGCCTGGAGACTGATCGCCTGTCGCGGCTGGTATCCAATCTCCTCGACATGACACGGATCGAGGCGGGCGTGATGACGACGCGCACGTCACCCACGAGCGTGGATCACCTGGTGCGCAGTGCGATCGACGCGCTCGGTACGGCCCTGGCGGAGCACCGCGTCGTGGTTCACCTCGACCCGACGCTTCCGCTCGTTGACGTCGATCCCGTGCTGATCGAGCAGGTCCTCGTCAATCTCCTAGACAACGCCGTGCGTCACGTGCCCGCCGGCAGTGTCCTCGACGTCGCGGCCGAGCGTCGCGAGGGTGAGGTCGCCGTCATGGTGAGCGATCAGGGGCCGGGCATCGCACCGGCCGATCGCGAGCGGATCTTTGACCGCTTCACGCAGTTCGACACGGGGGGGCGGGCGGGACTCGGCCTCACGATCGCGCGCACCTTCGTCGAGGCGCACGGTCAGCGGCTGTGGTACGAGGACGCCCCCGCCGGTGGCGCACGTTTCGTGTTCACCCTTACGCCCGTGCCGGGGGAGGAGTAGTGGCCCGGGTGCTCGTGATCGACGACGACTCGTCGCTGCTGCGCGCGTTGCGCGTGGGCTTGCGGGCGGCGGGTCACGAGGTGGCCACGGCGACGCGAGGTCAGGAGGGTTTGGAGCAGACGGCCCTCACGGCACCCGACGTCGTCATCGTGGATCTGGGACTGCCGGACCTCGACGGACTGGAAGTCTGCCGACGCGTGCGTGAGTGGAGCGACGTGGCGCTGATCGTCCTGTCGGCGACTGGAGCCGAGGAGAGCAAGATCGCCGCACTCAATGGAGGGGCCGACGACTACGTGACCAAGCCGTTCTCGATGGGCGAGCTCGAGGCACGGATCCGAGCAGTCCTGCGAGGCCGCTCCGGCGACGTCCCCGAGATCCCCGCCGTCCTGGAGGCCGGCTCGCTGACCATCGACGCGGTCCACCACGAGGTGCGCCGCGGTGAGCACGTGGTGGACCTCACCGCGAAGGAGTTCGGCGTTCTCGCGTACCTCGCCCGCTTCGCCGGACGCACGTGCACGTACCAGATGATCCTGTCCTCGGTGTGGGGACCCGGCTACGGGGACGAGAGCGCCTACGTGCACGCGTACGTGCACCGCCTGCGGACCAAGCTCCTTGATGACGGGCTGCTTATCGAGACGGTACCGGGCGTGGGCTACCGCCTGCGCGACCTGAACGGCTGATCGCGCCACGCGGCGCCGCTAGCGTGCACCTGGATCATGCACACGGTGCGAGCGAGAGGATGACGATGGGTGACGCGCTCTTGGTGATGGACGTGCAGAACGGGATTGTCGAACGACTGGGCTCGGCCGGGGCGGCTCTGCTGGATCGGGTGGCCGCCGCGCTGGAGGCGGCGCGCCATCACGGGCTTCCGGTGATCTTCGTGCGGGTGGCCTTCCGTGAGGGGGCACCGGAGATCAGCCCGCGCAACCGCGCCTTCGCCGCTCTCGCCTCGGCCCAGGCGATGAGCGAGTCAGCACCCGCTACGCAGGTCCACGCCGCCGTGGCGCCTCGTCCGGGAGAGATCGTGGTCGTCAAGCGCCGCGTCAGCGCGTTCACCGGCAGTGACCTCGACGTCGTGCTGCGTAGTGGTTCGCGTGACGGGCTGATCCTGACTGGGATCGCGACGAGTGGCGTCGTGCTCTCGACGACGCGTCAGGCCGCGGACCTCGACTATCGGATCACGATCCTGCGCGACGCCTGCGCCGACGCCGACGAGGAGGTGCACCGGGTGCTCATGGACAAGGTGCTGCCTCGTCAGGCCGTGGTGACGACGAGCGACGAGTGGATGGCCACGCTCGACCGGCCGGCGAGTTGAGTGGGCGCTCGGGGTGGGTTGGAGGCGCGGCGAGCGGTCGTTGAGCACGCCCCGCGATGTCGAGTGGCGATGATGGCGTCGAGGTGATCCGCCCCCTGTGACCTGGACGGCACGTCGGTCCCGACCGATGGGGCCGGCCGGGGTCCGACGGTTACGGTGGATTCGATGACGCCCTCCTCGCCGCCGCGTGGCCCGCGGCGATGGCCATTGCGCACGGCTCTGGCACTGTCAGCCGTGGCCCTGGTGGCGACGGGCGTGGCCGTGTCGCGCCCTCCGGGCCACGGTTCGTCGCGCGCCATCGTGCTGGCGCCCACGACGACGTCACCGACCACCTCGACATCACCGACCACTACGACGTCCGGTGGCGTGACCTCCCGCACCGTCGTCACGTCGACCACTGCGCCGTCGGCGAGTGGTCCAGCCGCGAGCTCATCGAACGTGGTCTCCACGGCGCTGACGCTCGACGAGCCCTCCCGGGGGTGCGGGTTCGTCATGGCGTCGCCGTCGAGCCCGACGTCGTCCCCCTCCCCTCCGTCCTCCTCGGGGTCCACCGCGACCACCACCACCGCGACCACTTCCACCGCGACCACCACCACCGCGACCACTACCACCGCGACCACCGCGACCACCACAGCTTCGCGTCCCGTGCCGGTACGGGCTGTCGGCCACTGCACGGTGCTCGAGATTGGTGACTCGCTGGGGAACGATCTGGGCTGGGGC
>JAJYNX010000015.1 GCA_021786095.1 Actinomycetes bacterium | reverse complement strand
CCGCCTCGCGAGCCCGGGCGCGTCTCACCGCTCCTCGAAACCCAGGAGACGATTCTCGGCCACCAGGGTCACTCCCGTCGCCTCGCGCACGCGCCCGGCCACCATCACCATCAGGTCGTGGACGTCGTCCGCGCGTCCGGCGGCGTCGACCAGGATGAAGTTCGCGTGCTTCTCGCTCACCACGGCCGAGCCCACGCGCAGACCCTTGCAGCCCGCCGCCTCGATCAGGCGTCCCGCCGCGTCGCCCTCGGGGTTGCGAAAGACGCTGCCCCCGTTGGCGCCACCCGGCTGATTCGCTCGCCGCCACCGCACGATCTCGCGAATCCGCTCGTCGGACCATTGGGGATCGCCCGGCGCCAGGTGCAAGGTGGCCGCGATCACCACGTCACCCGCCCCGAGAGAGCTGGTGCGGTAGGCGAAACCCATCGCCTCCGCGCCCACCACCTCGAGCCCGCCGCGCCAGAGCGTCACCGTGCGCACGCTGGCGGCCATGTCCGAGCCGTGACCACCGGCGTTCATGGCCACCGCCCCGCCCACGGTGCCCGGCACCCCGACCGCCCACTCGAAGCCGCCGACCCCGGCGTGTGCCAGACGTCGGGCGGCGACGGGCAGGTCCACCGCGCCACCCGCCTCGACGACGACGACATCGCCTTCGCGCCGCCAGCGCAGGTCGGCGAACTCGCCCACGAGATGCAGCGCCACGATCTGGTGCTCCCCCTCCGCTACTAGGAGATTGGAGCCGTTACCGATCACCACGAGCGGGAGTTGCGTCGCCTCGATCAATGGAGCCAGCTCCTCGAGGTCGGACACGCTCGACGCCGACACCAGCACACGCGCGCGCCCCCCTACGCGGTAGGTCGTCATCGCGCCGAGGGGCGCGTGCTCGCGCGCGCGCGTCCCCGCGCGCGCCACCAACGCGTCGATCGACGTCACGCGAGGCCTCCGGACAAGTGCGTCGCCACCTCGGCCACGTCACCGGCTCCCAGCAGGATGATGGCGTCGCCGGGCTCGGTCCACTCGCCCAACAACGCCGCGACCCCAACCAGATCACGGGCGTAGGCCACGTCACGCGCGCCGCGCAGCGCGACGAGCTCGTCGCGTACCACCTCACCGGTCAGACCCTCGGGGTTCGCCTCACCGGCGGTGTAGATGTCGGTGACCACCACCCGCGACGCCGCGGCGAAGGCCCCCGCGAAGGTGCCGGCGAGTGTCGCGGTGCGGGTGACCCGGTGCGGCTGGAAGACCGCGGTCACGTGGCGGTACCCGCCCTCGCGCGCGGCGTCCAGCGTCGCCGCGATCTCCCCCGGCAGGTGCGCGTAGTCCTCGTAGACGTCCGCACCGCGCCAGACCCCGAGAAACTGGAAGCGCCGCGGGGCGCCGCGAAACGCGCTCAGTCCCCGGACCACGTCCGCACGGTCCACTCCCAGGGCCAGCGCCAGCACCGCCACGACGGCGGCGTTGGCCACGTTGTGAGCGCCGGGCACGGCGAGATCGACCGCGAGCGACGTCGCCGGTCCCTCGAGAACGAAGCGGCTCGTACGACGGGCGAGCTCGACGTGGCGCGCGCGCCACGCGTGGCGCGCGTCGCGACCCACCCACTGGACGTCGCGGCCCGCCCCCGCGCCCACCCGCGACGCGCCGGGGTCGTCACCCCACGCCACCACCGGACCCGTGGTGCGCGCGACGAGTGCGGTGAACGCCGCCTCGAGCGCATCGAGCGAGCCGTAGTGATCGAGATGATCGGGCTCCACGTTGAGCAGTCCCAGGGCGAAGGGCTCGAGCAGCGCGAAGGTCCCGTAGCTCTCGTCGACCTCCAGGACGAGCTGGGGACCGCCCCAGTGCCCGTTGGGGCCCACCCCGCGCACCGGCGCCCCGACCAGACGAGAGTCGTCGCGCCCCGCCGCGTTCAGCACGTGCACCATCATCGACGTGGCCGTCGTCTTGCCGTGCGTGCCCGTCAGGCCAATGACCGGCTCCAACCGGCCGAGTTCGGCCAGGGCCCGCGCGCGCGGCACCAGCTCAGCCCCGCGCTCGCGCGCCGCCACCAGCTCCACGTGCGACGCCGCCACCGCGGGCGACCAGAGGACCACCTCCGCGCCCTCACCGTGGTGGGGGTCGCGGCCCACTCGCGCGTCGACGCCGGCGCCGACCAGCTCCTCGAGTTCGGGCGAGGCCCGATCGTCGCTCCCCGAGACCACGCAGCCGCGCTCGCTCAGGAGTCGCGCCACGCCACTCATCCCCGCGCCCGCGACGCCCACGACGTGCACACGCCGACCGGGCTCGAAGATCGTCACGCCAGACCGCCCACCTCGCGCACGACGCGCGCGATCGCCGCGGCAGCGTCGGGGTGCGCCAGACGGCGCGCGGCCTCGCCCATCACCGTCGCCCTCTCACCACTCAAGATCGTGCGCAACGCGTCGCCCAGGGTGGTGGCGTCGCAGCGCGCGTCGGCCACGATCACGGCGCCACCCGCCTCCTCGACGCGTCGCGCGTTACGGGTCTGGTGATCCCCCGGCGCCCCCGGCAACGGCACCAGGACCGACGCGATGCCCAGCGTCGTCAGCTCCGCCACCGTCGCGGCACCCGCACGACACACGGCGACGTCAGCCACCGCCCACCAGGTCGCCATGTCGGCGAAGCCAATCACGCGATAGTCGAGGCGTGCCCCGGCGGGCTGAGCGGCGCGCACCCACGACTCGTCACGCCGGCCGGTCACGTGGATCAGAGCCAAGTCGTCGCGGTCCGCCCAGCGCGCCGCGAGCTCGCTCACCGCGCGGTTCACGCTCGCCGCGCCCAGCGATCCGGTCATCACGACCACGACTCGCCGTGACGGGTCGAGCGGAGGGTCGAGCGCCGCTCGTGCGTGCTCGCGCGAGGACGGCGAGCGGTCAATCGCGGCGATCGCCGGACGCACCGGCACCCCGGTCACCACGCCGCGCGGGTCGTCGTCGGCGAAGGCGACGCACCGGCGCGTGGCGAAGCGCGCCACCAGACGATGGGCGGCGCCCGGCACCGCGTCCAGGTCCACCAGAACCAACGGGCGACGCCAGAGCACCGCGGCCACGCTCACGGCCAGGGAGGCGTAGCCGCCGAAGGACACCACCACCGCCGGACGCCACCGGCCGACCCAGTAGGCCGCGGCGACACCAGCGCCCACCAGGCCCGCCGCCGCCCCCACGTTCTGGCGCCACGCGCGCGCCGACCACGAGCGCTGGATGCCCCGCCCGGCCAGCAGTGTCAGCGGCACCGAACCGGACAGGAGGGCCGCCTCCTGGCCTCGCCGGCTTCCGACGAAGCGCAGCGCGCTCGCGGGCGCTCCCGAGTCGCGTAGGGCGTCCGCCAGGGCCAGCATGGGAAAGATGTGCCCACCGGTACCGCCGCCCGTGATCACCACCTCGTTCATCGCGACCTCCCCCGCGACCCGAAGCCGCGGCCGGGCGAGCCGGGCGGAGCCTGCGACGGACGCGGGGACGTCGCGCCGCGACTGCGATCGTGGGCGATGTTGTAGACCAGGCCGATCGCGGCCAGCTCGGTGATCAGGGCCGTGCCCCCGTAGGAGAAGAACGGCAGCGGCACGCCGGTCACCGCCCACCAGCCGACGACCGAGGCCACGTTGATGATCACCTCGAGCATGATCCACGTGGTGATGCCCACCACCATCACCCGGTATACGTCGTTCGACGAGCGCTGGGCGATGCGGACGGCCACGAAGAGGAACCACACGAACAGGCCGATCACCGCCACGGTTCCCAGCAGGCCGAGCTCCTCGCCCACGATCGTGAAAATGAAGTCCGTGTGGGGGTTGGGCAACAGCCCCCACTTCTCGCGGCTATGACCCAGCCCGAGTCCCGTGAGCCCGCCCGCCCCCAGGCCGATCTTCGACTGCAGCAGCTGGTAGCCACTGCCGAGCAGATCCTGATTGGGGTGCAGGAACGAGAAGAAGCGACGCGCGGAGTACGGGCGATAGACCATGTACCCCCCGAAGGCGAGCAGCCCGAGGAGCGCCACTCGAAACAGCATCCGCCACGCCAGGCCCGCCGCGACGAGCATCATGAAGGCGATCGCCACCACGACCGAGGACGTCCCGATGTCGGGTTCGAGCACGATCAGGCCGGCCCCCGCGACGACGGGCAGCGTCCATCGCGCCAGCGGGCCCCAGCGATTGATCTCGTCGCGATGGCGTTCGACGATCCAGGCGACGAACAGCACAGTCGCGAACTTGAACAGCTCCGACGGCTGCAGGTCGATGATGTGCAGGTTCAGCCACCGCTTGCCCCCGTTGGCGCTCACGCCGATCACCTTCACCGCCGCCAACAGACCCAGGGCGATCGCCATCACCAGCGGTGCCCGTCGCACCAGGTACGAGAGGCGCACGCGCGCCACGACGTAGAACCCCACGGCGCCGAAGCCCAGGTAGACGAGGTCGCGCACCATCAGCCCCCACGTCGAGCCGCCGGTGGTGGCCGCCACCCCCTCGCTGGCCGAGGCCACCATCACCGTGCCGAAGGCGACCAGGAGGGTCACGACCAGCACCAGCATGCGCGCGTCGTGGTCCCCCCGGGGTAGTGGCTGGACGAGCCCGCGGCCGTCGTCGACCCGGTCGGGCCGTGCGCCGACGAGAGAACTCGGGCGGGTCACTCAGACCACCTTCGCGATCTGCAGAAAGTCACCGTAGAAGATGCCCAGCGCCATCGCGGCGAGCAGCCCCGCGAGGATCCAGAAGCGGACGATCACCGTGGTCTCCGGCCAGCCGCGCAACTCGAAGTGGTGGTGGAACGGGGCCATTCGAAAGATTCGCCGCCCGAAGAGTCGAAAGCTCAGCACCTGGAGGATCACCGAGGAGGTCTCGGCCACGAAGAGACCCCCCAGGATCACCAGCAGCAGATCCAGATTCATCAGCAGGCACAGGGCGCCCAGCCCGGTCCCGATCGCCAGTGACCCCGTGTCGCCCATGATGATCTTCGCGGGCGCCGCGTTCCACCACAGGAAGCCCAGGCACGCTCCCACCAGGCCCACGGCCACCAGCCCGAGGTCGAGCGACGAGTGCAGATGGTAGATCGCGTAGTGGCGAAACTGCCAGTAGCCGATGATGGAGAGCACGCCGAAGCAGAACGTCGCCGCTCCCGCCGCCAGTCCGTCGAGCCCGTCGGTCAGATTCACGGCGTTGGACGTAGCGATGACGACCACGATGGCCAGCACCACCCATCCGGTCGCGGTCAGGTTCCAGCCCGGCAGGGACCAGCGCGTGAAGGAGAGGTTGGTCGAGGTGTGCACCCAGCCGACCGCGAGTCCGGCGAAGACGGCTGCGATGGCCAGCTGACCCGCGAACTTGCCCCGCTTGTTCAGCCCCAGGTTGCGCGCGTTGCGGATCGCCACCAGGTCGTCGGCGAACCCGAGCAGTCCTGAGGCCAGGGTCACCGCGATCACGAGCACGCCAGCGCGCGTGAACGACAGCGCCGTGCCGACGTGGCCCATGAGGTAGCCGCACAGCGCGGCGAACATGATGATGACACCGCCCAGGGTGGGCGTGCCCGCCTTGACCAGGTGCGTCGAGGGTGCGTCGTCACGGATCTGCTGGCCCAGCGAATGGGCGCGCAGGAAGCTGATCCACAGCGGAGTGAGCAGCAGGGCAACCAGAAACGAGACGCCCCCCGCTTCCATCAGACTCAGCACGCCAACTCCTCCACGATCTCGCGCACCACCGCGCGGTCGTCAAAGGGTACGACACGCTCGCCCACCACCTGGGTGGTCTCGTGCCCCTTGCCCGCGATGACGATCACGTCGCCCGGCGCGGCGGCCCGCAGCGCCGCCTCGATCGCCTCGTGGCGCTCGATCACTCGACGCACGTCCGCACCCGCCACGACCCCCGTCATGATCTCGTCGACGATCGCCGCGGGTGCCTCGCCGCGCGGATTGTCCGACGTGACGATCGTGAAGTCCGACGCCACGCTCGCCGCGGCCCCCATCGCGGGACGCTTCTCGCGGTCGCGCTCCCCGCCGCAGCCGAACACGGTGATCAGTCGACCCGAGCCCGCCATCGCGCGCACGTCGCCCAGGAGCCGCGCCAGTGCCTCGGGCGTGTGCGCGTAGTCCACCACGACGCTGAAGGCGCCGCGATGAACCACCTCGAAGCGTCCGGCGATGCCGCTGACCTTCTCCATCGCCGCCACGATGCTGGCGTCGCTCATGCCGAGAACCGACGCGACGGCCATCGCCACGAGGGCGTTGTCCACGTTGTAGCCACCCACCAGCGCCGTGCGCACGGGCAGGGACCGCCACGTGAAGCTCGTCCCGTCGACGGAGCTGACGACGTCGAGCGCGTCCGCGCGCGACACGCAGTGACGGGCGATCGTCGCCGACGACGCCAGCCGCTCGCCGTAGGGATCGTCGCACCACAGCACCGCGTGGCGCGCGCGCTCGGGCGTGAACAGCTGGGCCTTGGCGGCGAAGTACTCCTCCATCGTGTGGTGGTAGTCGAGGTGGTCGTGACCGAGGTTGGTGAACGCCGCCACGTCGAAGCAGATGCCGTCGACCCGGCCCTGGTCCAGGGCGTGACTGGAGACCTCCATCGCCACCACCGACCGGCGTCCGGGCTGGTGCGTGGTGTCGATGGCCGCCAGGGTTCGCCACAACTCCGGCGGCGGCGGTGTGGTGCGCTCGTGAGTCAGGGTGCCGATACTGGCCGCATTCCACCCCACCTCGCGGGCGATCTCGGCCACCAGGGTGGTGACCGTGGTCTTGCCGTTGGTGCCCGTCACCCCGACCAGTTCCGTGCGCTGCTCGGGGTGACCGACCACCGTGGCACTGGCGTGGGCGAGCAGAGCACGCAGCTGGGTCACGGGAACGACCACGACGGGGACCGCCAACGCGAGCGGCTCCCCGGCGACCACCGCCACCGCGCCGCGCTGGACGGCGTCCGCCGCGAAACGCCGTCCGTGCGTCGCGTGTCCCGGCATCGCGAAGAACAGGGTTCCCGGCTCGCAGCGTCGCGAGTCGATCTCCACGCGATCGATCTCGAGACGCCCGGTGGCCACGTCCAGCGTGAGATCGTCGAGCAGGTCTCCGAGCTGCATCAGGTCACGTCCGAGCCGATACCGGCGTTGCCGGGCAGCGGATGCACGATGGCCCCCGACGCCGGGATGTCGTAGTGGTGCAGGGCGTAGGACATGACCTGCTGGAACACCGGCGCCGCCGCAGACCCCCCGTAGATGGTGGTCTCGGGTCGCTCGAGCATGACGATCATCGACAGGACCGGCGCGTTCGCGGGCGCGAAGCCGACGAACGTCGCGTCGAAGGCCCCCGGGAGCAAGAGATCCTTACCCGGGTAGGGAACGTTGGACGTCCCCGTCTTGCCGGCCACCGTGTACCCCGGGATGATCGCGTTGACGCCGGTTCCGTAGAGAACCACCTTCTGGAGCATGTGCACGAGTGTCGCGTCGACCGCCGCGGAGACCACCCGATGGCTCGGACCCGCGGGCGCGGGCGTCACCTTGCCGTTCGCCTGCACGTAGCCTCGCACGATCTGGGGCGGAACGAAGACCCCCCCGTTGGCGATCGCGTTGAAGGCGTCCAGGACCTGGATCGGTGGCACGGCGTCGACCTGCCCGATGGGCAACGCGGCCATGTCGCTCGCGTACCAGCTCGCGGCGTTCACGAGCAGGCCAGCCGTCTCACCGGGGAGGTTCACCCCCGTCATCTGGCCGAATCCGAGGCGCTGGACCTGGGCCAGGAGGCGCGACTCACCCAGTCGATTGGCGATCTCGTAGGTACCGATGTTCGAGGAGTACGCCAGCACCTGCGTCGCGGTGTAGTGGATCAGGCCGTGGGGCTCGGCGTCGTGGAAGTAGCGCCCGCCCACGATCACTCCGCTCGGAATGGCGAGGACGGTGCTCGGCGTCACGATGCCGTCCTGGAGGGCCGCCGAGAACGTGACCACCTTGAAGACCGACCCCGGCTCGTAGGCCTGCGTGAACGGCAGGTTGCTGATGGTCTGCTCGATGCCCGGGACTCCCACCGATTGACCCCACGCGGGGATCGGTCCTAGGGGACCCGCCTTGGTCCTCGTGTTCACGAGCGACGCGTCCGCCAGGATCTGACCAGTCTTCACGTCCATCATCACCGCCACGCCCGTCACCGCTCGCGTGGCCGCGATCTGGTGCGCCAGCACCCGCTCCGTCACGAACTGCAAGGCCGTGTCGAGGGAGAGCTCGAGCCCGACGCCGGGCACGGCCCTTCGTATCACGGCGCTGTAGGAACTGGGCAGGTTGATGCCCGACGCCGAGACGTAGGCCCGGGTGATGCCGCTTTGACCCGCGAGAACGCGCTGGTAGGCGTACTCGAGACCCGCCGACCCCGCCCCCGACGAATTGACCCCGCCCAGGACGGACGTCGCCACCGGGCCGTTCGGGTACGAGCGCACCGATGAGTTCTCCACGACGATGCCGGGAAACGCCATCAGCGCGAGTCGGTGGCCCGCCGCCAGGGTGAGCTGGTTGTTCACGATGACGTACCCGTTCTTCTCACTGAGCAACCGACGCAGCTTGGCGACGCCGACGTCGACGATCGGCGACATCGCGCGCGCCTCGGCCGCCGGGTGAGCGATCTGGAAGTCATCCGCGAGGACGAGCGACGTGGGTCGCGAGACCGCGAGAACCTGACCGTAGCGATCGTAGATGCCGGCTCGCAGGGCGGTGGTGGTGATGTTCTGGCGCACCTGCGCGACCGAGAGCGCCGCGTAGTGGGCGTGGTCCACGACCTGAATCATCACGAGGCGCACCACCAGCGACACCAGCGCCAGCGTCGTCACCGCCTGAAACAGACGAAGGCGTCGCCCCGGTGTCGCGCGTCGGCGCCCGCGGCTCGGCTGGGCGCGAACGCGTGTCGGCGGCGAGTCCAGCCTCGCGGTCACCGATTCGTCCTTGATGTGACCGGTGCGTAACCAGAGAATCTCGGTAGCGGCAGGGGCGCATCAAGCGACGTTGACGGTACTTCTAGAACGACGACCGGGTCGACCAGGTGCAACGCGCCCGCGGCCGCCGCGATTCGACTCGGAGCCGCCCGACTGGTCAGGGTTCCCACCTGTTCAGCGTAACTTGACTGAACCTGCAACAACTGGCTTTGGAGCTGGTGGATCTGGACCTGACGATTGGCGACCAGCATGCTCCCCCCCAGGGACAGCACCACCGCCGCGGCCAGCACCAGGGTGGACTTTCGGGCCGCAGTGGCGCCGCGCCACAGCGACCGCACCGCGTTGCGCCGCGCCGCGCCCGCTCGATGAGCGGGCGGTCGGGGACGACGGCGAACCGGAGAAGGCGCCAGGGGGTGGCGCGGAAGCGGGATGTCGCCGCGCCGCGGAAGGGTGACGACGCTCACGGCACGATCTTTCGGGCGACCCGTAGCCGAGCGGATCGCGACCGTGGATTGCTCGCGATCTCCTCGGCCGACGCCATCATCGCGCTGGCCTTGACCACGCTGACGCGGTGGATCGCCCCGCACACGCATCCGAGTTCCACCGGGCAGCGACAGCCACCGCTCGCCGCCTCCGCCAGAACGTCCTTCACCACGCGGTCCTCGCCGGAGTGATACGCGATCACCACGAGGACCCCATCGAGGTCCAGCACGTCCAGAGCCGCGGCAAGCCCCTCGCGCAGTTGGAACTCCTCGTCGTTGACCAGCACCCGCAGTGCCTGGAACGTGCGCGTCGCCACGTGGCCCCGTCGACGGTGCGCCGGCGGCACCGCCCGCTCGACCGCGGCGACCAGTTCGAACGTGGTGCGGGGACGGCTCGACACGATCGACGCGGCGATCGCTCGGGCGAAGCGCGCCTCGCCGTGGCGAGCCAGGAGGGTCCGCAGCTGCTCCTCGTCGAGACGCGCGAGCACCGACGCCGCGTCAAGCCCCGTCGACGGGTCCATGCGCATATCCAGGGGCGCGTCGACGCGTAGGGAGAAGCCCCGCCGCCCGTCGTCGAGCTGGTGCGAGGAGACCCCGAGATCCATGAGGACTCCCCTCACCGGAGCGGCGCCGATGAAGTCATCCTCGCGCTCGCGTACGTCACGAAGATCGGCGAAGGTCGCGTCGATCACCCGCACTCGTGACCCGAACGGCTCGAGGCGCTGGCGGCTCGCCTCACGGGCCTCGGGGTCGCGATCCAGTCCGAGCAGGCGCACGTCGGGCACGGCGCGCAACAGGGCCGAGGCGTGACCGCCACCACCCAGCGTGGCGTCGATGACGACACCCCCCGCGCTGGCACTCAGGTACGACACCACCTCGCGCTCGAGGACGGGGACGTGGAACGTGTCGCGGGCCATCTGCAGCCTGTCAACCGACGACACGAACAGGGGGGCGGAGGAGTTGTCCCTGCCCGCATCGTCCGTTGTCAGGCTGCACGTGGTCCGTGACGCACACTCGAACACCACTCCCCTCACTCGTAACTACCCTCTTTGAAGAGCGACTCCGCCGGATTGACCTTGGCCGCGAACACCTCGGGGGCCCAGAGCTCGAGGTGATCCAGTGCACCGACGACCAACACGTCGCCGCTGAGCCCGCCGTACTCGCGGATGACCGCCGGGAGCGCGAACCGTCCTTGTCGATCGAACTCGACGTCCGAGGAGTTCGCGGCCCAGTAGCGAACCTGTTGGCGCTCCAGGGCACCGCCGGCGCGGCTCTGCTCCATACGCTCCCGGGTCTGGCGCGCGAACTCCCCCGGCGTCCAGAGCGCGACGCACCCCTCGGTATTGGGACTCAGGTGCCCACCGTGTTCGAACTCGGGCCGAAAGCGTGCGGGCAGGATGAGTCGGCCCTTCGCGTCCAGCGAGTGCTGAAACTGTCCGACGAACCCGAGCATGTCCTAATCCCTCCGCAGAGCACCACTTTGCCCCACTTCGTGACACAGTACACCACTTTGCTCCCTTTGGAAACGACATCGGGGCGGAGGCTGTCCACCGCTCGCCCTGGGAGAATCGGGTCCTGTTCGTCGACGACGCGATCACGGGCGACCGACGAGTGGCGGGGATCGGTGAATCAGTGAGGGTCAGACCACGGCGTAGTGGTGGACATCGAAGCCCCCCGAGGCCTCACCGAGCGCCGCCAGCACATCCGTGGCGTCCAGGGCCAACGACACCAGGGTCTGGTGATTCAGGGCCTCCTCGAGACCCGGTGGCACGTAACGAAGGTAGCGCAGGACGTCGCGCGTCTCGTGGGCGTGAACCACCGTCGAGAGGAAGGTCCCCTCACGCACCCGCCACTGCGTGACGCCGACGGCCTTGCGGCCGTCGACGAAGACCTCACCCGGTCCGCGACCGGCAAAGCACATGACCCCTAGAGCGGGGTCAACCTCCAGGCGACCCCCGTGCTCGCGCACGTCACCGGCCACGCGCTCGGCCAGGACCGCGCGCCACCACCCCCCCACGAGACGCGAACTGACGCCCACGTCGGGCGACCACCGCGAGTCGCTCGACGGCAACCACCAGTCCACCCAGAGGTCGCCCGGCCGCAACGCCACCAGTCCGCCCCCGCCCCGCCGACGCCGTAGCGCCACCCCATCTCGTGCCACGCGCGGGCCCAGGACCGAAAGATCCTGATGTCCCCCCAGAACCAGCGTCAGACTCGGTACCCGCGCCACCACCATGCACGCCTCGCTCCTCGCGCGCAGGCTGTCGTAGTCGTAGAGCTCGCGAGCCTCGTCCCTCACGACGCCAGGGGCAGGAAGGGCGCCCACAGGGGGTCGGGGTCGGGCACGTGGCGCCAGCGCCACCACGGCCCCGTGGGCGCACGGGGCTCGAAATGCAGGCGCCACCCCAACTCCTCGAGCAGCCGATCACCCTTGAGCATGTTGTGGCGACGGCACGCGGCGACCACGTTGGTCCACTCGTGGCGCCCTCCCCGACTTCGCGGGACGACGTGATCGACGGTATCGGCGTGCTCCAGGCAGTACGCGCAAGTGAACGCGTCGCGCAACAGCAGCGAGCGACGCGTCAGAGGCGGCGTGCGCACACGCGAGGGAAGCCGCACCATCTCCGCGAGGCGCACGATTGCGGGCACCGCCACGTCGCAACTCGCCGAGTGATACCAGACGGGCTCCTCAGGTGTCACCACCGCCTCGGCCCGTCCACCCAGGAGCAGCACCACCGCGCGGCGCTCACTCACGAGCTGCAGCGGCTCGAAGGTCGCGTTGAGCAGGAGGACCCGTCCCACAGCACGAACTTACCGCCGCCGCGCCTGATACCGCGACCACCGTGCGGCGTCGGCGACCATCGACCACGACGGACGCGACCCCGTCTCCCCCGTCGCCGTCACCATTCGAAAGTGCCAGTACGCCCGATCGGGCAACGGGAGAAAGGGGGGCCGCCGCCACCAGCCCCGCCGACGCAGCCGCCAGGCCGCTCGCGCCACCACGAACCCGCTCACGGGATCCGACCGAACGCCCCTCGCCGCACCGCGCGGCCACCACTCGACTCGACTCACGTGATGGCGAGGCGCGCGACCACCGTCGAAACCGGACCGTGACTCACTGCTCGCGGCGTCGCTGGCGCAGCAGCCACTCGCGGATCGAGGCCGTTCGCGGTCCCACCGCCGCGCTGGCGGCCTCCCCCTGGCCCGAACGAGTCAGATCGCGCCACGAGGCCCGTCCCAGCAGGCGCGCATTGCGCTCCACCACGATGGCCGAGACGAACATGAGCGCCACGCCTACCAGCCCGAGCAGGATCGAGTAGGAGAAGAACGCGACCAGAATCGCCAGGCCCGCCACGAAGCCCGCTACGCCCCAGCGCACGCGCCGTCCGCCGTGAACGTAGACGTTCGTCTCACGCACGCTCTTGACGAACCGCGGGTCGTGCTTGGAGAGCGACTCTTCGAGTTGATCCAGTATCCGCTGTTCGTGCTCTGACAGTGGCATCGCCTCTCCTTTCGCGCGACGTACGTATCGTACCGCCGCCAACGCAAACAGCGCACGTCAACCGGACGCTCGTCCCCTTCGTGCCGCCACCTCTCTCTCTGCTCATCGGGCGGATGATCCCTCCCGCTGGCCGGGACCGCGCGATTCCCCCCGCACGTCACGGTCGGGTCCCGCCCGGTCCGGGAGAACGCCGTGAGGGGCGGTCCGATCGGTAAGGTCGCAGGGTGTCACCGGGCATTCCACGCGAGCGTCGGCGTAGGATCGCGCGCGACGACGCACCCGCGGTCACTCTGCT
>JAJYNX010000115.1 GCA_021786095.1 Actinomycetes bacterium | reverse complement strand
CGTCGACCTCGCCGCCGTACTCGACGTGAACAAGAACACGGGGCTCCGCGCCCTGCATCTCCTGCGCCGCCTCGACGACGTGCTGTCATCGATGAGATCGATCTCGTCTGCGGCTCGGCGGCATCCTCCCGCCCACGGACGACCGTCCAGTCCCGCTCGTCCGGAGAGAGGCGACTCCCGAGGCCCGCGGCTCGTCGCCGTCGCACCGAGTTGGCGGACCCGTCGCATCGGTGCTAGACGCGGTGTGTGGGGGGGAGGACGTCCCCATGAGTGCATCCTTTTGGCGGCGCCCGGTCCTGGTAGGGGTCATCGTCGTCGTGCTCGCCGCAATCGTCGCCGTGGCGATCTACTCACTGCGAACAACGGCGTCGGTCGCGTCCCAACCGCGGTCCGTGCACGCCGTGGCCCACGATCGGTCAGCCCTCGTGAGCTGGTCCCCTCCCCGATCCGACGGTGGTGCGGCGATCGTGAGCTACACGGTCAGTTCGCGACCCGACGCGCGAACCTGCACGACGGCAACGACCTCGTGCACCGTGCGACACCTGAGGAACGGCACCGCGTACTCGTTCACGGTGGTCGCGAGGAACTCCGTCGGGTTCGGTGCCGTCTCGTCCCACTCGAATACCGTGACCCCGACCGGCGCCCTCGCCGCGTGCTGGTCCCTGGCTACCTCGCCGACGGCCCCCCTGGCGCCGGCGGTGCGCACGGCCGTCACCCTCTACTACGACGCCAAGCACCTCGGCCCGGTCTCCTTCGTCGGGGACCGACAGTGGGTGCTCAACGTAGTCCAGCAGTCCCGCGGAGTCCACCGCTGCGCGAATCCGGACGGCTCCACGAGCGAGTACGTGGGCTCGGTGCCCCCGAACGCGATCGCCGCGGTGATGGTCGAGACGACCCACAAGCCCTACCCGGTCGTGGAGGCGCCGACCAACTTCGTCACCGTGGCCCGACTGGCGACGGGCTGGACGATCGTCGCCGAGGGGACGGGGCCGTAGCGGCGATCGGCGGCGACCACGTCCGACGACGGTGAGCGCGCCTCGTCGTCACCGCGTCGGTCGACGGCCGAGCGAGACGCGAACCAGCGCCGCCTCGAGGTCGCGCTCGTCGCAGCCGGCCCGCCGGGCGATGTCGGTGATGCGCCCGAGGGCGTCCCCCTCGAAATGGGCGTCGCCCACGAGGCCGAGACGACGCGCGGCCTCCAGGGCTCGGGGGTCGAGCGGCAGCGCGGCGCCCGGCCAGACGCCGCGTAGCTCTCGCAGGAAGAGTCGAATCGTGACGGGACCCCAACCCGGCAGTGCGTCGAGCGCAGCCACGAGCGCGTCGGGCGTGACGTAGCGCCGACCGATCTGCGCCACCTCGCCGCCGTAGCGCTCGAGCACCACGCGGGCCAGGTCCTGGAGACGCGTCGCGGTGCGATAGTCGTAGCGCCCGTAGCCGCCGGCGTCCAGGAGGGCGACGAGGTCGCTCCAGGCTCGACTCGCGGCGTCCGTGATCCGGTTGATCCCGGCGCCGTACAGCTCGGCGTACGCACGTTGCGCGACGCGAGCGGCGATGCGGGTGCCAAAGAGCGTGGCCGCGACAAACCATCGCTCCACCTGCGCGTCGCCCGCCGTGACGTCAATGCCCATCTCCGTGGAGTAGCGGCCGCCCACGTCACGAATCAACCCCCTGACCGTGGCCGAAGACGACGTGGCCCCACTCATGCGGTCCTCCTGAGGTCCGTGGGGCCGTGATCGCACCGGCCGGGCGCTCGCGAAGGACGGGCGAGTCCCCCTCGATTCACGCGCACCCCCGGATTCGGTCCTCCGCCTCGCGTCGTCGCGGGGTCGGACGAACTCTGGCCCACCATCGGCAACCTACGACCACGGTGAAACGGGTAACAGGGACGTAGGTCACAGGTCGCGGCCCGGCTCGAGATCGGGACCATCGACCCTGGCGCCAGCGATACGAGCCGGGGATGGTGGGTACGGCAAGGAGGTCGTCGTGATCTTTCTCGATCGGGTCGACGCCGGACGTCGCTTGGCCGCGAGGTTGACGCAGTTGCGCCAGGACTCGCCGGTCGTGCTGGGCCTGCCCCGTGGCGGCGTACCAGTGGCCTTCGAGGTGGCCGTGGCCCTCGGCGCACCGCTGGACGTGATCGTGGTGCGAAAGCTCGGCGTGCCGTCCCAACCGGAGTTGGGCATGGGGGCCATCGGCGAGGACGGCGTGCGCATCATCAACGACGAGGTGATGCGTGCCGCGGGCGTGTCCGCCAGCGAGTTGGCCCGCGTCGAGGACCAGGAACGGGTCGAGCTCGAGCGGCGCGTGCACCGATTCCGCGGAGCCCGCGCGCGCACCCCCCTCGTGGGTCGCACGGTGGTCGTGGTCGACGACGGCATCGCGACGGGGTCGACCGCGCGCGCCGCCTGTCAGGTCGTTCGCGCCCAGGGAGCAGCTCGGGTGATCCTGGCGGTGCCGGTGGCGCCACGAGGCTGGGAGGCTCGCGTGGGCGGCGCCGCCGACGAGCTCGTGTGCTTGCAGACCCCTGATCCCTTCTACGCCATCGGGCAGTTCTACGAGAACTTCACCCAGACCACCGACGAGGAGGTCGTCGACTGCCTCGAACGCGCCGCGACCTCACCGATCCCCGCCACGTCATACGACACGGGGGATGACCCTCCTGCGCGCGACGAGGAAGTGCGGGTGACGGCCGGTGACGTGACGCTCGCCGGCCAGTTGACCGTACCCGCGCACGCCACCGGCCTGGTCATCTTCGCGCACGGCAGCGGCAGTAGTCGCCACAGCCCTCGCAACCGCTACGTGGCCGATGTGCTCAATCACGCGGGCCTCGCGACCCTTCTCTTCGACCTGCTGACCGTCGCCGAGGAACGCGACCGGACGAACGTCTTCGACATCGCACTGCTCGCGCGGCGCCTGGTGGAGGTCACCGCGTGGTGCGCGACCCAGTCCGACGTGGGGAACCTCCCAGTGGGCTACTTCGGCGCCAGCACGGGCGCGGGGGCGGCACTCTGGGCGGCGAGCGAGTCCGGCGTGGCCGTCGCCGCGGTGGTGTCGCGCGGCGGGCGACCCGACCTCGCCGGTCCGCGACTGGGCGACGTCACCGCCGCGACGTTGCTGATCGTCGGCGGCAACGACGACGTGGTCCTCGAGCTGAACCGCCACGCCCAAGCCCAGCTGCGCTGCGAGAGCCGTCTGCTCGTCGTCCCGGGCGCCACGCACCTGTTCGAGGAGCCCGGGACTCTCGAGGCCGCCGCCGAGGCCGCTCGCGACTGGTTCATCGCTCACCTCCGAGCCGCGCGCCGCTCATCCTCACCCGTGCCCTGACCGGATCGCCGCCACGACGACGCCTCACTCCGACCGCGACGTCGGCCGACCTCGTTGGTCGGGTCTCGTTGGAGGGCGCCGCTCCCCTGATGGCGCGCGCGCCGGTGGCGCCACCCGCGTCGCGCCCCTCGTGATCGGCGAGCGCGCGCGGTCCGCGGCGGGCGTCGCCGACATCTCCGCGAGAAAGCTCGAGGGGGCATCGGCGTCGGCCACGATCGTCAGCGACCGCACGCAGCGGGTGATCGCCACGTGGAAGACGCGGCGCTCCTCTTCGAGGTCCTCGCTGAGGCGGTGGGGAAAGACGCCGTCGCTGACGTCGTAGACGATCACGTGGGGCCACTCCTGGCCCTTGACCTTGTGGACCGTGACCAACTCCACGCCGTGAGCGTCCTGGGCGGCGTTCAACGACGTTCGCAACCAGCTCTCGAACGTCCTCGGGTCGGCGTGCTGGCGGCCGAGAGCGATGAGCGCCCGCATGTCGTCGAAGGTCGAGGCCTTGTTCTTCCCCAGTCGCGCGACGTCCAGTTTCGTCAGATCGCGGTCGAGCCCGATCTGCTGGCCGATGAACTGGATGGCTGACGCACTCGTCGCGCGGCGAAGGTGCGTCGCCAGTCGGGTGACATCGGTGACGAAGCCGGCAATCTGCCGCGACGTGCGCTCATCGAGCCTCGCGGCCAGACGGCCGAGGCCCTCCAACGTCGACTGCTCGCTCATCCACTCGAGGGCCTTGGGGCTAATGCTGCGCCCTGGCCGGCGCGCGGCCGCCACGACGTCGGCGCCCGCCAGGGCGCGCGGGTCCATTCCCAGGCGGAGCCACGCGAGAGCGCCGTCCACCCCGGGGCTCGACACGAACGCGTCGGTGCCGCGCAACGTCACGGGCGTTCCCGACTCGATCAGCGCCACCAGCACGGGGACGAGAAGGACGTTGACCCGTGAGAGGACCACGATTTCCTGGGGTGCCGCGCCCTGATCCAGCAACTCGCGAACGCGAGCAAGTACCGCCGCCACCGAGTCGCGCGTCGCACGAACGCGGAGCGAGTCATCGTCGACGACGTTGTGCACGCCCGGACGGATCACCTTGGATACCCTCACCCGATTGTGCGCCACCAGGTGGTGCGCGGCACGGACGACTGGCGCGGGACAGCGGTAGTTGACCTCCAGCGCGTGGTGCGCGGCGTGGGGAACGTACCGCTCGAACTCGACGAGCCACTCCGGCGTGGCGCCGGAGTAGCCGTAGATGGTCTGATCATCGTCGCCGACCGCGAAGACCGAGAGTGAGGGACCGGCCAACAGCCGCACGAGGAGCGCATCGGCGGGCCGGAGGTCCTGGAACTCGTCGACGAGGAGGACCTCGGCCATTCTCTCGGCGTGGAATCGGACCGGCCACTCTCGCAGCAGCACCTCGATGGCCAGGTAGATCTGCTCGTCGAAGTCGACCAGACCGTGGTCCGCCAGGTACTGGCGATAGCGCGGGAAGAACTCGGCGAACCCGGCGAGGTCGCCGCCGAATGAGGCCTCGACGCGCTCGGGTGCGCGCAGTCCGAGACGCACCTCGCTGAGCGCACTCAACCAGTCCGCGAGCGGATCGGCGTTGCGCACCCGGGGGAAGCGGTGCAGGCTCCTCACGATCGTCCGGACTTCCGCCTCCAGGATCGTCCGGCGCGCGACGCCGCGCGCCTTGAACCCGTTCGTCCCGTTGATGAGCGAGAGACCCATCGCGTTAATCGTCTGGATCTGCAGCTCGGGGAGATCGCCCGTGCGTGCGCGCATCTCCATCTGCGCTCGCGTGTTGTAGGCGAGGAGAAGTAGGGCGGTGGGGGGCACGCCCGATCGCAGAAGGTACCGGGCTCGCTCGGTCAGGACCCGGGTCTTGCCCGAACCCGCGGGGGCGATGATCCGGGCCCGCGACCGGGGCTCCGTCACGGCCTGACGCTGGTCCCGGGCCAGCGATGCCTCGATCGAGCTCGCCGTGAGCGGCGCCACGTGGCCCCGGGCGAGTGACGGTCGCGGCACGACGGCGACTCCCCCCAGGTCCTCGTCGACCGCCGGCCACATCGTCAACGGGCCGCCGTCGCACCAGAGCGGGGTGCCGTCAGGCAGTGTGACGTCCCCCTCGCCGCTCGATGCGAGCCGCGCCCCACTGCTCACGGCCCGTCGCCCGAGAGGCCACGGTGGCGACGAGCCGGTGCGCGCGTCCACCGCGTTGAGGGTGGCCAGCCGCCACACCGCCTCGTCGACGAAGTCGAAGTCCGCCGCGACCTCCCACGCCTCGCGGGAGTCCACGCCCGGTCGCGGTTTGGTGATCCGCTCGTCCATCTCGTAGACCACCGGGGTTCGAGTAAGGAAAGCCCGCCGGACGTCGGCGAGCGTCGCGGGCAGAGCCAGGGTCGCGTCGCTCAGCGCAATGCGTGGGCAACCCCGCCACGGCGTGGGGACCTCGTCCCCCGCGGTGATCAGTACCGACCGGCCGAGCGCCGGAGGGCCCGCGAGCGCCGTCCAGCGAGGATCGTCCGTGGACGTCGGGACGTCCCCCTCGCTGTCGCTCATCGAGACATGATGTCCCAGCACTGTCACTCCTCATGTCGTTGGCGACCCCCCGCGTCGGGCTGTCACCGCGCGACCCACCACGGGGCGACGAAGCCTCGGCAGCGTGCTCGTCCACGACCCCGGCGGTGGGCCGTGCGCGACCAGCCTCTCCTCGAACTCGTCGACGTCGCTGACGCCGAACAGTCTGAACGACCAGCCGTACCCGGGCCGAGACCCGCGTGTCCGCCGTACCCTACTCCCTCGGGGGAACGTCCGGAACTCCAGAGACCGTGCGGACGCTGGCGACCGACGTCGTCACACTTCTGGCTCATCCCACCGAAATCTTCGCAGCCATTCGCTGAAGTGCCGCGTCGCAGCGACCACTCCACAACGTACAGGCGGTTCGCTCCAGGCGCTCAACGAGCTCGGGGTGGAGAACCTCGGCGAGCGCGATCATCTCCTCCTGGGCCAGTTCCTCCTCGAGCAGTTCAAGGAGACCGGGGTGACCGACCTCGACGTCGTCGACCAGGCCCGTCACACTCCCTTCGACAGCGTCTGCGTGGTCGTCGCTCGACGGCTCCGCGACACGATCGTGGTCCGGATGGAGGAGAACGAGGCGATCCCCACGAGGATCCTCGATGACGACGAGTTCCGCACGGTTCTCATGAATCTCTACGCCGAGCGCCTCTACCGGCGCCCGCACGCGGCGTAGAGGCCGGAGATCGCCCACGGGAGCCACTTATAGTTAGTAAGTGGTCGGGACTTATTTTCGTAAGTCCCCTCAGTAGGGCCGGTGGGGATCGAACCCACGACCGAGGGATTATGAGTCCCCTGCTCTAACCACTGAGCTACGGCCCTTCGACACACAACCACGCCGACCCACGCGATGAGCAACTGGCTCCCAGAGCAGGACTCGAACCTGCAACCTAGCGATTAACAGTCGCTTGCTCTGCCAATTGAGCTATCTGGGAATGAGCCCGAGGGCACTGACACCCTAGCACCGGCGTCGCCCGTCACTGGTGGTCGAACCAGGCCAGAAGCCGGTCCGCTTCGGGACTCTCGCGAACCGCACGCCGACAACGCTCGATGCGCTTGGCCATGCCCTGGCGCGTGATGCCCTTGGAGCGAGCGATCTCGTCCATCGACATCACCCGGAAGGTGTACTGCCAGAACGCATCGAAGTCGTCGCCGCAGCGGCGACGCAACTCGTCGATCACCCACGAAGGCGCATCGGCGATGTCGGGCACCTCCGACGGCGCCGCCAGGTCCGGCAGGGGTGGGGACTCGTATCGGCGCGCCTGGAGCTCACGGCTCACGTGCAGCACCTCGTCGGCGGCGGCCGTCGAGATCCCGAGGGACTGCGCCACGAACTCGCGTTCGAGGGGTCGTCCGTCGCTGGCTCGCTCGAGTTTCTGAAGAGCCAGCACGCGGCGCATCTCGGTGTCGGTGAGTCCAGCCTGCTGCTGGACGGCCTGGTTGACGAGCTTCATGATCCAGTAGTTCGCGTACGTGGCGAAGCGGACCCCCCGACTCGGGTCGAAGCGCTGCAGTGCGTTCACGAGCCCCTCGACCCCCGCCGCCTCGAGCTCCTCGTTGCCGAATCGGTATCCTCGCTCCTGGACCCGCGCGCGGACCAGGCCGCACGTGGCGCGCAGGAGTGCCGACTCCGCCTCCTGGCCTGCGTGGCGCGCCCGGCTGAGCCGGCGACGCGTGGCGCTGTCGTACTCCTCGGACGACTCGAGCGCCTCGGCGGCCACCCGCCCCCGCACGATGATCGGGTACAGCCGCCGCTCCTCCTCGATCGTGAGCGGTGGGGACATCTCGAGGCCCCCCACGAAGCGACGGGTCACGGGACCGACGCCCCGCGGTCGATCAGCCAGTCACGCAGGTCCTCCTCGGCGCGACCAGCCTCGGCGGTGCCCAGCCACTCGAGGCGCTCCTTCACGTCGCGTATCGTCACGTTCGCCGCGTCCGGCGTGATCTCGCCGCGTCGCAGCTGGGTCTCGAGCTCGCGCAGCGCCGTGCGCGTCGCGTGGCGGATCAACTGCGACACCACCGCCGCCACAGCCTCGTCGCTCTCCTCGCCCACCTCATCGACGACGACGCGCGCCAGCACTCCGGCGGCGTCGTCGTCCCCGCTCGCCGCGAGCCGATCGATCGCCTCGCCAGGTGTGTCGGCCTCGCGCAGCGCGTCGAACACCCGACGCTGCACGGGGTCCACGAAGTACGCGGGCACGAAGCGATCGCGCGCGCGCGCCACGTGCACCCAGAGCCGCAGCGCCTCCTGGCCCGGACGCGGCAGCGACGCCGGCTCTCGAACGCGAGGCGGCGCGGGTTCGCTCAGCGTCACCACCTCACGGGGACCCTCGCTCAGGCGCTGGCGCAGCGCAGGAGCCTCGAGGCGCAGGCGGTCCGCCACCTCCATCACGTACTGGTCGCGCACGAGCTCGCTGGGGTGCTCGCGCAGGACCACCAACGCCGACTCGGCTGCTCGCGCACGACCCTCCACCGTCGCGAGATTCGCCGACTCCAGCACCCGCTCGAGACGAAAGGCCAGGAAGGGGATCGCCTCGGCGACCGCACGACGCAGCGCGTCGGGATCACGCTGGGCCAGCTCGGCCGGATCGCTCCCGCGCGGCAGGCGCGCCACCGCCACGTCCACCTCGTGCTGACGCTCCCACTGGTAGACCGAGGCGGCCGCGCTCTGGCCCGCCTGATCCGCGTCGTAGGCGAGGACGATGCGCTGAGCGAAGTTGCGCATCGTGCGAAAGTGCTCCTCACCCAGCGCCGTCCCACACGTCGCCACGGCACGGGTGACGCCGGCGGCGAAGAGCGCGATCACGTCGGTGTAGCCCTCGCACACGACGATCTCGCCCGACCTGATCACGTCCTCCTTGGCCCAGTTCAGCGCGTACAGGGTGCGCCGCTTGGAGTAGATGGGGGTCTCGGGGCTGTTCTTGTACTTGGCCTCGACGCGAGCCCCGGCGTCGCGACCCGGCAGGATACGCCCGCCCAGGGCCACCGGGTGACCGGCCGGATCCAGGATCGGGAAGATGATCCGCGCGCGCATCGCGTCCTGGCGACGCCCGCGCTGATTCACGAAGCCGAGGCCCGTACCGGTCAGGACACGCTCGTCCAGGTGCAGCGCGCGCGACAACGCGTCCCAGTCGTCGGGCGCCCAGCCGAGACGGAACTGACGAGCGAGATCGCCACCGATCCCGCGCGAGGTCAGGTACTCGCGGGCGGGACGGGCGTCCGGCGCGTGCAGCAGCCGGTCGTGGTACCAGTCGACCGCGGCGGCCATGGCACTCAGCAGCTCCTGGCGCTCGTGACGCGCGGCACCGGCGCTCGCGTCCTCGTGCAGTTCGACGCCGGCCCGATCGGCCAACTGGCGCACCGCGTCGACGAAGTCGAGGTGCTGCACCTCGCGCACGAAGGTGATCGCGTCGCCCGACGCGCGGCAGCCGAAGCAGTAGTACCGACCCTCCTCGGCGTTGACGGAGAACGACGGCGTCTTCTCGGCGTGGAAGGGACACAACCCGCTCCAGCGCCGTCCGCTCTTCTTCAGCGCCACGTGCTCGCTGATCAGAGCGACGATATCGGTGGCGGCACGCACCTGTGCGATGTCGTCGTCCGCGAGAGCCATGCCAGTAACGTACCGTCTCGGTGAGGCGCGCGTGCGGGGACCCTCCCTAGACTGCGCTCCGTGTCCGAATTCGCGGTCGAGGCCCTCAACGTGGTTCGCACCTTCGACGGTGGCGCGCTGCGGGCCCTCGACGGGGTCTCGCTGCACGTGCCGCGCGGCGAGGTCTTCGGGCTGCTCGGGCCCAACGGGTCGGGCAAGACCACGATGGTGCGCATCCTGTCGACCATCCTCGCCCCGACGTCGGGCACGGCGATGGTGAACGGCTTCGACGTGGTGCGCCAGCCCCAGCGGGTTCGCCAGAGCATCGGGCTGGCCGGGCAGTACGCGACCGTCGACGAGAACCTGACCGGCCTAGAGAACCTGCGCATGATCGGACGACTGAACCACCTGCGCACGTCGGTGGCGGTGTCACGCGCGCGTCAGCTCCTCGAGCAGTTCGGGCTGAGCGAGGCCGCCGACCGCTCGACCAAGACCTACTCGGGCGGCATGCGCCGGCGCCTCGACCTCGCCGCCGCCCTGGTCGCGGACCCTCCCCTGCTCTTCCTGGACGAGCCGACGACGGGCCTCGACCCCCAGAGCCGCCAGGATCTCTGGGGCATCATCGAGGGACTGGTCGAGGACGGCGTCACGGTGCTGCTGACCACGCAGTACCTCGAGGAGGCGGACCGACTGGCCCGACAGCTGGTCGTGCTCGACCACGGCACGATCATCGCGCAGGGCACGTCGCGCGAGCTGAAGACCCGGTTGGGTGCCACCGTGCTCGAGGTGCACTTCTTCAGCACCGAGGACGCGCGCCGTGCGCTGGCGCTGATCGGTGACGCCTCCACCAAGCCCGCGAACGTCGAGGGAACGGTCATCGAGCTCACCGTCGAGCGTGGTCCCAGCGCCGCGGCCGACGTGCTGCGTCGCGTCGACGCGGCGGGACTCGCCCTCGCCGGTCTGTCGCTGCGCGAGCCCAGCCTCGACGACGTCTTCCTGAGCCTGACGGGCCACCGAACCGAGAAGGACGAGGAGCCCGACGCGGCGCCTCGGGGCCGCGAGGCGCGCCGGGCCCGCGCGTGACGACCAGCCCGCCCGTGACGTCGGATCCGACCGTCGCCGAGCACCGGCTGCGCTGGGCCGTCAGCGACACGTTCACCATGGCCCAGCGCAACCTGCTCGCCATCGTGCGCGTCCCGACCGCCCTAGTCTTCCTCATCGTCCAGCCCGTGATGTTCGTCCTGCTCTTTCGCTACGTCTTCGGCGGGGCGATTCACACCGGCGTCGACTACGTGAACTACCTCATCCCGGGCATCCTGGTCCAGACGACGATCTTCGGCGCCGTCGGGACCGCGATCGGGCTGGCCGAGGATCTCCAGCGCGGGCTCATCGAGCGCTTCCGGGCGCTGCCGATGGCGCGCAGCGCCGTGCTAGCCGGGCGAACCCTCTCCGACATCGCCCGCAACGTCGTGGTCCTGATCGTCATCACCCTGGTGGGCCTGGCCGTGGGCTTTCGACCCCACGGCAGCGTCGCGGCGTACGTCGGCGCGTGCCTGCTGATGCTCTTCTTCGCCTACTGCCTGTCGTGGGGCTTCGCCTTCGTCGGCCTGGCGGCACCGAACTCCGAGACGGCCCAGGCGATGACCTTCCCCCTCATCTTCCCCCTGACCTTCGCGTCCTCGATCTTCGTCCAGGTGTCGTCCATGCCCGGCTGGCTCCAGGGATTCGCCCGCGACCAGCCCGTCTCCCAAGTCGCCGAGGGCGTGCGGGCGCTGATGCTGGGCGCCCCGGTCGGCTCGTCGGTGTGGATCTCGATGCTCTGGGCCCTGGGCGCCATCGCCGTGCTCAGTCCGCTCGCGACCATGCGCTACCGGCGAGCCGACTGACGTGTTGAGCGTCGAGGAGCTCCAGGCCATACTGGTCGACGCCTTCCCCGGCAACGAGGTTCCTCGGGTGGAGGAGGTGACGTCAGAGGCGGTGCTCCTCTGCTTGCCCGCCGCCGAGCGCCACGGTCGACCCGGCGGCACCCTATCGGGCCCGGCCATGATGATGCTGGCCGACACCGCGGCGTGGCTCGCCATCATGGCTCGCGTGGGCCCGGTGCTGCTGGCGGTGACGACAAGTCTGCACATCGACTTCCTGCGCAAGCCCGCCCTCAGCGATCTGCTGGCGCGCACGCGCCTGCTCAAGCTGGGGCGCAAGTTGGCGGTCGTCGACGTGGAGCTCTTCTCGCGCGGCACCACCGACCCCGTCGCCAAGGCGCAGGTCACCTACTCGTTGCCCTCGACGCCGCGTCCCGCGAGCGAGGCTCCTGCGACCTCGTGAACGCGACGACGCCGTCACTGCCGCGCGGGCTGCTCGTGGTGATGGCCACCGCAGTGGGCATCATCGTCGCGAACCTCTACTACCTCCAGCCACTGCTGCACCAGGTGCGCCACGACTTCGCGGTCACCACGGCCAGTGCCTCCACCCTGATGACCCTGGCTCAACTGGGCTACGCCGCCGGCCTCGCCTTCCTGGTGCCGCTCGGCGACCTGGTGGCGCGCCGACGCCTCGTGGTGCTCGACTTCCTCGCGGCGGGCGCGCTGATGGCCCTCGGCGCGCTGGCGCACACCTTCGTGCTCTTCGCCGCGTGCACTCTGGTCATCGGCGTCGTCTCGGTCGGCGGACAGATCATCGTGCCCTTTGCCGCCGACCTCGCCCCTCGCGCCTACCGCGGACGCGTGATCGCCTGGGTGATGACCGGGCTCTTGATGGGCATCCTGCTCTCGCGCACCGTGTCGGGCCTGCTCGCCCAAGCGGCGGGCTGGCGCAGCGTCTACTGGGGCGCGGCACTCGCCCTGATGCTCACGGCCGGCGTCCTGTACCGGGTGCTCCCCGACGAGCCGGCGCGCGCGTCGCTGCGCTACCGTGCGCTGGTCGCGAGCACCTTCGCGCTGCTGGTGACGTCGGCCCCGCTGCGCCGGCGCGCGTGGTACGGGGCGGTGGTCTTCGCCTCCTTCAACGTCCTGTGGACGACGATCTCGTTCCACCTCGCCGGCGCGCCCTTCCACTACTCCAACGCCGTCATCGGCCTCTTCGGCCTGTTCGGGGTGGCTGGCGTCCTGGCCGCGAACGCCGCGGGCCACCTCGCCGATCGGCGCCGCACCCGCGCGGCCACCGTCGCCACGGCCACCCTGGTCACCCTCGCCTACGGCGTGCTCTGGCTGGGACGAGCCAGCGCGGTCGGCCTGGCGCTGGGGATCGTGGTGCTCGACGCCGGCATGCAGGGCACCCACATCACCAACCAGTCGGTCATCTACGGCCTCGCGCCGGGGTCGCGCAGTCGCGTCAACAGCGTGTACATGGTCTGCTGCTTCCTCGGCGCGGCGTTCGGCTCCTACGCGGCGGGTCAGGTCTACGCCGCCGCCGGGTGGACCGGCGACTGCTGGCTCGGGGCGGCGCTGGGCCTGGCGCTGCTGATCCCCGCCGCCGGCGAGGGGCTCACCCGACGCGCGACCCGGCGCACCGCCCGCCAGGAGCGGCTGGCGCTCTAGCCGTCCTGACCGGTACGCCGGCGCAACTCGCTCACCAGGTCGTCGATCGGCACCCGAGTCTGGGCGGTGGTGTCGCGATCGCGCACCGTCACCGCCCGATCCTCGAGAGTCTGGAAGTCGACCGTCACGCAGTAGGGGGTCCCGACCTCGTCCTGGCGCCGGTAGCGCCGGCCGATCGACTGGGTCACGTCGAAGTCGCACATGTAGTGCGGCTGCAGCCGCGTCAGCACGTCGCGCGACACCGCCTCCAGCTCGGGCTTCTTGGACAGCGGCAGCACGGCCACCTGGTAGGGCGCCAGGCGCCAGTCCAGGCGCAGCACGGTGCGCGTCTCCCCCTCGACCACGTCCTCGTGGTAGGCGGCGAGCAGGAAGGCCATCATCGCCCTCGTGGCCCCGGCCGCCGGCTCGATGACGTAGGGCGTGTAGCGCTCACCGGTGGCCTGGTCGAAGTACTCCAGGCGAACCCCCGAGGCGCGCGAGTGTTGGGTCAGGTCGTAGTCGCCGCGATTGGCGATGCCCTCGAGCTCGTCGAAGCCCCACGGATAGTCGAACTCGATGTCGGTGGTGCCGCGCGAGTAGTGCGAGAGGTCCTCGGGTGCGTGCTCGTGGCGACGGAGCAGCGACGCCGGGATCCCCAGGTCCCGGTACCAGGCGTAGCGCGTCTCGATCCAGTAGCGGTACCAGTGCTCGGCCTCGGCGGGCGCCACGAAGTACTCCATCTCCATCTGCTCGAACTCGCGAGTGCGGAACACGAAGTTCTGGGGGGTGATCTCGTTGCGAAACGACTTGCCGACCTGGGCGATGCCGAAGGGCGGGCGCCGACGCGTCGTGGTCAGGACGTTGGCGAAGTTCGTAAACATCCCCTGGGCCGTCTCGGGGCGCAGGTAGGCCGTGGCCCCCTCGCCCTCCACCGGGCCCGCCTGGGTCTTGAACATCAGGTTGAAGGCGCGCGCCTCGGTGAACTCGGTGGAGCCGCAGTTCGGGCACACCCCGTCGATCTTGTCCTCGCGCCAGCGCTCGTGACAGCGCCGGCAGTCGACCAGCGGGTCGGTGAAGGTCGCGAGGTGGCCCGACGCCTCCCAGATCGCCGGAGGTCCCAGGATCGCCGCGTCGATGCCCACGACGTCGTCGCGCAGCTGCACCATGGATCGCCACCACGCCTGCTTGACGTTGCGCAGCATGTTGACGCCCAGGGGGCCGTAGTCGTAGGCCGAACGAAACCCCCCGTAGATCTCGGCCGACGGGAAGATGAACCCCCGCCGCTTGGTCAGGTTGATCACCTTCTCCAGCAGGTCGTGGTCCGCCGCGTCGGGCGACGCCACGGGGTCGGATGCGCTCGCCATCGCCCTAGGCTACCGGGTCGGGCCGCGCCGGCCGGTCGTCCTCGGGCCGGTGCCGTCAACTCGAGCGCAGGCGCACGATCACCGCGTTGGCCACCAGTCGGCCCTGCGGCGCCAGGGTCACCCGCCCGTCGCGCACGCGAACCAGGTGGCGGATCTCGTCGAGCGACTCGAAGGCCTCGACGGGCACTCCGCGCCGGGTGCGCAGCGCCAGCGACTCGCGCTCGAAGCGACGGGTCGCCTCGTCGAGCACCTCCTCGCCGGCCGTCGCGGAGCGACCCGCGCGCACCCGCGCGATGTAGCGCTCGGGCGTGCGCACGTTCCAGTAGCGCCGCCCGTCGCGGTGCGAGTGGGCGGCCGAGCCGTAGCCGACGTAGTCGCCCTGGTCCCAGTAGACGTGGTTGTGGCGGCACTCGTGACCCGGTCGCGCCCAGTTGGAGATCTCCTCCCACTGGTATCCCGCGCCCTCGAGAGTGCGGCCCACCAGGTCGTAGGCGTCCGCGGTGGCGTCCTCGTCGGGGTGCCGCGCGGGGTCACGCCCGAGCGGCGTCGCCGGCTCCGCGGTGAGGGCGTAGCAGCTGAGGTGCGGCGGCGGGTTCTCGAGGGAGAGCAGGTCGTCCAGGGTCGCCGCGACGTCGTCGAGCGTCTCGGCGCGCGAGCCGATGATCAGGTCCATGTTCCAGGTCGCGAAGCCGGCGTCCGTGACCGCGCGCGAGACGGCCCGGTGCGCGCCGACGCCGTGGCGTCGACCCAGGTCGGCCAGGACGTGGGCGCGCGTCGACTGCACGCCGAAGCTCATCCGGGTCACCCCACCCGCCCGGTAGCTGGCCAGTCGCCGCGGATCCGCGTCCTCGGGGTTGCACTCCACGGTCACCTCGGCGTCCGCGGTGCGCTCGATCGCCTCCAGGATCGCCACCAGGCGCGAGGCGGGCAGGCGCGACGGGGTGCCGCCCCCGAAGAACACCGACGTGGCCGACGGCACCTCGCCGCGATGGCGCCTGATCTCCTCGAGCACGGCGTCGACGTAGTCGTCCATCAGGTCGTCGCGATCGGCGTAGGTCGCGAAGGCGCAGTAGTCGCAGCGATGCGCGCAGAACGGCACGTGCACGTACACCCCGAAGTCGCGCACCGCGGACCCCCTCACTGTCCGACCGGTGCGCCGCGACGCACCTCCTGGTAGCGCGCCAGCGCCTCGACGCGCTCGCGCGCCAGATCGACCATCGCCGGAGCGTAGTGCGCGGCTCCCCCCTCGGGTCGTAGGCAGTCGGCGGCGGGACTGCCCGCCAGTTCGGCGACGTAGCGGCGCACGTAGGCGCCGTCGGGGTCGACCCGCTGCGCCTGGCGGATCGGATTGAAGACGCGGAAGAACGGTGCGGCGTCGGTGCCCACGCCGGCGCACCACTGCCAGCCGTGCTGGTTCGAGGCGACGTCGGCGTCGACGAGGCGCCACAGGAACCACCGTGCGCCCCAGCGCCAGTCCAGGTGCAGGTGCTTGACCAGGAACGAGGCCGCGACCATGCGCGCCCGGTTGTGCATCCACCCCTCGGCCAGCAGCTGGCGCATCGCGGCGTCGATCAGCGGGTACCCGGTGCGCCCGCGCGCCCAGAGCCGGAACCGCTCGGCGGCCGCTTCGTCACGGTCCACGCGCAGGCGCTCCATCGCCGGCTGCAGCGCGCGCCAACGCGACGACGGCCAGTGCCACAGCACGTCGGCGTAGAAGTCGCGCCAGGCGAGTTGGCGTGACAGCGCGGCGGGGCCGGGGCCGGATCCCCGGAGCACCGCCAGGACCTGGCGCGGGTGCAGCTCGCCGAAGTGCAGTGCGGCGCTCAGACGAGTCGTGCCCTCCACCCCCACCTGGTCCCGCGCCGTCGCGTACTCCTGGATGGTCGCGCCGAGCGACGCCAGACGCGCCAGGGCCGCGGACTCCCCCGCGGGCGCGCTCGCCGGAGGCGGCTCGTCGGGCAGGTCACCGAAGTACCAGGGGCGCCCCGCGTAGGGCCCACTCGGCCACGTCGGCGCCTCGCTCACCACCCGGCGCCAGTCCGGCGCGCTCGCCGGTCTCGGCGACGCCACACTCGCCAGGGGGCGCCAGGCGCGCTCGAAGGGGCCGAAGACTCGGTAGGGACTACCTGACGCCGTGGCCAGCGTCCCGGGGGCCACGGCGTAGGGGGAGTCCAGCACCCGCAGGCGCAGCCCGGCACTGGCCAGCGCCGCACCGACGCGCTCGTCGCGCGCGCGGCTCCAGGGCGTGGTGTCGCCCGTGGCGAACACCTCCCTCGCGCCCACCGAGCGCGCGAGGTGCGCCAACACCAGGGCCGGGTCGCCGTCGCGCACGACCAGGCGGCCGTCCAGTGACTGGTCGAGCGCCGCCAGGGAGCGGCGTAGGTAGGCCTGGCGCGTCGGCCCGGCGCCCCGGACCAGACGCGGCTCGATCACGAAGACGCCCACGACGTCACCGTCCCCGGCGCGCACGGCCGCCTCGAGAGCCGGACTGTCGGCGCGGCGCAGATCGCGGCGGAACCAGAACAGCGTGGGACGGGGGGCTCGAGTCGTCGACGCACCCTAGCGGGCGTCGCCCGCGCGCGGGGCGCTGGCGCGTTCCACGCGCAGGCGGCGCCCGACGTGCTCCTCCAGGGCGTCGCGCACCAGGGTCGCCACCTCGCCCGCGCCCTCGGGTGGCGCACCGGCCAGCACCGCGCCCAGGGAGCCCCCGGTCAGGCGTCGCAGCAGGGCCAGCGCGGGCGCCGAGAGCGGCCGGCCACTGCGACACCGATCGCACAGCACCCCCCCGACGTGCGCGTCGAAGGCCACCAGGGGATCCGCGCGCCCGCAGTTCACGCACGCGTCGAGCACCGGCGCCGACCCGTCGTGCGCCAGGAGGCGAAGGTAGAACGACGCGGGCACCAGGGTGGGGTCGTAGCGCGCGTCGTCCAGCGCGCCCAGCACGCGCGTCGTCAGCTCGTAGAGGGCCTCGTCGCTGACCCCCTCGCTCGGCAGGGCGTCGAGCACCTCGACCACCGCGTAGCCCGCGTTGATGCGCTCGTAGTCGCCGCGCAGCGTGGTCAAGCGGGCCAGGTGGCGGGCGTGGCGCACGACGAAGAGCTCTCCGCGGGTCGCCACGAAGGACGCGTGAACCCACGCGAGCACCTCCAGGGTCCCCGCCATCGCGCTGGAGGTCTTGCGCGCGCCCTTGGCGATCGCGCGCACCTTGCCGTGGGCGCGCGTCCACGACACCACCACCCGATCGGCCTCCCCGGACTTGTAGGTCCGCAGGACGACCGCGTCGTCGTCGAACTCCCTCGTCACGTCGTCGACTCGTCGTCTCCCTCGAAACGCGAGGACCGGTGCCCGACCCCGAGGAAGCGGTCCAGAGCCACCCCGAGGGCGACGAGCACCGCGAGCACCAGGGGGATGACCAGCGGCGCCACCAGGCTCGACGCGCCGTCGAGCGCCAGGGCCCACAGCAGGAGATAGAGGGCCGCGCCGACGATCAGGGCCGCACGGCGCCACATCACGAGTCCACCGCGCCGAAGCGGCGCTCGCGCCGCTGGAACTCGGCGATCGCCTCGAAGAGGTCCTCGCGGCGAAAGTCCGGCCACAGCACCTCGGTGAACACCATCTCAGCGTACGCCAGTTCCCACAGCAGGAAGTTGGAGAGCCGGTACTCCCCCGAGGTGCGCACCACGAGGTCGGGGTCGCTCAGCTCGGGGTGGTAGAGACGCGCGTGGATCGCGCGCTCGTCCACCTTGCGCGCGGGCACCTCGTCGGCGACCAGGCGCGCGACGGCGTCGACGATCTCCGCGCGACCCCCGTAGTTGAACGCGATGTTGAGCGTGAGGCGCCGGTTGCGCCGGGTCAGCTCCTCGGCCTCGTCCATCTGGCGCAACACGCCCTTGGGTACCCGCCAGTCACGCCGGCCCGAGAACGTGATGCGCACCCCCTCGGCGTGCAGCTCGTGCTGGCGGCGGCGCAGCAGTCCGCGGTTGAAGTTCATCAGGTAGCGCACCTCGTCGACCGGGCGGCGCCAGTTCTCGGTCGAGAAGGCGTAGACCGTGAGCGTCGACAGACCCGCCGACAGGGCGCCGTAGACCACGTCGAGCAGTGCCGCCTCGCCCGCCGCGTGACCCTCGGTGCGCGCCAGCCCCCGGCGCTGCGCCCAGCGGCCGTTGCCGTCCATCACGATCGCCACGTGGCGCGGCACGCGCGAGCGGTCGAGCGACGCGGGCACGGGGCGGGGGCGAGGGTCGGGCACGGCTAAAACCTAGTGGTGGGCCGAGTCGAGCCGGGGCCGGTAGAGTCGAGCCGTGCCTGACACCCCCGCCATTCCCGCCTCGCACCGCGACCTGCTCGACGCCGCGACGGCCGTGCTGGGAACCGTGGGACCCGACGGGCGCCCCCAACTGTCCGCCGTCTGGTTCCTCGCCGAGGACGGCGCGATCCGCCTCTCACTCAGCACCTCGCGCCAGAAGGTGCGCAATCTGCGCGCGAACCCGGCCATGACGCTCTTCGTCCTCGACCCCGCCACGCCGACCCGCTACCTCGAGGTGCGCGGGGACGCGCTGATCGAGGACGACCCGCACTACGCGCTGGCCGATCGCGTCGGGCGCAAGTACGACGCCGACCTGCGCGCGTTCGACGGCGAGGGCGCGACGCGCGTCGCCGTCACCCTGCGCCCGACGCGGGTGAACGCCGTCGATCTCCTGGCCGACGCGTAACGCTCGGCGAGCGGCCCCGCGGGCCCCGGGGCTCGTACCCGCACCGTTAGTGTCGGTCCGTGCGCTCCTTCGACCCCGACGACGACCCGGCGGTCGAGCCCTCCGAGGACGGCGTGCAGCTGCGCGAGGACCTCGTGGCCGCCGACGCGCACCGCGCCCTCGCCCTGCTCGAGCGCATCACTCGCGATCTGCCCGGCGGTGGGGAGGAGCGCCCCGGCCAGCGCGTCATGACCACGCGCGTCGCCGAGGCCTTCGCCCGGCGTCGCCCCCTCGTCGTCGAGGCCGGCACCGGAATCGGCAAGTCGCTGGCGTACCTGATTCCGGCCGCCCTGAGCGGGGAGCGGGTGGTGGTCGCGACCGCGACCCGCAACCTCCAAGACCAGCTAGCCACCAAGGACGCCCCCCTCGTCGCGGCCCACGTGGCGGGCACCCGGGTGGCCGTGCTCAAGGGGCGCCAGAACTACCTCTGTCGCCAGCGGGCCCAGGTAGTGGGCGGCGGGGGGCAGCTCAGCTTCGACGACGGCGCCCCCGCGCCACGCGGGGTGGCCCAGCAGATCCGGCGGATCCTGCGCTGGTCCCAGGACACCGACACGGGCGACCGCGACGACCTCGACTTCGAGGTGGATCCGCGCGCGTGGCGGACACTGTCGGTCACGCCCCAGGAGTGCGTGGGCCGCGCGCAGTGCCCCCAGGGGGGCTCGTGCTTCGCGGAGCTCGCTCGCGACCGCGCCAGCGAGAGCACGCTGCTCATCGTCAACACCCACCTCTACGCCGCGCACCTCGCGTCGGGCGCGATGCTGCTGCCAGCCCACGAACTGGCGGTCTTCGACGAGGCCCACGACGTGCCCGAGATCATGGCCAGCCTGCTCGGCACCTCGCTCGCCCCCGCGCGCCTGCGCGCGCTGGCCACCAGCGCCCGCGCGCTGCTCGGCGCCGACGCGGCCACGCGCACCGGCGAGCTGGCCACCAGCGCCGACCGCCTGGCGGCGGCCCTCGAGCACCAGTACGAGCGCGACGACCTGCGCGGCCTGGACGAGGACGTCGTCCGGGAGCTGTCGCGAACTCGGGAGATGGTGACCGACCTCGTCGAGCGGCTGCGCGCGCTCGCGGGCGAGGCGAGCTCGGCCGAGGAACGAGCCCGGCGCGCGCGAGGGCTCGGCCCCGCCGTGCACCTGCACAACGACCTCCTGCGCCTCGACGACGTCGGCGACGACGAACTGGTCTTCCTCGTGCGCCGCGAGCGCGAGGTGGAGATCGAGCTCTCGCTGATCGACGTGGGTCCGCGTCTCGCGGCGGACCTCTGGCCCCACGTGACCGGCGTGCTCACGAGCGCCACCATCCCCGATCCCCTGCCCGCGCGCCTGGGGCTGGGCGACCACGACCTGGTCAGCGTCGAGAGCCCCTTCGACTACCGTCACCACGCGCTGCTCTACGTGCCCGAGCGCTTCCCGGCGCGCAACACGCCGGGCGCCGAGCCCGCCATCATCGAGGAGCTCACCGCCCTGATCCGGGCCGCCGGCGGACGCACCCTGGCGTTGTTCACCAACCGCAGCGTCATGAACCGAGTCGCCGAGTCGATCGCCCCCACGCTCTCGACGCCGCTGCTGGTCCAGGGCTCGCTCTCGCGGGCTCGGCTGATCGAGCAGTTCCGCGACGACCCCGCGGCCAGCCTCTTCGCGGTCACCAGCTTCTGGCAGGGCGTGGACGTGCCGGGCCACTCGCTGAGCCTGGTCACCATCGATCGGCTCCCCTTCGCCGCGCCCCACGACCCCCTGGCCGAGGCGCGCCGCGAGCGCGCCGCGCGCCCGTTCTACGACGTGGACCTGCCTCGGGCCACCATGCTGCTCGCCCAGGGCGTGGGACGGCTGATCCGCGGCGCCGACGACCGGGGCGTGGTCGCCGTCCTCGACACCCGCCTGGCCGAGGCCGGCTACCGCGGGGCGCTCTTTCGTAAGCTGCCGCCAATGGCGCGCACCCGCGACCGCGCTCGGGTCGAGGGCTTCCTGCGCGCGCTGGCGAGCGAGCGTCCCTAGTCGCCCTCCCGGATCGGGCTATAGACTACTATTTCACTAGATTTAGTTATCTACTGGAGAGACCGTGCACCTCGACGTCGCGCTGATCGTCGCCGGCGCCGCCGTCGGCACCCTGATGGGCCTGACCGGCGTGGGCGGCGGAGCCCTGATGACCCCCCTGCTGGTCCTCGCCTTCGGCGTGAGCCCGGCCAGCGCCATCACGGCGGACCTGGTCGCCACGGTGATGCTGCGGCCCTGGGGCGTGGCCCTGCACTGGCGCCACGGCATCGAGTGGCGCCTGGTCACCTGGTTGAGCGTCGGATCCGTGCCCGCGGCGATCGCCGGCACCTACCTCCTGCACCGCCTCGGCGCGTCACCGGGCACCCGCCAGGTCCTTCGCGAGGTGCTCGGCGGCGCACTAGTGCTCGGCGCACTGGCGATGGCCGCGCGCCTCGCGCGTCCGCGGCGCAACGCGAGCGCGCAACACGTGACGGTCAGACGGGCGGCCACCGTCGCGGTCGGGGTCGGCGCGGGGGTGCTGGTCGGGCTCACCTCGGTAGGCGCGGGCTCGCTGGTGGCCGTGGCCCTCGTCGTGCTCTACCCCCGGCTGCGCGCCGAGCGCCTGGTGGCGACCGATCTGGCCCAGTCACTGCCGCTCACCGTCGCGGCGGGACTCGGCGCGATCACCTTCGGTCACGTCGACGCGTCGCTCTGCGCGGCGCTGGTCCTGGGCGGAGTCCCCGGCGTGGCGATGGGCTCCTGGGCCAGCGCGCGCGTGCCCGCGACCCTCGTACGCGGGGCCGTCACGCTGCTCGTCGGTGCCGCCGGCGTCGTCTACCTGGGACCGCGCGGGTCCGTCCTGGCGCTGGCCGTCGCCCTCGCGCTCGGCGCGGGTGCCCGCGCGGCGAGGCGTCGGCGCCGCTCAGTACCCGAAACGGTCGAGGGCGTCGTCGCGACGCTGCCAGCCCGGCTCCACCGCGACGCGTAGCTCCAGGAAGACCCCCTCGGGCAGCTGGCGACGAGCGGCGATGCCCACGTCCTTCAGGAGCTGGCCACCCTTGCCGATGACCATCCCCTTCTGACTCTCGCGCTCGACGAGGATGTCGACGGTGACGTGGGGCCACTCGAACTCGCTCACCCGGCAGTGGATGGAGTGGGGCAGCTCCTGGCTGGTCTTGCGCACCAGCTGCTCGCGCACCAGCTCGGCGATCCACGTCGCCTCGGGCACGTCGGACAGCTCGTCGGCCGGGAAGAGGAAGGGCGACTCCGGCATGGCGTGGCGCAGGTAGTCCAGCAGCTGATCGACCCCCGTGCCCTGGGCGGCCGAGATGGCGAAGTACTCGAGTCGCTCACCCGCCGCGTCGAGGCCGCGCTCGGCCGCGATCGCGCGCACCTCCTCGGACGCGGCCATCAGCTGACGCGCCACCGCCTCGCGGCCGACCCGGTCGACCTTGTTCACCACCACCGCCCCCCGCAGAGCCGACGAACGGTGAAGCGACTCCAGGGCCGTCACGATCACCGACCGGTCGCCCGGCCCGATGGCGCCACCCGCGTCGATCAGCGCCAGCACGACGTCGACCCCGTCCAGCGAGGCCCGCGCGACGTCGTTGAGCCGACCGCCCAGGGCCGTGCGCGGTCGGTGCAGGCCCGGCGTGTCGACCAGGATCACCTGCACGTCGCCCTCGCTCACGACCCCGCGCACCGCGTGGCGCGTGGTATTGGGCGAACGCGCGGTGATGGTCACCTTCGCGCCCACCATCGCGTTCACCAGCGTGGACTTGCCCACGTTGGGCCGTCCGATCAGGGTCACGAAGCCGGCGCGGGTCACGACTGCTCCCCGGTCGGCTCCACGACGACCTCCTCGATGCGTCTCCCCTCCATGTGCGTCACCGTCAGGCGGTAGCCCGGCACGTCGAAGACGTCACCCTCGGACGGCACCCCGCCCGCGAGGTCCATCACCAAGCCACCTACGGTGTCCCACCCGTCCTTGGGCAGTGCCATCGCGTAGTCGACGTTGGCGTCGTCGATGTTGAGCCGGCCCTTGACCACCAGCGCGGCCCCCGCGTGGCGCACCTCGGGCTCGAGGTCCTCGCGAGGGTCGGACTCGTCGGCGATCTCGCCGACGAGCTCCTCGAGCACGTCCTCGAGGGTGACCAGCCCCACGGTCCCGCCGTACTCGTCCACCACGATGAACAGGTGGCTCTGCGCGCGGCGGATCTCACCCAGCAGCGACGCCACCCGCTTGGTCTCGGGCACGAAGTGGACCGGTGTCACGTGCGAGCCCACCGTGTCGTCGCCGCGACCCGCCGTGACCAGCGCCGCCAGGGATCGCAGGTGCACGATGCCGAGCACGTCGTCCACGCCCTCGCCGAGCACCGGGAGGCGCGAGCGGCCCGAGGAGATCGCCAGCTCCAGCGCGTCGCGCACCCGAGCGGTCGCGTTGACGTCGACCATGTCCGGACGGGGCACCATGATCTCGCGCACGACCGTGTCGCCGAACTCGATCACCGAGTGGATGAAGTTGCGCTCCTCCGAAGCGATCGCCGCGTCCTCGTGGGCCACGTCGGCCATCGCCAGGACCTCGGACTCGGTCATGCGCGGCCGCTCGCCGCCCACCCCGAACAGGCGGATCACGGCCCGGGCCACCGCGAGCAGCACCGTCGAGATCCACCGCACTGGCCACCAGCGCAGTAGCGCGCGCACCACCGGCGCCGTGGCCAGGGCCGCCGTGTCGGGGTGGGCCACCGCGAAGTTCTTGGGGATCGCCTCGAACACGACGAAGATCACGACGACCTCGACGACCGTCGCGATGAGCACGCCCGCCGCGCCGAACAGGTGCCCCGCGATCACCCCGACCATGGTCGCCGACACCAGCTGACACACCAGGGTCAGCAGCAGCAGTGGGTTCAGGAACTCCTCGGGGCTCTCGGCCAGTTGCTCCAGGGCGTCAGCGCCGCGACGGTGCGCCTCGCGCAGCGAGCGCGCCCGCGAGCGCGTCGTACGAGTGAGGGACGTCTCGGCGAGCGCGAAGAACCCCGACAGGGCGAGCAGCACCACCACGCTGACCGTCAGGTAGGTGTCGCCGGCCGACCACGCGACCGCGATCACGCGCCGTTCCGGTGATGGCGAGCGAGCAACTCGCGCTCCCGGGCCTCCATGCGCTCGGCCTCCTCGTCCTCCTCGTGGTCCCACCCGAGCAGGTGCAGGACTCCGTGGACCACGAGCAGCGCGACCTCGTCGTCGAGCGAGCACTCGTGATCGCGAGCGTTGCGCGCGGCGACGCGGGGGCAGATCACGATGTCGCCGATGAGCTGGGGGATCTCGGGCGGCGCCGGCTCCACCGGACCGGTGCCGCCGGCGTCGGGCACCCGACCGGTCGGCTCGTCGTCGACGTCGATCGGAAAGCTCAGCACGTCGGTCGGCTCCGCGCGACCCATGAACTGCTGGTTGAGCGCGGCGATGGACGCCTCGTCCACGAAGAGTAGCGACACCTCGGCCGGACCGCGCACGCCCTCCTCCGCCAGCACCGCCCGGGCCAGGCCCACCCACCGATCGAGGTCGACGGCGTGCTCGTGCTGCTCGTCGGCCGCGTAGATGTCAACGTCGCTCATTGCTCCGCCCTCTCGTAGGCGTCGACGATATCGGCCACGATGCGGTGGCGCACCACGTCGCGCCGCCCGAGGTGGACGAACGTGACGCCCTCCACCCCCTCGAGCAGCTCCTCGAGCTCGAACAGCCCGCTGCGCCGCCCGTTGAGGTCGACCTGGGTCACGTCACCGGTGACGACGACCTTGGAGTTGAAGCCGATGCGGGTGAGGAACATCTTCATCTGCTCGGGCGTCGTGTTCTGCGCCTCGTCGAGGATGATGAACGAGTCGTTGAGCGTGCGCCCGCGCATGAAGGCCAGCGGCGCGACCTCGATGGTGCCGTTGGTGATGAGGCGCTGGGCGCCCTCCGGGCCGACCATGTCGTAGAGCGCGTCGTAGAGGGGCCGCAGGTAGGGGTCAACCTTGGCCATCAGGTCGCCGGGCAGGAACCCGAGGTGCTCGCCGGCCTCCACCGCCGGTCGCGTGAGCACCACGCGCTGGACCTGGCGACGCTGCAGGGCGGCCACGGCGGCCGCGACGGCCAGGTAGCTCTTGCCGGTGCCGGCCGGGCCGATACCGAAGGTGATGGTGGACGACTCGATCGCGTCGGCGTAGCGCTTCTGGCCGGCGGTCGAGGGACGGATCGACCGGCCGCGCACGGCGCGCGCGACCTCGTGCACCAGCACCTCGCTCGGGCGCAGGTCGTCGTTGACCATGTCGATCGTGCGCGTCACCTTCAGTGCGTCGAGCGCCTGTCCGCTCTGCAGCACCAGCACCAACTCGTCGAACAGCCGCAGCACCGCGGCCGCGTCGGGACCCTGCACCGAGATCCGGTTGCCCTGAACCAGGACGCGTGAGTGCGGGAACGCCCGCTCCACCACCCGCAGGTGTTCGTCGCGCGGACCCAACAGCGCGCCCATCAGGTGCGTGTCGCTCACGTAGGTCGTCGCCGTCAGGGCCTCGTCCATCGAGGCGTCGAAGCTCATCCCGGGGGCCACGCCAATCGCCGTCCCCCGAGCACGTGCACGTGCAGGTGGGCCACGGTCATCTGCGCGTCGTCGCCGACGTTGATCACCAACCGGTAGCCGCTCTCGCGGATCCCCTCGATCTCGGTGACGCGCTGGGCCAGCAGGACGAGATCGTCGACGACCCCGCC
This sequence comes from Actinomycetes bacterium, assembly GCA_021786095.1. Lineage (GTDB taxonomy): Bacteria > Actinomycetota > Acidimicrobiia > Acidimicrobiales > RAAP-2 > RAAP-2. The sequence goes on along the minus strand of JAJYNX010000115.1, from coordinate 32,009 downwards.
GTGGGCCACCGCCACCTCGTCCGCGCTGTTGATATGGCGCTTGGGAATGACCAGTACGTGCACCGGCGCCTGGGGGGCGATGTCGTAGAAGGCGTACGAGGTCTCACTCTCGGCCACCGGCGTCGAGGGGACCACGCCGGCGACGATCTGGCAGAACAGGCAATCGGTCATGTGGTGCCCTCATCTTTACCCATTCTCGACCCGCGCAGCGAAAAGCCCCAGTCGCCCGCCGCGAAGGACACCAGGGCGGCCGCCACGACCGCCGCGGTGTCGGCGCGCAGCACCGTCGGCCCGAGGGACAACCGCCGGTGCTGCGGGCCCCACTCGTCCGGGGCCCAGCCCCCCTCCGGTCCGACGGCCACGCTGGTGCACCCACTCCAGTCGGGGTCCCCTGCGGGATCGGCGACCGCGACGTCGCCGGGGACGCGCCCCACCCCGACGGGATCCGCCACCACTGGGAAGTACGTCCGTCGGCACTGGCCGCACGCCTCGCGCGCGATCCGCCGCCAGCGCGCCAGCACCTTGTCGCGCGCCTCGCCGCGCCAGCGCACGACCACGTGCTCGCTCAACAGCGGCACGATGGTGCCGACGCCGAGTTCGGTCGCCTGGGCGACGCTTCGCTCCGCGCGGTCCCCCTTCAGCGGCGCCAGGTAGAGCGTCGTCGCCGGCGCCGCGGGGTCGACGACCACCTCGCTCACCCGCGTCAGCCCGCTCGCGGTGACCTCACAGAACGACCACGCCCCGCGCCCGTCGGTGACCACCACCTCCTCGCCGTCGCGCGCGCGCAGCACGGCGCGCAGGTGGTGGTGCGCGTCGCGCGACAACACCGGGTGCGCCGGGTCCTCCACCGCCAGTTGCGTCAGGGCCCCCACGCGTCGGGGCCAGGCCACCAGCGTCACCGCTTGGCCCCCCGGTGCCGGGCGAAGCGACCGGCGGCGGGACGCACCTCCTCGCCCCGGTGCTGGGCCAGTTGGCGCAGCAGGTCGCTCGACGTCTCGTCGAGCTCCTCGGGCACGTCCACCACCAGGTGCACGTACAGGTCGCCACGGCCGCGACCGTGGAGATGCTCGACGCCCTCGTGGCGCACGCGATGCACCGTGCCGTTGGCGCTGCCGGGCGCGACGTCCACCGTGACGCTGCCGCGCAGCGTGGGCACCTCGATGGTGGCCCCTAGCGCCGCCTGGGTGAAGGCCACGTGCGCCTCGTGGTGCAGATCGTCGCCCACTCGCTCGAAGCGGTCGTCGGGCCGCACGACCAGGTGCACGAAGAGCCGGCCGTTCGGTCCACCGCGCAGCCCGGCCGGACCCCGCTCGGCCAGGCGCAGCGTGGACCCGTCCTCGACGCCGGCCGGCACGTGCACGCTGAAGGTGGTCGTGACGTTGCGCCGCCCCTCGCCGCGGCAGTCGGCGCAGGGGGACTCGATGATCGTGCCCACGCCGGCGCAGCGGGGACACACCGTCGCGGTGACCATCTGTCCCAGGATCGAGTTGCGCACGCGGCGCACCTCGCCGGCACCGCCGCACTCGGGGCAGGTCGTCGGCGACGTGCCCACCGCGCAGCCGCTACCCCCGCAGGTGTCGCAACGCTGAGCCATCGTCAGCGTCATCTCGCGCGTGGCCCCGAAGGCCGCCTCGTCGAGGGTGATCTCCAGGGCGACCTCGGCGTCGGGCCCCGGCTGGGGACCCCGTCGGGTGCCGGCGCGCCCCCCCATGCCGCCGAAGAACATGTCGAAGATGTCCTGCACCGAGCCGGCGTCGAAGGGGCCACCGGGCCCCGTGTCCGATCCGAAGCGGTCGTAGTTCGCCCGTCGCTCGGGGTCCGAGAGGATTTCGTAGGCCTGGGAGACCTCCTTGAAGCGAGCCTCCGCCGCGGGGTCGTCGGGGTTCGCGTCGGGGTGGTAGGCGCGGGCCAGCCGGCGGTACGCCCGCTTCAGCTCATCGGGCGACGCGTCACGGCCCACCTCGAGCACCGCGTACAGATCGGGGCTAGTCACGCTCATCCTCACCCGAGAGATGTCGTGTGAGGTGCTCGGACACCACCCGCGCGGCGGCCATCGCCTCGCGATACTTCATGCGCGTCGGCCCGAGCAGTCCCACCGCCCCCGCCGGCTCGCCGTCAACACTAATGGGCGCCACGATCAGCGCGCACGAGGCCAACGGCTCGTAGCCGTGCTCCGAGCCGATGGCGACCGACAGCCCCTGGTCGAGGATGTCCTCGACCAGGGTCACGACGAGCAGCTCCTGCTCCAGGATCGCCAGGACCTGACGGACTGTCTCCACGCCGTCGAAGGACTCGGCCACCTTGGACGACCCGCCGATGAACACCTGCTCACCGTCGAACGTGGGCGCCTGGGCGTGCAGTTCGGCGACCGCCTCGCGCACCAGGGTCGCCACGTGGTCGTGGCGCGAGGGCACCTGGACCCGGCTGTCCAGCGAGGTGCCGATGAGCAGCGCGTTCAGCTGTCGCGACGCCTCGGCCACGTCCACGTGCGTCGCGGCGAAGGTGCTGCGCACGTTGTGCTTCAGCACGGTGCCGTCGGAGAACACCGTGACCAGCAGCTGGTGGCGCGCGTCGAGGTTGACGAGCTGTACGCTGAGCACCGTCGCGTGCGTGTGACCGCCGCCGACCACCACCGACGTGTAGCTCGTCAGGCGCGTCAGCAGGTTCGAGGTCTGTTCCAGCACCTCCTGGACCTCGCCGCGCACGTTCGTGAAGAACTCGCGAATCTGCTGCTGCTGGACGGGTCCGATGGTGCCGGCGCGCAGGTGATCGACGAAGTAGCGGTAGCCCTTGTCGGTCGGCACCCGCCCGGCCGAGGTGTGCGGCTGGGCGAGGTAGCCCTCGCGCTCGAGGGTGACCATCTCGGAGCGCACCGTCGCGGGCGACACGTCCAGGTCCGCGGTGGCCGCCACCGACGACGAGCCGACCGGCTGGGCGGTGTCGACGTACTCCGAGACGACCGCCTCGAGAATCGTGGCCTTGCGGCTGTCGAGCTCCTCCCCCGGTTGGGTCGCGCTGTGACGGACCATGGTGCCTCCTCGTTGGCACTCGATTCTACCGAGTGCCAAGTCGCTCCGGGACGCCGGCGTTCTACTCCTCCAATTTGAGCGCCGCCACGAAGGCCTCTTGGGGGATCTCGACGCGCCCGATGTTCTTCATGCGCTTCTTGCCCTCCTTCTGCTTCTCCAGGAGCTTGCGCTTGCGGGTGATGTCGCCGCCGTAGCACTTGGCGAGCACGTCCTTGCGCCGCGCCTTGACGGTCTCGCGGGCGATCACCCGCCCGCCGATGGCCGCCTGGATCGGCACGTCGAAGAGTTGGCGCGGGATGAGCTCGCGCAGCCGCTCGGCCATGCGCCGCCCGTAGTACTCCGCGCTGGAACGGTGCACGATGGTCGAGAAGGCGTCCACGGGCTCGTGGTTGATCAGCAGGTCGACGCGCACCAGCTGGGCCGTCACGTACCCGTGGGGCTCGTAGTCCAGGCTGGCGTACCCCTTGGTCCGGCTCTTCAGCGCGTCGAAGAAGTCGATGATCACCTCGGCCAGCGGGATGACGTAGCCCAGCTCGACGCGCTCGGCCGACAGGTACTCCATCTTGGTCATCTCGGCGCGCCGCGACTGGCACAGATCCATCACCGGGCCCAGGTACTCCGACGGGGTCAGGATCGTGATCGACAGCAGCGGCTCGTCGATGTGATCCAGACGGCTCGCGTCGGGCAGGTCCGTCGGGTTGTCCACGTCCACCTCGGTGCCGTCGCTCAGGTGAGCCCGATAGACCACCGAGGGCGCGGTCGCGATCAGGTCCAGGTTGAACTCGCGCTCGAGGCGCTCGCGCACGATCTCCATGTGCAACAGCCCGAGGAACCCACAGCGAAAGCCGAAGCCCAGGGCGCGTGACGACTCGGGCTCGTAGGTGATGGAGGCGTCGTTGAGCTTCAGCTTGTCCAGCGCGTCGCGCAGGTCGCCCAGGTCGTCGCCGTCGATGGGGTAGATGCCACAGAACACCATCGGCTTGGGGTCCCGGTAGCCCTCCAGGGGCTGGGCCGCCGGGCGGGCGGCCTCGGTGATCGTCTCGCCCGAGCGCGCGCCGGCGACGTCCTTGATGCCGGCCACGACGAAGCCGACCTCGCCGGGGCCCAACCGGTCCGCCGGCACCATCTCGGGGGTGCGCACGCCCAACTCCTCGAGCTCGTGATTCGAGCCAGCCTGCATCATGCGAATCCTGGTGTGAGCGCGCACCGTCCCGTCCACGACGCGGATCGAGGAGATCACCCCGCGGTACTGGTCGTAGGTGGAGTCGAAGATCAGCGCGCGCAGTGGCGCGTCGGGGTCGCCCTGGGGAGCCGGCACCCGCTCGATCACCGCGCCCAGCAGCTCGGCGACCCCCTGACCGGTCTTGGCCGAGATGGACAGCACCTCGCCGGCCGGGATGCCCAGGACCCGGTCCAGCTCCTCCTTGCACCGCTCGGGATCGGCCGCGGGCAGGTCGATCTTGTTCAGGGCGGCGACGATGGTGAGATCGTGCTCGAGGGCCTGATAGCAGTTGGCCAGCGTCTGGGCCTGGATGCCCTGGCTGGCGTCGACCAGCAGGATCGCCCCCTCGCAGGCGGCCAGCGAGCGCGAGACCTCGTAGCCGAAGTCGACGTGACCGGGGGTGTCGATCAGCTGCAGGACGTACCCCTGGTAGTGCACCCGGACGTTCTGCGCCTTGATCGTGATCCCGCGCTCGCGCTCGATGTCCATCGAGTCCAGGTACTGCGCGCGCATGAGGCGAGGGTCCACCGCCCCGGTGATCTCCAGGATCCGGTCCGAGAGCGTGGACTTGCCGTGGTCGACGTGCGAGATGATGGAGAAGTTGCGGATGGTAGAGATCGGCGTCGACGAGGGGGTGCGGGCCACGGTGTAGTCAGGCTACCGTCGCCCCGCGCCGAGGGGGATCCGGCGCCGCCTGCTAATCTTGAACAGCCCGCGCCGGATCCGGCGCACGACGAACGAGGTAGCCGTGGCCAACATCAAGAGCCAGATCAAGCGCAACAAGCAGAACGTGGTCGACCGCGAGCGCAACAAGGCCGTCAAGTCCGAGATCCGCACGCGCACCAAGACCGCGGTGGCCGCGGTGGGCAGCGAGAACGAGGAGCTGGCACTGCGCACGGCCATCAAGCGCATCGACAAGGCGGCGGCCAAGGGCATCATCCACAAGAACCAGGCCGCCAACAAGAAGAGCGGCCTGATGCGCCGCGTGAACGCCCTGCGCGCCGAGGCCTAGCCTACCGGCGCGCGGCGCGCGCCAGGGTGGCCAGGCGAGCCACCAGCACCTCGATCACCGTCAGTTCCGTCGGGTCCCGATCGCCCTCGGCGTCGCGCCCGCCGTAGCTCACCGCACCCTTCAGGTCGAGATCGGCGCGCGCGATCAGGTGCACCGACGCGCGCAGTCGCTCTCCCCCGAGCCGCTCCGCCTGGCGCAGCGCCTTGCCCGCCGGATAGGGCTTCACGCCGAGCAGGTCGGCGGCCTGCGCGTCGCTGGTCAGCCCCGCACCCTCCACGCGCGCCATGCGCAGGAAATGACGCGACAGCGAGCCGATGATCTGCACCCCCACGCGGCTGCGCGAGTCGAGCATGCGCCGCGCCACCACCACGGCGCGACGCACGTCGCCCGCGTCGATCGCGTCGGTGAGGTCCCACTCGGGCACGTCGCCGGCCGCGCCGAGGTACGGCTCGATCTGGGCGAAGCCCAGCGTCGCCGTCCCGTAGATCGACGCCAGGGTGCGCGCCAGGGCGTCCGTGCGCGCCACGTCGTCGCCGATCCGCTCGGCGACGCGCTGGGCCACCGAGCGCTCGACCTGCAGGCCGTGACGCGCCAACGTGTCCGCCACGAAGGCCACCCGCTCGGCCGGGCGCGTGCCCACCGCCACGAGGCGCACGTCGGCGACGGCGCCCACCAGCCGGTGGCTACGCGTCCCCACGACGCCCAGCACGAGGGTGGCGGTCGTCGTCGGCGCCGCCAGCCATTCGAGCAGCGGCCGGCTCTCCTCGGCGCTCAGGGCTTGGGCGTCACGGACCACGACCACCCGCCGATCGCTGAGCAGGGGCGGCGTCGTCAGCGCGTCCATGACCCGCGCAATGATCGCTCCCGCCTCGCCGTCGCCGGACCCCGCGGTCAGGTCCTCCAGCGCGAACGCCGCGTCCAGCCCGTCCAACGCCTCGCCGATGACCAGACGCACCTCATCGTCGACCATCGTGGGGTCAGCACCCACCACCGCGACGCTCGACCCCGTCACCCGGGCGTCCCCGACTGCGCCGCCAGCACCGCGGCCAGGGTGTCGCGAACCCGTACCGTGCCCGCGACGTCGTGCACGCGCAGCACGCGACAGCCCGACGTGATCCCGAGGGCGGCGGCGGCCAGCGAGGCCTCGCGCCGCTCGCCGACCGGCTGATCGAACAGCGCCCCGAGAAAGCCCTTGTTGGACGCCGAGAGCAGCAGGGGCGAGCCCAGGGCCGCCAGCTCGTCGGAGCGGCGCAGCAGTTCGAGGGACTGGCGAGCGGTCTTGCCCAGGTCGAGCCCAGCGTCGAGAATCACGCGCCGCTCGCCGACCCCCGCGGCGAGGGCCCGCGCGCGGCGTTCGATCAGGAAGTCGCGCACGGTGGCCGTGACGTCGTCGTAGTGGGGCGTGGGGTCGGCGACGCGCGGGCGCAGGCGGATGTGGGTCGCCACCACCGTGGCTCCCGCCGCGGCCGCGGCCGGCAGGTAGTCGGGGTCGGCGAAGCCGCTGATGTCGTTGCCCAGCGCGGCGCCCTCGGCGAAGCAGGCGGCGGCGACCGACGCGCGCCAGGTGTCCACGCTGATCGGGACGTCGAAGCGCCGGCGCAGCTCGGCGACCACCGGCACCACGCGGTCCAGCTCCTCGGTCTCGTCCACCTCGTCGCCGGGGCCGGCCTTGACCCCTCCGATGTCCAGCAGGTCCGCCCCGTCACGCACCAGCGTCTCCGCGCGGGCGAACAGCGCGTCGAGGTCGTAGGTGGCCGCGGGCGCGTAGAACGAGTCGCGCGTGCGATTCAAGATTCCCATCACCAGCGCCCGCGTCGTGACGTCGATCGACCTCTCCCCGACGTCGAGGATGATCGGCGCCGCCGCCCGATAGGCCCGCACTAGTAGAGCTGGCTGGCCAGACGACGGCGAAACGAGACGTAGCGCGGGTCGTCGGGGCCGAGGGCGTCGAGCAGGGCCAGCAGGTTCTCCTTCGCCGACGGGTCGACCGCCGTCTGGGCGAGCAGGTGCTCGAGGGTGAGGTCGATGTCCCCGCCCAGCGTGACGCCGCTGCGCGCGAGGCGTACGCGCGCCAGCACGGTCTTGGCGGGCAACGTCTGCGCGAACGGCGTCAGCACGGCCTCGGCGTCGTCGAGGCGGCCCCCGCCGACGAGCAGCTCGGCCAGGGCCACCGCGGCGTCGACGTGACCGGGGTCCAACTCGAGCGCCCGACGCAACGAGGCCTCGTCACCCGCCGCGATCAGCTGATCGATCACCGACGCGCCGGGCGCCAACTTCTTCACGAACTCGCGCACGGCCGCCTCGGGCAGCGCCCCCACGAAGGAGTCGACCACCTGAGCGTCGCGCAGCGCGAAGACCGACGGGATCGACTGCACCGCGAAGGCCTGGGCCACCTGGGGGTTCGCGTCCACGTCGATCTTGGCCAGTTCCACCGCGCCGTTGGTCTCGCCGATCACCTTCTCGATGATCGGGCTCAGCGTGCGGCACGGGCCGCACCACGTGGCCCACAGGTCCACGACCACCGGCACGGTCTTCGAGCGCTCCAGGACTGCGGTCGCGAAGGTGGCGTCGGTGACATCACTCACGAGACCCACTCTACCGGTCCGCCAGGCGTCGGGATCGGGGCGACGACCCGCTGTTAGCCTCGCGTCGTGGGACGTATCGCGGGTATCGACGAGACCGGGGTGACGGCGTGGATGACGCGCCACGTCGCGACGCGTCCGCCCCTGCGCTTCGAACTGATCGCCGGCGGCCGCTCGAACCTGACCTACCGGGTGCGCGACGCCGACGACCGCACGGTGGCGCTGCGCCAGCCGCCCCTCAGCCACGTACTGCCCACCGCGCACGACATGGTGCGCGAGTACCGCGTCCTGTCCGCGCTGTGGCCACTGGGCGTCCCGGTCGCGCGACCGCTGGCCCTGTGCGAGGACCCGTCGGTGAACGAGCGGCCGTTCTACGTGATGGAGTTCGTCGAGGGGGCCATCCTGCGCGACCGCGCGCAGGCCGAGGCGGCCTTCGACGTGGCGACGCGCGCGCGCATCGGCGAGAACCTCGCCGCGGCGCTGGCGCGGCTGCACGACGTCGATCCCGAGCGCGCCGGACTCGGCGACCTCGCGCGCCACGACGGCTACGTGGAGCGCCAGATCCGCCGCTGGCGCGCCCAGTACGAGCAGATGCGCGTCGAGGACGACGTCGACGATGGCCTCGTCGAGACGGTGGCCGACCGTCTCGCGCGGACCATTCCGCGCCAGCAGCGCGTTGCGGTCGTGCACGGCGACTACCGCCTGGACAACACCGTCCTGGACGACGAGGGCGACGTGCGCGCGATCCTGGACTGGGAGATCTGCACGCTCGGCGACCCCCTGGCCGACGTGGGGCTGCTGCTGGACTACTGGGCCGAGCCCGAGGACCCCACGGCCGCGCTCCTGGGATCGGCGCCCACCACGGCTGAGGGCTTCGCCAGCCGCGACGAGGTGCTGGCCGCCTACGCCGCGCGCACCGACCTGGACATCGGCGACGTCGCCTACTATCGAGCCTTCGGCTACTGGAAGCTGGCCTGCATCCTTCAGGGCGTCTACGCGCGTTACCGGGCGGGCGCGACCGCGGGCGACCAGGGCAGCGTGGAGGAGTTCCCCGCGCACATCGCGCTCCTCGCGCAACGCGCGAACGAGATGCTGGAGGCATAGATGGACGACGAGATCTACGATCGCATCATCTTCCTGGCGGATCCCGACCTCAACGAGCCCGTGCTCGTCATCGCCCTGGAGGGCTGGATCGACGCGGGGCTGGGAGCCACGACGGCCATCACCACGCTGCTGTCGTCGCTCTCGACCGAGGTGCTGGCCACCTTCGACACGGAGTACTTCATCGACCAGCGAGCGCGCCGACCCATGGCCCGTATCGTCGACGGTGTCACCACCGAGCTGACCTGGCCGGAGATCCAGTTGCGCTACGGCCGCGACGGCGACGGCGCGGACGTGCTCTTCCTCGTGGGTCCGGAGCCGGACTTCCACTGGAGCGACTTCATCGACGTCGTCACCGACGCGGCGGGGCGCTTCGACGTACGCCTGGCGGTGGGGCTGGGCGCCTTCCCGGCGCCGACGCCCCACACGCGCCCGATCCGGATCATCGGCACGGTGCCCGAGGCGAGCCGCCACCTCTTGACGAGCATCGGCAGCGTGACCGGCGAGATCGAGGTTCCCGCCGGCATCACCGCCGCGCTCGAACTGGGCTTCGCCGAGGTAGACGTCGACGTCATCACCCTGTGGGCGCGTGTCCCCCACTACGTCGCGTCGATGGCCTACCCGCAGGCCGCCGCCGCGCTGATCGACGCGTTGGCCAGTGTCGCCGGGCTCACCCTCGACGCCGGCGTCCTGCGCACCGCGGCCGACGAGGCCCGCCGGCGCGTCGACGACCTGCTGGCCGGCAACGCCGACCACCACGCCATGGTGGAACGGCTCGAGCAGGTGGCCGACCACGCCGAGGGGACGTCGCTCGGCGAGGAGCTGCCGAGCGGCGACGAGCTCGCCGCCGAGTTGGAGCGGTTCCTGCGAGACGAGGGGTAGCGATGACGATAACCAGTCCAGGCCGAAAGGGGTCCTCGTGCAGTGGGTGACCCGCGCGCGTCCCAAGACCGACCGCATCGCCTGCCCCTGGCTGATCCGGCGCTTCATCGATTCCGACGCGACGTTCCTCTTCGTCGCACCGCCCGACGTGCTCGCGGTCGCGCGCGACACGGGCGCACACAGCTTCGACGCGGACGGCGCCCAGTACGCGCACCGGGGCGATCAGTGCACCTTCGAGGTCCTGATCGACGAGTTCCACCTGCACGGTGATCCCGCCCTCGAGCGTCTGGCCCACGTGGTGCACGCCGCCGACGTCGCGGGACAGCTCGAAACCGACCCCCTCGGTCCGGGCCTCCTGGCGATCGGAGTGGGCGGCCTGGACGTCGAGACCGACGATCACCGACTGCTGGAACGCGCCACCTTCGTCTACGACGCGCTCTACGCGTGGTGCGCACAGGGCGCCTGACGGCGCCCTGTGCGGTCGGCGCGACTACCGCGCGTCGACGTCGGTCTCCTCGATGCGCAGTCCAAGCCCCAGCGCGTACCCCTCGAGGAACAGCCCGCACTCGTACTGGCGCGGATGGCGTCGGGCAATCTCGTAGAACGCCACCGAGTGGTCGGCCTCGTGGAGGTGCGCCAACTCGTGGACGAGCACCGCGTCGATCACCCACTCCGGGCACTGGCGAAGTCGGCTGGACACGCGGATCTCGCGCGTCGAGGGCGAGCACGACGCCCACCGCGTGCGCTGATTGGTGACCCAGCGCACTGACGCGGGCACCACGCCGTCGTTGTACAGCTCGGCCAGAACCCGAGCGCGCTCCTCGAGCGCTCCGTCGCCCGCCGCGTGCTGGGGTCGTTGGGCGACCAGCCTCTCCACCAGCTCGTCGACGAAGGCCCGTCGCTCGCGCCCGCGCAGACGCGCCGGGATCTGCACCACGATGCGGCTCCCCGACCAGTGCGCGGCCCCCGTCTTGGTACGCCGCGTCGACGCGCGCACCTCGACCTCGGGCCGATCGAAGCGTGGCGGCTCGATCGACACGCGCCCGGCGCTGGCTCCACGCGTGCCCATCAGACGATGATGTTCACCAGCCGCGGCGCGCGCACCACGATCCGCTGGGGTAGGCGACCCGCGAGGTGGGCGATCACGCTGGGGTCGCCGAGCGCCCGATCACGAGCTTCGTCCTCGCCGACGTCGCTCGCCACCTCCACCCGCGAGCGCACCTTGCCGTTCACCTGCACCACCATGGTGACCCGCGGGGTGGCCACGAGCGCCGGGTCCGCCACCGGCCACGGGTGCGCGTGAACCGACGGCTCGCCGGGGTGGCGGTGCTCCCACAGCTCGGCGCTGAGGTGAGGGGCCATCGGCGCCAGGAGCAACAGCATCAGGTCGAGCGCTTCGTCGTAGGTCGCCCGGTGCGCGCCCGCCTCGTCGCGCGCCCACTTGGAGACGGTGTTCAGGGTCTCCATCAGCGCCGCGACGGCGGTGTTGTAGCTCCACCGCTCGATGCTCTCGCTCACGCGCGCCACGCAGCGGTGCACCGCACGGCGCACCGCGAGGTCGCTCTCGTCCTCGGCCTCGCGCCAGCGCACGTCCTCGAGAGTGGCCAGCCGGTAGAGACGATCGAGGAAGCGCGCGCAGCCCTCGATCAGGCTCTCGGTCTGCTCGTTCCAGTCCACGTCGTCGGCCGGCGGCCCCACGAAGAGGTGGAACAGCCGCAGGCCGTCGGCCCCGACGGTATCGAAATACTGCTCTGGGGCGACGAGGTTGCCCTTGGACTTGGACATCTTGGAGCCCTCGAGGCGGATCATTCCCTGGGTGAAGAGCCGGCGAAAGGGCTCGCGTGGCACGCCGGTCGCCAGGCCCACGTCGACCAGGGCCTTGACGTAGAAGCGAGCGTAGAGCAGGTGCAGGATCGCGTGCTCGATTCCGCCGATGTACTGATCGACGGGCATCCAGCGCGCCACCTGCGCCGGGTCGAAGGGCCGGCCTGGCGTGAACGGGTCGGCCATGCGCAGGAAGTACCACGACGAGTCGGTGAAGGTGTCCATCGTGTCCGTCTCGCGGTGCGCCGGCTCGCCGCAGATGGGACAGACCGTCAGGCGAAAGGCGTCGTGCGTCGCGAGCGGCGACTGGCCGGTGCGGTCCATGGTCACGTCGTCGGGCGCCACCACCGGCAGCTGGTCCTCGGGCACGCCCACCGGACCGCACGTCTCGCAGTAGATGATGGGGATCGGACACCCCCAGAAGCGCTGGCGCGACACCAGCCAGTCGCGCAGCCGGTAGTTCACCGTGCGCCGCCCCTGAGCGTTCTGCTCGAGGAACGCCGTGGCGCGCTCCTTGGCGGCCGCGACGTCGAGCCCGTCGAGGAAGCCGGAGTTGATGTGGACGCCCTCACCGTGGTACGCCCCCCCGTCGAAGTCGTCGGGCGGTTGCACCGTGCGCACGATGTCCAACCCGTACGCGGTGGCGAAGGCGTAGTCGCGGTCGTCCTCCGAGGGCACCGCCATGATGGCGCCGGTGCCGTAGGTGCCCAGAACGTAGTCCGCCACGTAGACCGGCACCGGACGGCCAGTGAAGGGGTTGACGACGTAGCTGCCCGTGAAGGCTCCGCGCTTGTCCAGCGCGCCGCCCTCGACGCCGGCCGTGCGCTCCAGCTCGGTCGCCGCCGTGGCGCGGGCCACCAGCTCGGCCACGTCCGCGTGCTGCTCGGCGGTCGTCAGGCGCTCGACCAGGGGGTGCTCGGGGGCCACGACGGCGTAGGTCACGCCAAAACCGGTGTCGGGGCGCGTCGTGAAGACCCGCAACGCGACGGCGGGGTCGTCGGCCAGGGCGAGGTCGAACTCGACTCCCTCGGAGCGGCCGATCCAGTTACGCTGCATGATCTTCACCCGCTCGGGCCAGTCCAGGCTCTCGAGGTCGTTCAACAACTCCTCGGCGTAGTCGGTGATGCGAAAGAACCACTGCTCGAGGTTGCGTCGCTCGACCAGGTCGCCCGACCGTTCACAGGTCCCGTCGGCCAGCACCTGCTCGTTCGCGAGCACCGTCGCGCACCCGGGGCACCAGTTGACCGGTGCGTACGCCCGATAGGCCAGACCGGCGCGCCAGAAGGCGAGGAAGATCATCTGGGAGTACTTCATGTACTGCGGGTCGTGACTGTAGACCTCACGGCGCCAGTCGTAGACCGCACCAAGGCGGATCAACGAGGCCTTGAGCTCCGCCATGCGGGCCTCGGTGAAGAGTCGGGGGTGACTGCCGGCCTTGATGGCCGCGTTCTCCGCGGGCAGCCCGAACGAGTCAAACCCGATGGGTGAGAGCACGGCCTTGCCCCGCATCGTCTGGTAGCGCACCACGAGGTCGCCGAAGGTGTAGTTACGCACGTGGCCCTGGTGCGCGGATCCTGACGGGTACGGGTACATGCATAGCGCGTAGAACCGCTCCCGGGGGTCGTCGTTGTCCACCTCGTAGGTTCCCTCGTCACGCCAGCGCGACTGCCACTTGGTCTCGACGGCGACGACATCGAACGCGCGGGTCATTGCGACAGTCTAGGTTTTGGATACCGTCGTGACGTTTACGTCGCGACTACGACGAGGCGCGAGGAGGCCGACGTGAGCCCACCCACCGTCATCCTGGTACACGGAGCCTGGCACGGGGCGTGGTGCTGGCGCGACCTGGTCGCCGTCTTGGACCGTGACGGTGTCGCGTGGCGCGCCCCCGACCTGCCGAGTTCGCATAGTCCCAAGGATCCGACGGCCGACCTCGCCCGCGACCGTGACGCCGTCGTGACCGCGGCCGCGCTCGATGGTCCGGTGATCCTGGTGGGCCACAGTTACGGAGGCGTCGTCGTCACGGAGGCCGCGCCGGCGCTCGACAACCTCGCCCAAGTGGTCTACGTGGCGGCGCTCGTCCCGCTGCCTGGGCAGAGTGCGACCGACGTGTCACGCGAGAGTCCGCAGCGGACCCTCCTCGACGAATCGATGCGAGTCGTCGATGGGCACATCGAGCTCGATCCGGCCGGGGCCGGGCGAGCCCTTTACCACGACTGCACCCCGGACGTGCGATCGTGGGCCGTCTCGCACCTGAGCACGCAGACGATCGCGAGCTTTCGCAGCCACCGCGCCGCCGCCGCCGTGGACGTGTACTCGCGCTACGTACTGTGCCGCGACGACGAGGCCGTAGACCCCGCGCTGCAGGCGGCAATGGCTCGGCGCACGAACGAAGTCGTGTCGATCGAAAGCGGGCACTCCCCCTTCCTCTCGCACCCGGCGCAACTCGCGGACCTCATCCTCCGTGATCGCGCCGTGGGAGGCGGACGCAACTGCTAACATCGAGAGGTTTTCCGGGGGTATAGCTCAGTTGGTAGAGCGCTTGACTGGCAGTCAAGAGGTCAGGGGTTCGAATCCCCTTACCTCCACCATTAGTGCGTTACTCAAACCCTGCACCTGAAGAGGTGTCCGGGAAGTGGTGGATGGAAGCCCGTTGGCGGTGGTGCCAGCGGGCTCCTTCGTTCCTGGAACTGGCGTGATCGCCCGACTCGCCGTCCGTAGTTCGGGGCCCAGAAGCACATCGAACGGCTCTCTCAGCTGAGCGTCGACCCTCACGTCGGCCAGACCCTCGTCAATCTGAATCACGAAGATCTTCTCAAAGAACGCCTGATTGAACATCCGCTTGATGTGATCCGGCGCTTGTTCGTACGCTGCTCCGCAGTCTCCGGCGAGATCAAGCGCCCGTCCCAGGTTCCGCTCAATCGTCTCGAACTCGGTCGACGTGGCCGCCATCCGCGTCTCGATCTCGCGCAGCGACCTACTGATCCGCTCTTGTTCGCGACCGAGGAGATCAACGGGTATGGCCCCGGCGTAGTGCGCCTCCATGAGCTTCTCGCGCTGGCGTTCGAACTTGTCCTTCTCACGCTTCAGGTCAGCTCTGACTGCCTCCATCCGAGACTGAGCGAGCTGGAATTCCTCTCGAACGAGCGCCTCGATACCTGCCCGCAGCGTGGGATCGAGCTGGATGCGTCGGTAGTGGTCCTCGATCTTCTTCTCGACTTCGAAGATGAGAACGGAACGTTGGGTGCACTTCGTGCGCTTGGCGTGCCGTCCGGTGCAATAGAAGTAGGGATAGACGGTGCCGGTCTTGGACTTCGAGTTCTGGACCATCAGCCGCTCCCCGCACTGACCGCAGTAGACAGTGCTCTTGAGGAAGTGAGGGTGCTTCCGGGTCCTCTCACCGTTGAGGTGCGTGGCGAGGACGTCTTGTACTCGCTGCCAGGTGATCTCGTCAACGAGTGCCTCGTGTCGGCCCGGATAGTGAACGCCCTGGTACTTGGTCAGCCCTTTGTAGTAGGGGTTGATCAGGATTTTGTGCAGGTGTCCCTCGGTAACGGGTTTAGAGGGCAACCTCGGAGACGGTGCCGTCGTCAAGCCGCGACCGGCGAGGTGATCAGTTAGCGAGGCGACCGTCCAGTCGCCACTCGCGTACAAGGTGAAGGCCTCCCGAACGAGCGGTCCTCGCTCGACGTCGACAATGACGGTGCGCATCTCTCGGCCTTCTGGATCGACGGTGCGGTGATTGCGGTATCCCAGAGGCGCTCGACCCACCGTGCCGCCGGATCGAACCTTCTGCGACATTCCTTTGGCTACCTCTGCCGCGAGGTTGCGCGAGTAGAACTCGGCGATGCTCGACATGATCCCGTGAAGGAGGATGCCCGAGGGCGTCTGGTCAATCGACTCGGTTGTAGACACCAGCCGTACGTCAGAGGACTCCAGGGACTTCATGATCTCGACGTCGTCGGCCCGATTGCGGGCCAGTCGGTCGATCTTGTGCACGATGACGTAGTCGACGTCGTGATCTTCGAGGTACTCGAGCATGCGCTGCAGCTCTGGGCGATTGGCGGAGCGCGCTGAGGCTCCACGGTCAACGAATTCCTTGATGATCATCGCGCCCATGCTGGCGGCCTTTCGACGATTGGCATCGCGCTGGGCCGGTATTGAGAAGCCTTCGTCGTCGCCACCGCCGCGCCGGGCCTGATCGCGCGTGGACACCCGCAGGTAGCTCACCGCCACTTTGGGGGTGAGGGCGCTGGCGAATGCCTCAACTGGATCGGCAACGGGACTCTCTATGGCTGGGCTCATCGCAACGTCTCCTTCACTTACGTTGCTTTCATTTACGCTCTGATCGTCAGAAATGTCCAGTCTGATCAGTGGATTCGGGCTGGGGGAACCGGGTTTCCTCAATTGTCGGGCACTCATGTCGCGTCTCCCCGACGGCGCTGAAACTGAGCCGCGCCACTTTCGACCAGCTCCTGGATTTCTGGGGTCGTGACGACCGAGAACAGCCGTGGGTCAATGGCGGATTCATTGTGAAGTCTCCCCGTCAGCTGATTCCGTCGCCGCTCGTTCGGTACCGTCCACACGACGGCGGGAAAAAGGCCGACACGGGCCTGTTCGTGCCCGGTGACTCGGTATTCCTGGTACTGGAGGCACTTCATGACGACGCGATTAGGAGGCTCCGTCGCCCGGTCCACCTCGATGAACCAGTGGTCCTCGAAGCCCGATGACTCGGTGACCACGGCCACATCGGGCTTCAGTGTCCGCGTCTCACCGCTGGGGCCCAGGTAGCTCCGCCAGCACTCCGGCTCCAATTGAAGGTGTGAAAGGGTGACGTGGGCGTTCCGCGAGATCTCCTGCAAGGTGATCACCACTTCAGCGATCGCCAACGTGTGGTCCAGAAACGACGTACTGGGTTCGTAGGGCCGCATCCGTGAGTCGCGTTCCCGTCCCAGGTGAGTGTGAAGGGCCCGATCACCAAGTTCGGTGAGATGCCAGACGAATCCCGCTGACCCAGCTCGGACGCCGCCAATTCGCCTCTCAAGGTTCGAGAGCAGTCCGAGGTCTCGAAGGCGCGACAGAGTCTGATTGGCGTTGCGTGGAATTCGAGCAGGTCCGGGCTCGTGTCCGAAGTGTTGACGAGCGATCTGGCGAGTCGAGAGAAACCTGAATCCCTGTACGGAACTGAGAATGAGCCAGTCTCGGTCACTCAGCAGGTGTTCCAGCTCTCCGATAACTCGCGCCTTCATGGCCGACCTCCGTAGGGGGTGACCTCACTGACCAGGAGACAGAGCAGCTGACCAGTCAGCGGAGTCTCGTCCACTCTTGGCGACCTTTCGGCGTGAACTCGGGCCTTACGGGCGGTTTTCGACGTCGCGACCTGACGAGCGATCTGATGGGGGTTCATGGTGACCCTCCACTCGCCCGTCGTCGGCCAATCGGGCCGTCGTCGACGCGATGCTCCTTCGTGCGCTGCGTGTGGTGAGTCCGCAGTTCGTCTTCCACGACGGAAGCGTCACGCCCATAGAGACTGGCGGAACGGGCCCTCAGGGCAATCGGTTCTCGCACCGGTGCCTCCGGAGGAAGTGTCCGCGCGGAGAACCACCCCGTCGCCGATCCGTCTTGAATCAGGTTCGCGTAGACCGCAAAGCGAGGGAGGTAGAGGAAGTCTTGCGCCTCAAGTTGTGGGGCCTGCTTGGCTACCTCGGCGGCGTCCTCGGCGTTGAGCCCGAAGACCACCTTGTTGCGTGCATTGGTGTCGACCGCCGAGCGCAGTCCGGGTGGAAGCTGGCGTCGATACTGGTGCGCCATCGTGAACCCGACCCCGAGGCTACGGGCCTGACTGAGGGCGTCCTCGAGATCGGTCGGTAGGGCCAGGTAGTCCTGGACCTCGTCGATGTAGACGTTGACGATTCGTCGCCGCTCGGGCGGTAGCCCCGCTCGGGCGAGGACCAGGGGCCAGAGCTGACCGACGATCAAGGAGCCCAACAATCGGGTTCCCTCCGCGCCGATCTGGCCACGGTTGAGAGAGACCAGGACGATCCGCCGCTTTGTAAAGAGGTCGATGAGATCAAATCCGGGCTCGGACTGGCCGAGTACGGCCCGAAGCTGCGGACGTAGAAGAAACTGGCGAAGCCTCGTCAGCGTCGGCGCGATCACTTGGGCCCTCATCTGAGGACTCATGGCCTCGTAGCTCGCCCAGAAGCTGCCAAGTCCCACCTGGTCCGTGAGATTTCGGGTCAAAGAACGCCGAAACCGTTCGTCGGTGAGCAGCGCGGGCAGCATCGGCAGCGTGGCCCCCGGATGGTGCGCCAGGGTGAGCAGGGCGCTCATGAGGACGTCCTCAGTGCGCGGTCCCCAGGCATCTCCACTTAGTTGCTTGAAGACCGCCAGGATCGAGTCAGCCCTCAGCGACGTGTCGCGCAAGCTGCCCCGGAGTGGATTAATGCCGACCGGACGCGGATCGGTCGGGTCGATTACGACGACGTCATCAACTCGGTCCTGCGGAATCCGGGCCAGCACGTCGTTGACGAGATCGCTCTTAGGGTCAATAACGAGGACTCCTCGTTCGCTGCGCACAGCATCGAGGATCATGGCCAACATGGCGGTCGACTTACCCGAGGCCGTCGGGCCCAGCAGCCAGGAGTGTTGAAGGGAGTCGCGCGCCCCGATGGCGACCTGAACCTCCGCACCCGGAGCGGTGGTCTCGGCGAAGGGCTGCGTACTCGGAATTAGTGAAACGCTCGGTGCCAGCACTTTCGGATGAATCGGCGGATGACCCGGGAGCGGCGACGTTCCCGCCTTATCCAGCGGCCAGCCCACTAGTTCGACGAGCTCCTTCGTGGCCAGTAGCAGCGGCCAGCGCCAGGGAATCGACGCCCAGGCGAGGCGGTTTGGCATTTCCTTTTGCACCGTGATCCGCACTCCGGAGGACTGCGCGACTCGTAGACCGCCTAAGACGGAGGTGAGTAGGAGCCGGTTTCGTCCGGCTGTGGCCGCTGAAGCGCCGAGTCGAACCGTCACGCGAGCCGAGTGGAACATCGCCCGGTGACGAAGTGCGTGTCGAACGTCTGTACTGGCGGGCCGCGTGCCCCGAGTAACGAGGTCAAACCAGCGTTGGGTGGGATCCGGTCCGTCGTCAGGCACGAAGGTAGGTGAACGCCTGGAGCCAATCACTACTTGTAGGACGACCGCTTCTCCCTTGGCTGAGGCCGTGGCGAGTCCGGCGAGGACAGCTCGACTCACTGCCGTGACGCGTTCAGTGTTGAGCGCCAAAGAGGGGTGGGAGATCTTGAGCCGAGCGCACACCGCGACCGACGTCCTTGGCGCGGGGTCCAATTCGCTGACGCGCGAGCCGGGAATCATCGATGTTGTCAGTTCGCGGAGGGTTCGAGAACTTCCGGCAAGGGAACCAATGACGTAGTTCACCCGTCCCTTTACCGCACGGGCCTCGAGGGCCACCACCCCGAGGGAACGATCAGCCACGACTCGCTCTAGGAATTCGAGTGCCAGGTCTGGATCAAGAGGCTGAGGCCACCACACCTGCTGCCACACCCAGGCCGGGGACTTACGCCGACCCATCGATTCTCTCCTTTGCGGTGGCTTCTTGTTCGTGATTACCCGTCCGGTGAAGTGACAGCGCCACGAGAGCTGCGCCGAGCCTGCGTAGGTCGGTGGTCCTTCGAGGCACCACGACGAGGTGAAAGTCGTTGGAAATGGTGGGGCGACCTCGAGGATTACCCGTTCGTCGCCTACCCATCTCTGCCTCCTATGAGATCGCTGACTGTCACCACTGGCTTCTCCGACGCCAGGAGATGAGCGCGGCGATGGCTCCGGCGATCAGCGCGATAACGGTTACCACCACGACCAGCTCGACCCAGATTCGACTGATGAGGGTGACGGTCACGTTGAGGAGCACGGCGATCCCACACAGGGCGAGTGCTCCACGCCATGCGCGAGTAAGTAGGGAGTTCGGCGAGTCGTTCGGCATCACTCATCTCGCCTCCTCGGCCGACGAGCGGCCTGACGTGAGCGCTGAGGAACAGGGAAACCGGGAATGTCGATGTCGGAGGCAATCTCGTTACCCCAGACGTCCCAGCCGGGCTGGCGCCTCCGGGCAAAGAGTTCCAATCGAGGTCCCTTGCCCGAGACTCGTTCGATGACGGCGTACTGCTCCTCAGGCTTGTGCGAGTGATCCTGCAAGGGCGCAAACATCCAGGTGGGTTGACTCTTGAACTTGACCGGGGCTTTACCTCGGGTCCCCAGAATCAGGTGCTCGGTCGCGTTGCGGAGATAGACGCCGAGGGTGAAGCGGGGCTTGATCCAGGTGAGGGGTGAGCGGGGCGTGAAGCCCCAGGACTCCATCACGTCGTAGCCATCGCGCAGCGTGGCGTTGGTGACCCAGAGCCAGAGGTGCGCGTTCTCGGCGGCCAGTTCGCCAACCGGCAGAGCCTTGATGCGCTCCATGGTCATCAGCGGATAGTGACGTTCCGCCCCATAGCCGCCCTTCTGCTGGACGTCCCAGGGTGGGTCCGCCAGGATGACCGAGTACTTCTTCTCGGTCGATGAGTTCTGCGATCTGTGATTCGAATTGATAAGCGTCCTCCTTTCGTTGAGGTGAGCGGCCAAGTGCGCCGTTCTGTCTTTAGTTATCCGCCTCTCGGTGCCCGTTTTAAAGAGGCCGGTCTGTGATATTCGTTACCGACGCGCACCCTCGCACCGGAGATGTTGTCCTCGTTGACGAACTCCTCGCGTCATCCGAGTTCGACACCGTGAGACGGTGTTGTGGGAAACGCGACGACTAGGTCCGATCCTCGCTACGGAAGTGACGGCGAGCCACGTCGCGCATCGCACCCAGCGTCTGAGTGGTGAGGTACTCCAGACGCGTTTCCATATCGAGCCTCTCCGCCAGATCGTGAAGTCGTCCTAGGTCGTTTCGCCAGGTCAAGACCGCGAGGACGGACAAGGCAGCAATCGCCAGGGCCACCAACGCGACGATGAGCGCGAGCGCCGCCATCACCGGTTCCTCCGCAGCTCACGACGCAGGTCCGCCATCAGCTCCGCACAGCCCAAGAGGTGATCGTCGGCCAGGAAGTTGATCCGTCCCGAGGCTTCGGGAGCCAACTGCTCAAGTTCACGTTGGACTCGAGCGACCCGGACCACTTGCTGCATCGCCGATCCGGTGGCCATCGTCAGGTTGTCGACCTTGGCGAGCGTCACGTCGGTCGACGCATCCACCTCGGCGATCCGTACCGCTGCCCTGGACTTCAGGCGATTGACGGCTCGAAGGGTGTTGCGTGCCTCTCGACTGACCAGTCCTCCACCACCCGTCATTGGGATCAAGTCCATGTCCATTTCTGACCTCCTGTCGCGGCGAGCCTCCGATCCTGACCATCAGCATCGCGAGTCGTCCCTCGCGAGAAAGAGGCTCGCTGGCTCAGCTGGATGTTCTCTAGGCTGGTTTCAGGACAATTCCTGGTTGTCTTGGTGAGCGCTGGAAGACGGGTCGAGGGGGTCGCAAGCACATGCAGGTGCAACGCAACCCACCACCGATCAAGGAACTCGTCAAGTCACTGACGCGTATCGTCTCATCGGGGCTGCCGGTCGGCCCGGCCTTCGACGATGACAACCTGCTCGGACTGAGAGGAGTAGTAGCACGCTCGATTGATCCCTCCGACCGACTCAGCAGGGTGAAAGCGCTCGAAGACCTTCTTCGGAGGTTCGTTTCCACTTATCCCGATGACGTGCTGTGCGATGCCGCGAGTGAGTTGTTCGGGATCGCACTCGGATCCCGTGGAGCATCCCTCACTCTGCGTCGCGAGCGTGCAGCCCGCACCGCAGGTTTCAGCACTGACCACTTCCGTAAAAACATCGAGCCGAAGATCGTTTTGGAGGTCGCGTGGCTTCTGCACCGTGACAGTCAGAACTACGTTCCCCGCGAGCGAGCTACTCCACCGCCACTAGAGATCTCGGGAGACACTCCAGTCGTCGCGTTTGGCGATGTGTCAGACAAGGACCGTAACGAGCACGAGGAAGCGCTCTCTCGGCTGTGGGCACACGTCTACGCGCTTCGGGCGGAGATTCTCAAGGTGGAGCGATTGAAGCAGTGGCCGCATGATGTCACGGAGCTGAGCACCAGCCAGGAAGTCCTGCTAAAAGCAATCGCGACTCGAGACCGTGAAGTCAAGGTGGTCAAGATCTTGATCGAGAGGTACATCGGGAGGTATGGCGAGAGCATCGAGCATGGCGACGGAGAGTTCAACGCACGTGCGCTGCTTCGGCTGGCCGGGTGGGCAGAGTGAAAGGCAGTCGCTCTCTCGATGTCGGAGTCGACACGGAGCGAGACGTGTGGTCGTAGAACATTCCGTCTGTTGTGAACAGAACCGTGACCAGGTATAATGCATGTCAGAAGTGCCGAGTTGCATCTCCGATTTAGCGCACGGGTCATCCATGGCGCTGATTCCATTGGATTTGTCTTGAAGCAAGGCCCAACTCGCCTTACATCTCCTCGGTACCTTTGAAGGAACAATCTCAATTTCAGGACGAGAAAGGAGAGATGGCGTGGCACGAACCGCATCCAAGAAGCAGCACACTAAGACGCTTGAACAACGTCTCTGGGACGCTGCCGATGCGTTGCGTGGAAACCAAGAGCCCAGTGAGTACAAGCACGTAGTGCTCGGACTCGTATTCCTCAAGTACATCTCTGACCGTTTCGAAGAGCGCTACGCCACGATTAAGGCGGCGCTCTCCAACACGGAGTCTCCCGATTACATTCCCAACCCTGAGCGTCGTGCCAAATTTCTTGAAGATCGAGACGAGTACACGAGCCACAACGTCTTCTGGGTTCCCGCGAGCGCTCGCTGGCAGTCCATTCAGGATCGAGCGAAGCTGCCCAGCATCGGTCAAGACATTGATTACGCCATGGACCTCATTGAGAAGGAGAATCCGTCTGTCCGGGGCGTGCTTCCACGCAACTACGGACGGGAGGGGCTCGACAAGGGTCGACTCGGACAACTTGTCGACCTCATCGGATCCATTGGCTTCACTGAGTCAGACGACCACGGCTCCGACGACGTTCTAGGTCGCGTTTACGAGTACTTTCTCGGCCAGTTCGCGGGTAAGGAAACCGGGAAGGACGCTGGAGCGTTCTACACCCCTCGATCTGTCGTCAAGACGCTCGTCGAAATGCTCGAGCCCTACCACGGACGAGTCTTCGACCCCGCGTGCGGTTCTGGTGGCATGTTCGTGCAGTCCGCTGAGTTTGTCAGAGCTCACGGTGGTAAGCGGTCGGACATCTCCGTGTTCGGCCAGGAGTTCACCGACACGACCTGGAAGCTCGCCAAAATGAACCTCGCCCTTCGAGGCATCGAGGCAGATCTCGGTGATCACTCCGACGACTCGTTCACGCACGATCTTCACCAGGACCTACGAGCCGACTTCGTCATCGCCAACCCACCGTTCAACGTCAGCAACTGGTGGAATCCAAAGTTGGCCGACGATCCGAGGTGGAAGTACGGCGTCCCCCCAGGAGGAAACGCCAACTTCGCCTGGGTTCAACACTTCATCTATCACCTGAGCCCAAAGGGCACGGCCGGATTTGTTCTGGCGAATGGATCACTCAGTTCCAAGACCAGCGGCGAGGGTGACATCCGCCGCAGACTGGTCGAAGCCGATCTCGTCGATTGCATCGTCGCAATGCCAGACCGGCTCTTCTTCAACACAGGTATCCCCGTGAGCCTCTGGTTCGTATCGAAAGACCGGCACGGCAATGGACACCGCAAGCGCCAAGGTGAAGTCCTATTCATAGATGCGCGGACGATGGGGACTATGGAGACGCGTCGTCTACGTGTTCTCGCGGATGAGGACATCGCAAAGATCTCCGGGACCTACCACGCCTGGCGGAATCACGACGGAGCCTACGAAGACATACCAGGCTTTGCAAAAGCGGCGGCTCTAGATGAGATTGCTAAACACGACTTCATTCTCACGCCAGGAAGATACGTCGGAGCGGAAGAGGCAGAAACTGACAACGAGTCAATCGGCGACAGACTTGACCGGCTCACCAAAGATCTATTCGCTGAGTTTGACAGAGGTCGTGAACTGGAGAGTGAGGTTCGAGTACGGCTGAGTAGGTTGCCGTGAATTGGCCAACTGTACAACTCGGCTCGTTGTGTCGCTTTCAAGGAGGTTCCGCGTTTCCAAGACATGAGCAAGGCTTGATTCGCGGGGACATTCCTTTTATCAAGGTCAGTGATATGACACTTTCCCAAAATCAATTGCATATAACGGCGGCGAATAATTGGGTCTCTCATGAGACGATTAAGAGACTCAAGCTCAAACCGGCACCGCCGAGTTCAATTGTCTTCGCCAAGATTGGCGAGGGTCTGAAAGCGGAACGCCTCAGGCTCATCACACGTCCAACGGTCATCGACAATAACATGATGGCCGCCATTCCCAACGAAGATGTTGACGCGACATTCCTGTTCTATCTACTTCACAATTTGCACCTTGCCCACTATGCGGAAGGAAGCGCACTTCCTTATCTCCGAGCTTCTGATCTATCGCAATTGTTCGTGCAGCTTCCCCCCTTGCAGGAGCAACGCTTGATTGCAGAGACCCTGGAAGTGTTAGACGTAAAGATTGAGTCAAACCGGAAGGTAATAGAACTTTTCCAGAACCTGAGCCGAGCAATGTATGGAGCTTGGAGAGAGACCCTCACGGAACTGCATTCATCGACATTTGGGGAGTTTGCGGAAGTCTTCGGCGGTTCGACGCCAAAGACAAGCGTTTCAGAGTACTGGGACGGCGGAATCGCGTGGACGACCCCCACTGACATAACAGCACTGTCAGCTCCGTATCTGTTTAGCACCGCGAGGACAATTTCCGATTCAGGGCTCGCCAGTTCCTCTGCGACGTTGCACCCAGCCGGAACAATCTTTATGACTTCGAGGGCGACGATCGGATCATTCGCTGTCAACCAAATTCCTGCGGCCACTAACCAGGGCTTCATAGCAGTCCGGCCGCGTCATTCCATACATCGGTGGTTCCTTTTTGAGGAAATGCGATCACGCGTTGCAGAAATGCTTGATCGAGCTAACGGCAGTACATTCATGGAGTTGAGCAGGGGCAATTTCAAGTCAATGGTGATTGAAGTACCAGTAGAAGACAAGTTAGCTGAGCTTGATGCAACTTTGTCACCGATTCATGCGAAGGCCGCTCAACTCGTTCGAGAGTCGTCCCGACTCTCATCACTTCGTGATGCGCTTCTCCCCGAGCTAATTTCGGGTCGGGTTCGCATATCGGACCACCAAGAAGTCGTTCAGGGGTTTGTTTAATGACAGTCCTGAACGAGTCGACGATCGAAGTCGCGGCGCTGGAGTACTTGCGTGAACTCGGCGTTGCAACGGCGTTCGGCCCTGACATTGCGCCAGACGGTGAACGACCCGAACGGAGTTCTTATGACACCGTTTTCCTCTACGACAGACTCCGTGAGGCGCTAGCACGAATGAATCCCTCCGCTAGCCCCGCTTTGGTAGAGGAGGCGGTCAAGCGACTACAGCGAGCCGAGTCGCAGAGCGCTGTTACTGAAAACATGCGTGTTCACAGACTGCTTCGTGACGGCGTTCCTGTCGAGCGACGCGACTCATCCAGTCAGGTACGCACCGAACTCCTCCAACTTGTCGATTACGACCACCCGGAGAACAATGACTGGTTCGCTGTAAATCAGTTCACGGTGGACGAGGGTCGAAACCGGCGACCGGACATCGTCCTCTTCCTGAACGGGATACCGGTTGCCCTCTTCGAACTAAAGAATCTCGCCGACGAGAACGCCACCCTTCGCCACGCCTTCAATCAGATCCAGACTTACCGAAACGACATTCCCTCGATCTTCACGCCGAATGTCGTGACGGTGATCAGCGATGGCACCAGTGCGGCGATGAGTAGCTTCTCTGGCCAGTTCGAGCACTACGCACCTTGGAAGACCGTGGACGGCAGAGAAGTGGTCACGAATCGACCTGCTCTCGAAGTCCTAATCAAGGGCGTCTTCGAACAGCGCCGGTTCCTCGACCTCCTTCAGAACTTCGTTGTCTTCAGTGATGAGGGCAACAACGGACTCGTGAAGCGTGTTGCTAAGTACCACCAGTACTGGGCAGTCAACGCTGCCGTCGAGTCAACGGTTGCCGCCTCTGGGCCACAGGGCGATCGACGAGGTGGTGTCGTCTGGCACACCCAAGGATCAGGCAAGAGCTTCGAGATGGTGTTCTACGCCGCGAAGCTCATGCGCGATGCTCGGATGAACAACCCCACCCTCGTCTTCATTACTGACCGTAACGATCTGGATGACCAACTCTTCACCGAGGTCTTCGCTCCCGCCACAATTCTTCCCGAACCGCCAGTTCGCGCGGAATCCCGAGGGAACCTCAGAGACCTTCTGAAACGAGCTTCCGGGGGCATCGTCTTCACTACGCTTCAGAAGTTCGCTCCTGAGGTAGGCGGTGACACCAACCCAGTCCTGACTGACCGAGGCAATGTCGTCGTGGTGGCAGATGAAGCGCATCGATCACAGTACGGCTTCACGGAGACCTTGACTTCTGAGGGGACTCTTCGCTCGGGACTTGCCAAGCACCTGCGCGACGCCTTGCCGAATGCCACGTATCTCGGCTTCACGGGTACACCTATTGAATCTGGCGATCGGTCCACACGTGCTGTCTTCGGCGACTACATCGACGTCTACGACCTGACGCGGGCTGTCGAGGATGGCGCAACGGTCAAGATCTTCTACGAGTCTCGCCTAGCCAAGGTGAGTATTGACGATTCTGCGCATGAGCTGATCGATCAACTAGTCGATGCTGCCACTGCAGAGGTGGATGAATCTGAAGCGCGCCGCTCAAAGTCGAAGTGGTCACGCGTCGAAGCAATTGTCGGCGCTAGCGAGCGTCTTGATCTGATCGCAGCCGACATTGTCGATCACTGGGAGAAGCGCAGGGCCGAGCTCTTTGGCAAAGCAATGATCGTCACCATGAGCCGACGGATCGCCGTCGAGCTCTACGAGAAAATCGTCGCCCTCCGCCCCGACTGGCATAGCGATGATCCAAAGACTGGCCGCATCAAGGTCGTCATGACTGGTTCGGCCGACGATCCCCAGTCTTTCCAGAAGCATCTCTACGACAAGCAAACACGCACTGATCTAAAGAACCGCGCCAAGAACCCCGAAGATCCGCTGGAGATCGTCGTCGTTCGTGATATGTGGCTGACCGGCTTCGACTCACCGTCGCTTCACACGATGTACGTCGATAAGCCCATGCAGGGTGCGGGTCTGATGCAAGCGATTGCGCGCGTCAACCGAACCTTTCGCGACAAGCCAGGCGGCCTGATAGTTGACTACATCGGAATCGCGACGAACCTTCGCCAGGCCCTGGCTGACTACTCGCCGTCTGATCGCGATCAGGCAGGAGTGCCTATCGAGGAAGTCGTTGCCGCGATGCTCGAGAAGCACGACATTGTGCGAGGCATCCTCCATGGCTGTGAGTTCAACTCTTCGCCGGAACTCGCCGCAGCCGAGCGTCTGGCACAGCATGCAGCTGTTCTCGACTTCGTCATGGCCGACCCGGACCGTATGGCTCGCTTCCTTGACCAGGTGTTGGCCCTAACGAAAGCGTTCGCCTTGTGTGGTGCTCGTGACGAAGCCACCGCGATCAGAAGTGACGTTCGCATGTTCGCCGACGTGCGGGCAGCGATTATCAAGATCCAGAATCCCGACTCTGGTAAGGCGGGCAGTGGAGCGGTTGAGATTGACACCGCCATAGGACAACTGGTCAACGAAGCGGTCGGTGCGGACGAAGTCGTCGATATCTACAAGCTCGCGGGTATCGAGAAGCCCGATCTCTCCATCCTGAGCGACGAATTCCTCGACTCGCTTGCAACCAAGGATCGGCCGAACCTACAAGCCGGACTCCTCCAGCGACTTATCAACGATCAGATTCGGACCATCCGTCGCACCAACATCGTGCAAGCCAAGAGGTTCTCCGAGCAGCTCGACGAGGCGATCAACCGGTACACGAACCGAGCTCTGACCACAGCTGAGATCATCTCAGAGCTCGTGAAGCTCGCCAAGGAGATCCGCGAGCAAGAGAGTCGCCACCAGACTCTCGGCCTTTCAGTTTCAGAGGCGGCATTCTATGACGCGATTGTTCAGAATGAGGCTGCCGTACTGACGATGGGCGATGAAATCCTCAAGAAGATCGCCGTGGAACTCGTGGGTCAGATCCAAAACAGTCTCACGATTGACTGGAACTACAAGGCGTCTGTCAAAGCCGAGATGCGAGCCAAAGTTCGGAGATTGCTCGCGAAGTATGACTACCCACCAGATCTTGAGGAGAAGGCAGTGGAGTTGGTGCTCCAGCAAGCGGAGTTGTTCGCAGCGCGAGGTCCATCATGAGAAATGCTCACCTAGTGTTGATGGAGTGTCTATGAACACGATCAAGCTGGAACTCACTAACTGCCATGGCATACGCCACATGGCGTCCACACTAGACTTCCATGACAATGGGGCTATTGCCATTTACGCCCCGAATGGCACTATGAAGACTTCATTGGCCAAGACGTTTCTTGATGTTGCAGCCGGCCGCGACTCAGTCGACGATGTCTTCTCCGAGCGAGTGTCAACGCGATCGATCACTGTTGACGGATCTTCTGAACTTGGTCAGAACGATGTCGTGGTGTTTCTCTCCTACGACGCGGAGCTCGGTCCGACACCGGCGACGTCGACTCTCCTTGTCAACTCGGCACTTCGAAAGGAATACGAATCGCTTCAACACGACTTGCTCTCCGCAAGAGATGAACTTCTCGCCGCTGTGAAGAAGCGGGCAGGGACCAAGACAGACGCTGCGGCAGCAATCTCACGGTCAATTACCAATGGAGACGATCTTTTCGTAGCGCTATCACGAATCGAGGAGGAACTCCACAAGCAGCCCGACGCGCCATTTTCTAACGTCCCTTACGACACAGTCTTCAATGAGAAGGTGCGACAAGTAATGGCAACCAGCGAATTCAGTAGTTCGCTGACCGAATATGTCACTCGCCTAAATGTATTACTGGATGACTCCAAGTTCTTTAGCCGTGATACTTTCAGCTACTACAACGCATCCAACGTGACCAAGACTTTAGGGGACAATAAGTACTTCCAAGCAAAACACACACTTACACTTCACGGCACGGACGGAAACGCGGTAGAAATCTCGGATGCCAAACAGCTTGCAAAGCTCGTGTCGGACGAGCAGCAACAAATCACCGACGATGCTGACCTCCGAAAGAAGATGGAGGTATTGAAGAAGCAACTCGAGAAGAATGCCGAAACTAGAGCCTTCTCTGACTTCATTTCACAGCATGTGGAGCTGCTACCAGAATTGCGCAATGTCAATCTCTTTGAAGAGAAGCTTTGGAAGTCGTATTTGAAGTCTGAAGAGGCGCTCTTTGACAAGGTTGTTAATCAATGGCGCAAGACAGAGAGCCGTAAGACGGCGATTGAAGAGCAGGCGGCGTCAGAGAGCACACAGTGGGAGCGCGTCATCGACATCTTCAATGATCGCTTCTTCGTGCCGTTCCGTCTCACGGCGAAGAACCGTACGCGTGTTGTACTTGGCCAAGAGGCGATACTTCAGCTGGGTTTCGAGTTTCTTGATGGCGAGGAGCGCAAGCCGGTTGAGAGGGGACCCTTGTTAGAGGTCCTTAGCAATGGCGAGAAGAAAGCACTCTACATTTTGAACGTGCTCTTCGAGGTTGAAGCACGTAAACACGGCACTAAGTCGACGCTGTTCGTAATCGATGATTTGGCAGACTCGTTTGACTACAAGAACAAGTACGCCATAGTGCAGTATTTGCAGGAGTTGTGCGAGCACCCATCATTTCGATTCATTTTTCTGACTCACAACTTTGACTTCTTCCGCACGCTTAACAGTCGGGGTGTGGCCACTTACGACAATTGCCTTACTGCACAGAAGAATGGTTCCGCTGTCACTCTGAGCAAAGCCGCGGGGATTCGGAATCCCTTCCTTCTCGATCTGAAGCCGCACTTCTTTGATAGTGCGATGAAGCGCGTAGCCTCCGTGCCATTCATACGAAACATAGTTGAATACACAACAGGTGAAGCGAGTCCAGAGTACACGCAGCTGACATCATTACTGCACTGGAAGACGGACAGCATGACTATGACGAATGCCGATCTAGATAGGTTATTCGCTGTCATCTTCACTATTTCAGATTCATATTCGGCACCAACCCAGAAGGTCGTAGATCTGATTGTCGAGCAGGCCGACGTTGCTGCATCCGCGCCCGAGGGTATCAACTTTGAGAACAAGATTGTCCTATCAATGGCAATACGTCTGCTAGCTGAGAAGTACATGGCTGAGGCGATCGGGGATGACTCTTTCCTCGCGGGCATTACACAGAATCAAACTCATCGATTGCACAAAGAGTTTCACGCCAGGAACTTGGGGTCTGTGCAACAGCGGAAGACTCTTGATGCCGTGGTGCTGATGACTCCCGAAAATCTTCACATCAATGCTTTCATGTATGAGCCCATTATTGACATGACGGATGAGCACTTGAAGAAGCTTCTCCTTGATGTCAAGTCCCTTACGAATGCAGGAGGGTCGTAGACGTATGGAACAAGGTGCTGAAATGCATGAGATCAGGTGTCCGCACTGCGGGAAGACGTTCAATATTGACGAAGCGGGGTACGCAGAGATCCTCAGTCAGGTACGTGACGAGGCATTTGATAAGGCATTGCACGAGCGACTCGAGCTCGCCGAGCAAGAGAAGCTCACAGCTGTCGAACTCGCCGAGTCGAAGCTCGCCGGTGAGCTTGAGAAGAAGGCTGCCAAGAAGGACGCTGAGATTGAGCGACTTAAGTCGGAACTCAAGTCGAATGCTGAACTCGTCGAAGCGACGGTGTCAGGTGAACTCAAAGACGAAATTGCCAGGAAGAACACGGAGATCGCCCGCCTGCAGGAGGAGCTCAAGGCCACCGATGTGGCCAAGAAGCTCGCAGTGAAGGAAGCACTGGGCACGGTCGAGAAGGAGCGCGATGACCTCAAGCGTGATCTGGAGAGCAAGGAGTCAGAGAGGAAGTTGCTCGAGGCCACCCTGAAGGAGAAGTACGAAACACAAATCAAGGATCGTGACGATGCCATCGAGCGCCTCAAGGACATGAAGGCGAAGCTCTCAACCAAGATGGTGGGCGAGACCCTGGAGCAGCACTGTGAGATCGAGTTCAACAAGATTCGAGCCACGGCCTTCCCACGCGCCTACTTCGATAAGGACAATGACGCGAAGGGCGGAAGCAAGGGCGACTACATCTTCCGAGACTTCGACGAGTCTGGAACTGAGTTCGTATCTGTGATGTTCGAGATGAAGAACGAGTCAGACACGACCGCGACCAAGAAGAAGAATGAGGACTTCTTCAAGGAGCTTGACAAGGACCGCACCGAGAAGGGATGCGAGTACGCAGTGCTGGTTTCACTTCTCGAGCCAGAAAACGAGCTCTATAACACGGGGATCGTCGACGTCTCACATCGCTATCCGAAAATGTATGTCGTCCGGCCCCAGTTTTTCATTCCAATGATCACGCTTCTCAGGAACGCTGCCCAAAACACGTTGCAGTACAAGTCTGAGTTGGCGCGCGTGCGAGAACAGAATGTCGACATCACGAACTTTGAGGCGGAGCTTGACGAGTTCCGAAGTGGCTTCGCCCGAAACTACAACCTGGCGTCCAGGAAGTTCAAGACGGCAATCGAGGAGATCGACAAGACAATCGACCACCTGCAGAAGACCAAGGACGCTCTTCTCGGCTCAGAGAACAACCTTCGCTTGGCTAACAACAAAGCCGACGATCTGACGATCAAGAAGCTCACTAGGGGAAACCCGACGATGGCCGCGAAGTTCGCCGAACTCAAGGATGAGTCGCCGGAGAGCACCGAGTAGTCGAGGGCCTGAGATTCTTTGGTGGTCTGGTCTGGCGCATGACGATTCCCGCCTTCTTCAAGTGAATCGAGACTGTACGCCGGTCGATGCCGAACTCTCGACCTAACACATAGACGGTCGCTCCGCCTTGGTACCTCTGACACATTAGAACCGTTTGCTCCGCCGTCAGACGCTTCTGAGACTGGTGAAGCGCTCGCGTTCTTCGGTCGCCTTGACCATCTAGTGTCGAACCTTCATAATCAAGTGGAGAAGTGCGACGGTCGGTTTGCGTAGGGGAACCCAGTTCCGTCCAATTCTTGAGCGTGGACCATTTGTTTGTGTCACATGCTGAAAGTGCCACCAAAAGGGGTTGACCCCGTACGGTGGTCCACCCGCAC
>JAJYNX010000095.1 GCA_021786095.1 Actinomycetes bacterium | reverse complement strand
GACGCTGGGTCGCCAGTTGGAGGTCGAGCGCACGAGGCTCCTGGGCGTTCTGGGGGAGTTCACGCGGTGGATCGACAGCTCTCTGCACGTCGGGGGTGCCGCGAGGGCGGTGCCGCCGGTTCACGCCGGGACGCCACGGGCGGCCTTGGGGCCGCGCGATGAGGATCACGCGGCGAGCTCGTCGGACGACGGCGGGAGGATCCTCCCCTTTGACGTGACGCGTGACGATCGCTCGTAAGTGGCACGCCGGCTGCTAGGGTCGGCGCGCGTTCGCCCATCGTCGTCGAAGGAGTAAGTATGTCGCCTCGCCCCGCTCGCGCCACCAGGGTCGTGGCGCCTCACGCCGCGAGGACGGCCGCGCCCCGCGCGGCCAAGCCGAACGCGTCCGCGAAGAAGGCGGCCGCCGCGACGACCAAGAAGGCGCCCGCGTCGGCCACGGCGACGACGAAGAAGGCACCCGCGTCGGCCAAGGCGACGGCCAAGAAGGCGCCCGCGTCCGCCAAGGAGCGCGAGGCCAAGGCCAAGGCCGCCGCCAAGGCGGCCGCCGCCGCGACTAGGGCCCGGGCCGCCGCCGCCGCCGCCAAGGAGCGCGAGGCCAAGGCCAAGGCCGCCGCCAAGGAGCGCGAGGCCAAGGCCAAGGCCGCCGCCAAGGAGCGCGAGGCCAAGGCCAAGGCCGCGGCCAAGGAGCGCGAGGCCAGGGCCAAGGCCGCCGCCAAGGAGCGCGAACTCCAGCGCAAAGCGCGCGAGAAGGCCGCCATCGAGGCGAAGAAGCAACACGAGATCGAGGCTCGCCATCGAGCCGTGGAGGCCGAGAAGCAGCGCCGAGCCCGCGAGATCGAACGGCGCAACGCGGAGGAGCAGCGACGCCTCGAGCGCCGCGAGGAGGAGGAGCGTCGCCGGGCCGAAGCCCTGGAGCGCAAGATGCACTCCCGGCCCTACGCCGACGACCCCGCCTTTCTCGACGAGTTGCGCACGCTGTTGCTGGAGGCGCGCGCCACGACGGCGGAGCAGATCGCGGTCGCGGAGTCCGAGGCCGACGAGATGCTGGTCGACCGCGAGCGGCTCGAGTACGACGACGAGGACGGCTCCAGCGTCGCCTCCGACATCCAGCGCGATCAGCTGAAGGAGTTCTCCGCGGCGCTTCGCCTGAAGATTGACGAGATCGACGTGGCGCTGGCGCGCGTCGACGACGGCAGCTACGGCCGCTGCGACGAGTGCTTTGAGCCGATCTCCAAGGCGCGGCTCCTAGCGCAGGTGCCGGTCTTCACGTGCGTGTCGTGCCGCGCCAACGCCTAGCACCGCGGCTCAACCTCACCGTTCTCACCACGGCCCTGGTGGTCACGGCGCTCGACGAGGCGTCCAAGGCGTGGGCGCGCTCGGCCCTGCGCGGGCACCCGCGCCACGTCTGGGGACCGCTGTGGCTGCGCCTGCAGTACAACAGCGGCGTCTCCTTCTCCTTCGACCCGTCCGGCGCGCTGGTCACCACCGTCGTCACGCTGGTGGTCGCCCTGGTGGTCCTGGTGGTGGCGCTGCAGGCGCGCCCGGGTGTGCCGTCGGTGGGCTTCGGACTGCTCATCGGCGGGGGGGTGGCCAACGTGGTGGACCGGCTCACCGCCACCCCTCACGAGGTCACGGACTTCGTCGCCGTGAGCCGCTTCCCGGTCTTCAACCTGGCTGACGCGTCGCTGAGCGTCGGTTTCGTCATTCTGGTGGTGGCCGCCGCCCGCGGAGTGAGGCTGCTGGGATCGTGAGCGACCAACCCGATCCCTTCGACGGCGACGTCCTCGATCTCACGGTTCCCGCCACCCTGGCCGGCCTGCGGGTGGACCGCGTCGTGGCGATGCTGACCGGGCGCTCGCGTCGCGACGTGGCCGCGGTGTTCGCTCGCGACGCGGTCACGCTCGACGAGCGGGTGGTGTCCCGGCCGTCTCTGGTCGTGGGCGCCGGCCAGCACCTGGTCGCCCAGCTCGGCTCGTCCGAGGGTCCCGACGTGACGGCGGACCCGTCGGTCGCCGTCGAGGTTGTCTACGAGGACGAGGACCTCGTCGTGGTCAACAAGGCCGCGGGCCAGGTGGTGCACCCGGGATCGGGCCACGTTGACGCCACGCTGGTCGCGGGGCTGCTCGCGCGGTACCCGGCACTCGCGCAGTTGGCGCGCGACGGGATCTGCGAGGTGCAGCGTCCGGGGATTGTCCATCGTCTCGACAAGGGAACGTCGGGCCTGCTGGTGGTGGCGCTGACCGAGACCGCCTTTCGCGACCTGGTGGCCCAGATGGCTCAGCGTCAGGTGGCTCGCACGTACATCGCCCTGGCGGAGGGCCACCTCGCGGACGAGGCGGGCGTTATCGACGCGCCGATCGGCCGCTCCGCCCGCACGCCCACGCTCATGACCGTGCGAGCGGACGGCCGACCGGCGCGCACCCACTACGAGGTGCTGGAGCGCGTGTCACGTCCGCACGCGGCCACCCTGCTGCGTCTCCGTCTCGAGACCGGCCGCACGCACCAGATTCGCGTCCACTTGGCCGCGATCGGCCACCCCGTGGTCAACGACACCCGTTACGGGCATCGCCGCGATCAGCGACTGGCGCCGGAGCGGCTCTTCCTCCACGCGTCCCAGCTCGTCTTCACACACCCGCGCACTGGCGACGTGGTGACGGTGCAGGCCGACCTACCCGACGACCTGCGCGCGGTCCGCGACGCGTAGGTCGCCCTAGAGCGTCTCGTGGGCCGCGACCACTGTGTGGTCGTGGCGTAGGGCGGCCAGCGCCTCCTCCTCCGCACGCCGCACGCGCCGCACGCCGATGTCCATCTTCGTGGCGGTCGCCTGCAGCGAGAGGGGAGCGGTTCCGTTGAGACCGAAGCGCAGGGTGAGGACCTCACGCTGCACGTCGCTCAACTGATCCAGGGCCCCGTGCAGCTGCTCGTCGATCATCGACTGCTCGATGTCACCGACCCAGTCGTGCTGGCTCGGGGCGACCAGGTCGCCCAGCGTGGTGGCCGAGTCCGACGACGCGGGCTGGTCGAGACTCGCCGTCACGCCGGCCAGTCCCCGCAGGTTCTCGCGTTCGCTCTTGGACATGCCCGTCGCCTCGGTCAGCTCCTCGTCGGTGGGGGTGCGAGCCAGGATCGCGTTCAGTTCGGCCGCGGTGGCCTCGAGTCGCTGGAGTTGCTCACCGACCTCCAGGGGGATGCGGATGGTGCGCCCGTGCTGCTGCACGGCGCGCTGGAGCGCCTGACGGATCCACCAGGTCGCGTAGGTCGAGAACTTGAATCCCCGCTCCCAGTCGAACTTCTCAACCGCTCGCAGCAGGCCGAACGTTCCCTCTTGGACGAGGTCCACCATCTCCACGCCACGGTCCTGGTAGCGACGGGCCCAGTGCAGCACTAGGCGCAGATTGGCCGCGACCATCTGCTTCTTCGCCTCGTCGTCGCCCGCGGTCACGCGCTTGGCCAACTCGACCTGCTCGTCGTAGTTGGGCATCGGGTACCGGTCGAGGTCGCGCATCAAGAGTCCCAACATGTCGTTGGTGTTCACGGCGCTGCGGCGAATTTCAGGGGTCGTCATGGCTCTCCTCGTCACGATCGAAGTGTCACGCCCGCTATTCTGGAATTTCTCCTATGGACGCATGAATAATTTACCACGCCCGGTGGATGATTTCAAGAACGCGGTGTCAAGGAAAGGCTAAGAAACCTTAAGAATTGGCCAGAGGCTCGTGCGTGCGCGCCACGGGCCGCCCGCCGCGGGCCTGCTCGACCATGTCGGCCAGGGTGTAGGTGGCCAGGTGTTCGCGCATGTGGTTGCCCACGTCGGCCCATACGGCCAGCAGGACACACTGCCCCTCGTGGTCGCAGGCGCCACCTTCGTGGGGTGGCCCGAAGTCCCCGGCGACGATCGGCCCGTCCATCGCGGCGACCACCTCGGCCAGGGTGATCGAGGTAGCCGGCCGCGCCAGGACGTACCCGCCGCCGACGCCACGCTTGGAGCGGACCAGTCCCACGCCCTTCAGCGCCAGGAGGATCTGTTCGAGGTAGGGCTGGGGCAGCCCGGTGCGCTGGGCCAGGTCGCGAACCGAGGTGGGAGCGGCGTCCTCGCCGCGAAGCGCGAGGCTCAGCAGAGCGCGGCTGGCGTAGTCACCCCTCGTTGAGACCCTCACCAGTGCGAGTCTAGTGAGGGTCCCGTCCGCGCGAGGGAGGTCGCGTGGCGCGAGGGGGTTGCCAGGGGCATAGCCACGGAGGTGGGGGAGTGAGCGGCGACACGGAGGGGCGTCGGCGGGCCACGGCGGAAGTGGGGGAGCGGGGGCCGCGCATCTGGCACACTGCGTAGGTGGAAGAAAACGCGAACGAGACGAGGCCGGACGTCGCCATTGGACCCGACGAGGTGCTGGCGCCCGGTGAGACCGGTGAGGGTGGCGACGCCACCGACGCGGAGGCCACGGACTTCATCTCCCAGCCGGCCAAGGTCATGCGCATCGGCGCGATGGTCAAGACGCTGCTGGACGAGGCCCGTAGCGCCCCCATGGACGAGGCCGGACGCGGCCGGCTCCGCGAGATCTACGAGACGTCGATCCAGGAGCTGTCCGGAGCCCTCTCCCCGGATCTCGGGGCCGAGTTGGCGCGCATGGCGCCTCCGTTCGTCGAGGGCGTGCCCTCGGAGTCGGAGTTGCGCATCGCCCAGGCCCAGTTGGTGGGCTGGCTCGAGGGGCTCTTTCACGGGATCCAGGCGTCACTGTTCGCCCAGCAGGCCGCCGCGGCCGCTCAACTCGAGAAGATGCGCGATCGTTCGTTGAACCCGGGCGCGGGCGCGCCGCGCAGCGGCACGTACCTTTGAGACGGCGGCACGTCGTGGCCGACGTGGTCGATCACCGGGGAGGCCGGCGATGAGCGACGAGTTCGTCCATCTCCACAACCACACGGAGTTCTCGATGCTCGACGGCGCCGCGCGCGTCGAGGAGCTGGTGAGCGCGGCGGCCGCCGACGGTCAGCGCGCGCTGGCGATCACGGACCACGGCAATCTCTACGGGGTTATCGACTTCTACGAGTCGTGTCGTCGTCACGGCGTGACGCCGGTGATCGGTTTGGAGGCCTACATGGCCGCCGAGTCGCGCTTCGACCGTCCCCCGCGACGAGGACGTCTCGACGATACCGGCGGTGACACCGAGGGGGGCCAGAAGCTCTACCACCACCTCACGCTGCTGGCCGTCACCAATGAGGGGTACCGCAACCTGCGCGAGCTCTCGTCGCGGGCGTTCCTCGAGGGGTACTACTACAAACCCCGGGTGGACTGGGAACTGCTTGAGCGTCACGCCACGGGCCTCATCGCGTCCTCGGGCTGCCTCGGTGGTGTGGTGCTGCAGGCGCTGCTCCAGGACAACTACCCCAAGGCCCGCGACCTCGCCGGCCGCCTGCAGTCGATCTTCGGACCGGAGAACTTCTTCATCGAGCTCCAGGATCACGGGCTGGCCGAACAGGCTCGCACCAACCCCCAACTCGTGACGCTGGCCCGCGAGATCGGCGCGCCGCTGTTGGCGACCAACGACCTGCACTACGTGAGCCACGCCGACGTCGAGATGCACGACGCCCTCCTGTGCATCGGCACGGGCTCGCTCGTGTCCGACCCAACCCGCTTCCGCTTCCACAGCGACCAGCACTACCTGAAGACGAGCGCCGAGATGCGCTACCTATTCCGCGAGCTGCCCGAGGCGTGCGACAACACCCTGGCCATCGCCGAACGCGCGGACGTCACGATCGAGTTCGACAACGACGCCCTGCCGCAGTACCCCATCCCGTCCGAGTTCGCCGGAGCGACGCACCAGGAGGGTGCGAACCGCTTTCTGCGCGAGCTGGCCTTCGCCGGCGCCGCCGAGCGCTACGGCGTGATCGACGAGACGGTGCGCACGCGTCTGGACTACGAGTTGGGCGTGATCGCGACGATGGGGTTCTCGGACTACTTCCTCGTGGTGTGGGACCTCATCCGCCACGCGCGCGAGACGGGGATCCGCGTGGGTCCCGGGCGCGGATCGGCGGCCGGGTGCTGCGTGGCCTACTGCCTGCGCATCGTGGACCTGGACCCGATCCGCTACGGGCTGATCTTCGAGCGGTTCCTCAATCCCGGCCGCAAGCAGATGCCGGACATCGACATGGACTTCGACGAGCGCTACCGCGGTGACATGATCCGCTACGCCGCCGAACGCTACGGATCGGACCACGTCGCGCAGATCATCACGTTCTCCACCATCAAGGCGCGCGCCGCGGTGCGCGACGCCGCGCGCGTCCTGGGCTACCCACCCCAGTTGGGCGACCGGATCGCCAAGGCGATGCCGCCCCTGGTGATGGGCCAGGACCTACCCCTCGAGGCGTGCTTCGCGCCGGTGGCCGGCTACGAGGGCCGCTTCGCCGAGGCGGCCGAGTTGCGCACCCTCTACGACACCGACGCCGACGTCCACCACGTCGTCGACGTGGCCAAGGGCTTCGTGGACAAGCGTCGCCAGGACGGCATCCACGCCGCCGCCGTCGTCATCACCAAGGAGCCGGTGCTGGAGTACGTGCCGGTGCAGCGCAAGTCGGGACCCAACGGCTCGCTCGATGACGCGCCCATCGTCACCCAGTACGAGGCCAGCGCCATCGAGAAGCTGGGGCTGCTCAAGATGGACTTTCTGGGCCTGCGCAATCTGGCGATCATCGAGCGGACCCTCGAGCACGTACGACGTCGCCGGGGCGTGGAGGTCGAC
This sequence comes from Actinomycetes bacterium, assembly GCA_021786095.1. Lineage (GTDB taxonomy): Bacteria > Actinomycetota > Acidimicrobiia > Acidimicrobiales > RAAP-2 > RAAP-2. The sequence continues at coordinate 7,212 of JAJYNX010000095.1, read as the reverse complement.
ATCGATCACGTGGCCCTGGACGACGAGAAGGTCTTCGCCATGCTCCAGCGGGGCAACTCCATCGGGGTGTTCCAGCTCGAGGGCGACAAGATGCGCCAGCTGATGCGCCGCCTGGCGCCGACGAGCTTCGACGACATCGCCGCGCTCGTCGCGCTGTACCGCCCGGGACCGCTCAGCGAGAACGTGCACAACGACTACGCCGACCGCAAGAACCACCGCCAGGGCGTCACCTACGACCACCCCGACCTCGCGCCGATCCTCGGCGAGACGTACGGCCTGATGATCTACCAAGAGGACATCATGCGAGTCGCGACCACCATCGCGGGCTTCTCGATGACCGAGGCGGATGATCTGCGCAAGGCCTGCTCCAAGAAGATCCGCGACATGATTCAGGCCCAGCGCACCAAGTTCGTCCAGGGCGCCCAGCGCCAGGGATACACGAGCGAACTGGCTGAGGCCATCTTCAACAAGATCGAGCCTTTCGCCGACTACGCCTTCAACAAGAGCCACGCCTACGGGTACGCGCTCATCGCCTACCAGAACGCCTGGCTGAAGGCGAACTACCCGGTGGAATACATGGCGGCGCTGCTCACGTCGTTCTCTGATGACAAGGACAAGGCGGCGCTCTACCTCAACGAGGCGCGTCAGATGGGGATCGTCGTGGGCGTGCCCGACGTCAACGAGTCGTTCGCGCAGTACGCGCCGAGCGCCAGCAGCGAGAGCACGATCCTCTTCGGGCTGGCGGCGGTGCGCAACGTGGGCGAGGCACTGGTGGACAAGATCGTGCGCGAGCGCGAGGAGCACGGCGCCTTCTCGTCCATCTACGACTTCGTGCGCCGCGTCGACCCCGTGGTGCTCAATCGACGCACGATGGAGTCGCTCATCAAGGCTGGGGCGTTCGACTCACTCGGAGTCACGCGCCAGGGGCTGCTCTGGCGGATCGACGAGTTGATCGAGGTGACCTCCGCCCGGCGTCGCGACCTGTCGTTGGGAATCTCGACGCTGTTCGCGGCGTTCGCCGAGGAGGGGGGCGACGACTGGGAGGGCACGGAGCTGGCGATCGCCGGCGACGAGTTCGAGCCGGCGGTCAAGTTGGACTTCGAGCGCGAGATGCTCGGTACCTACATCTCCGACCACCCCCTCTACGCCTACGAGGCGGCGTTGGCCGCGCGCACCGACGGATCGATCACCACGGTGCGCGAGCGGGCCGAGGAGCTGGCCCGCGCCGGACGACCGGTCACCGTGGGGGGCATTCTGTCCGAGGTTCAGCTACGCACGACCAAGGCGGGCGCGCAGTACGCGCGCGTGGTGCTCGAGGATCTGGGGGGGTCCCTGGAGATCCTCTTCTCGGCGCGCAAGTTCCAGGAGTGCAGCGGCTTTTTGGCCAAGGACAACGTCGTCGTGGTCAAGGGGCGCCTCGACGTGCGCGACGAGGAGATGCGCTTCAGCGCCCTGGAGGTCGCCACGCTCACCGCGCGCCGCGGTGACGAGGAGTTGCGCCTGGCGCTGCGTCCCGAGGACATCACGCCCACCTCCTTCGCCACCCTGCGCGAGATCCTCTCGCGCTACCCCGGTGCCTCGCCCGTGGTGCTCGAGGCCGGAACACCCGGCAAGGCCTATCGGTTGGACCGGCGCTTCAACGTGGACATCGCGGGTGTGGTGGGCGATCTGCGCTCGGAATTCGGGCGAAACGTGATCCAGGCGTAACGCACCCCCCTTTCGTGGGGGGCATCGGCCAACTCCCGTAGAATGGCAGCATGGCCATGACCGTCACGACAAAGGACACCACTGCTCTGAGCGACGTTGAGCTCGCCGAGATGGCCGACCTGTGCGTCGACCGCGAGCCCAACTTCGACATCGGCTTCTTGTCGAAGCAGCGTGAGGAGTGGGTACTGGCCACGATCGCCCGCGAGGGCGCCCGGATGCGCGGTTACGCATTCTCGTCGCTCGAGCGCATCGGCGGGACACCGGCACTGCTGGTGGGGCTGCTGCTGGTGGATCGAAACGCCAAGGCCGATCAGACGCTGCGAACGATCCTCCAGGATCAGTTTCGCCGGGCCCTGCTGGCCTTTCCCGACGAGGACGTCCTGTTGGGGTCGCGGCTCAGCACGCCCGACGGCTTTCGCGCCTTCAACGGGCTGGTCGACATCGTGCCGCGCGAGGGCTACCGGCCTACGGGCGAGGACCGCGCCTGGGGACGGCGCCTCGCCAAGCGCTTCGGGGCGGAGAAGGCGATCGACGATCACACCTTCGTGATGACCGTCGCACCGGGTCCGGTGGGCTGCCTGGACTACGTGGCGGCGAAGGGAACGGTGCCCGACGGGGCCGAGCGCTTCTTCGACGGCCTCGAGCCGGAGAAGGGGCAGCGTCTGGTGGTCTTCGGCTGGGCGATGGCCGAGACGCTGGCCGCGACCAAGTTGCCGAAGTAGGCCGATCTCACGGACGCGGGTCGCCGGCGTCGCGGGTCAACCGCGCGGCAGGAGGCCCGTGCAGCTCTTGTAGCAGTGCCCATCGATGGGGTTCGACAGGGTCGTGAGCACGTAGGCGGGTCGAAAGCCGAGCGAGGTCGCCAACTCCTTGCCGGCCAGCGAGGTGCGCCGGGTGGCTTCCATCGTGCGAATGGCGTGGCGGTCCTCGCAGACGAGCCAGACGTCGTCGCCGAACCAGCCGAAGCGCACCCAGGTGGATCCGTCATCGAGGCGTCGAAGCAGTTGGGGACCGCGGTCCGCCGCGATGAGCGCCACGCTGGGCCGCTCTCCCCGGAACTCCCAGTAGGGTGCGCTCGGCCCGCGAAAGCCAAAGAGCGGACCGTCGGCGGGCGTGGAGAGGGCGTAGAGCCACTTGCGCACGCGACGGCCGTGGTAGGTGCCGAGCCGGCGCGGCAGGTCGGCGAGGGTGACGGATTCGGGTTGGGCGAGGTCGGTGCGCTCGATGTCCTCGGCCAGGACCCCCTCGACGACGTCGAAGCGGGCGAGGTCGGTCTCGATCCCGACGGGCCAGGGAATGCGCCAGCGCACGATCGTCTGGCTCGCGAGGTCGATGACCGTGGTCGACTCGTCGGTCGAGCCCAGGACGAGTCCGGTCATCGTCGAGCCCGGAGTCAGGTCCACGACGGGGCGTTGCGCGGTGTGCTCGACCAGTTGCTTTATCGCGCGGGCGCCGGGGTCTCGAGTCCAGGCCATCACGTGGCGAGTGCTCGCAGCTGCGCGTCCAGGTCGGCCACCGACTCGACGGGGCGAGCGCACACGCCGGCCCGACACACGTAGGCGGAGCCGGTCGCCCGACCGGCCAGGAGCGGTGACGTACCGGTTCCGACGACGAGGACGCTGCGGGGCACGGCCCTCCATCGTACGTGGTCGCCGAGGGGTGCCGCGTCGCCCGGTACGACGATCTCGACGCCGTCGAGGGCGAAGCCCGCCGCGTCGAGCGAGTCGACGACGAGGTCGGGGTGGTCGCGCAGCAGCCCCCCGACCAACTCCACCAGGCGCCGGGCGCGCGCCGCCCACTGCGGGTCACCCGTGCACAGGGCGAGGCGCGCGGTCAGTCGCGTGCCCAGGCCGTGACTGGAGGGTGTCACGCCGTCGAAGAGGTCCTTGGGCCGCAGCGGGAGATCGGCGGCGAGGTCGCTCGAGGAGAACAGGCCCCGACCCACGTGGGGGTCGGCCACACTGGGGACCTCGCCGTCCCAGTGGTGGGCGAAGAGGTAACGCGCCAGGTCGTCGGCTCGGGTCAGCCACTCGTCCGCCCCGGTCATCTCGTAGGCGTCGACCATGGCGTCACCCAGGGCTGCCACGTCGGCCGCGGTGGCGTGCACGTCGGTGAACTGGGTACGCCACCACTGGTCGTCGTGGTGGTGAGTCGTCTCGAGGGACGTGAGCAGGTCGAGCGCGCGCGCGACCAGCGTGGCCTCGTTACTCACCAGGCACGCACTCGCGAAGTAGGCGTTCCACTCCAGCACGACCTTGTCGTCACGGTGCGGTTGCGGCCGACGCGCGCGCCACTCGCGCAGGGCCGCGTGCGCGGCGCGAAGCGAGACGGGTGTGAGGAAGGGCTCTCCCTCGGCGAGGGCGGGGACCGTGCGTCCGTCGAGTGAGGCGGATGAGGGGATCGACCAGCGTGCGAGGGATCGAGGGATGTCGTCGGCGAGTCCGGCCGACCGCAGGGCGTCGGTCACCTCCTCTGGGAGCCACGTGACGTGTGATCCCTCGACGCCACCGGCGTCGGCGTCGAGGGAGGCGGCGAGGCCGGTGGGAGTGGCGAACTCGTCGAGGCAGTACCGCAGAGTCGCCAGGGCCACCTCGCGCCACTCGGGGTGGCCCCCCAGACGCCGGGCCGCCCACAGGTACGTTCGCGCGAGGAGCGCTTGGTCGCTGAGCATCTTCTCGAAGTGCGGCACGCGCCACGCGACGTCGACGCTGTAGCGCGCGAAGCCCGCGCCGAGGTGGTCGTAGAGTCCGCGGCGGGCCATCGCGTCCAGCGTGCGGGTGACGGCGGCACGCGCGTCGTCGTCGTGGAACTCGCTCAGGGCGTCGATCAGGCGCGCGCGCGGGAACTTGGGGGCGGGGCCGAAGCCCCCGTCGGGGTCGCACAGGGCGATCAGCCGCTCGCGTAGTCGCGACCGGGCACCGATCAGGTCGAGCGCGGTGGTCGGGGTGCTCACGAGGTGGTCGACGAAGGCGACGTCGCGCGCGAGCGCGTCGGTGAGCTCCTCGGCCTGGGCGACGACGGCGTCGCGCTGGATCGTCCACGCGTTGGTGAGGGCTCGCAGGAGACGGGGCAGGCCGATCGTCCCGTCGCGGTCGTCGGGCGGATAGTACGTGCCGGCCATGAAGGGACGGCCGTCGGGCAGGAGGAAGACCGACAGTGGCCACCCGCCGCGCCCGGTCATCAGCTGTGCGGCGCTCATGTACAGCGCGTCGACGTCGGGTCGCTCCTCGCGGTCCACCTTGATGGACACGAAGGACTCGTTGAGCACGGATGCGATCTCCGGCTGCGAGAAGGACTCGCGCGCCATGACGTGGCACCAGTGGCAGGCGGCGTAGCCGACGGAGAGGAAGATCGGCTGGTCGCGCGCGGCGGCGGCGGCGAGTGCGTCGGCACCCCACGCCCACCACTGCACCGGGTTGTCGGCGTGTTCGCGCAGGTACGGTGAACCCAGCTGGTCTCGGATGTCGCGCAGCAGTGGCACTCCTCGACTCTACGGGGCGCCCGGCGCGGGGCCGCGCTCGCCGGCGTGGCTATCGTGAGGGCGGGAGACGAGATGGCGACGTTGCGCTGGGGCATCATCGGGACGGGGTCGATCGCGCGAACCTTCGCGCATGACCTGACGCTGGTCGCGGGCGGCGACCTCGTCGCGATCGGGTCGCGCACCACGAGCGCCGCCGTCGCCTTCGCGCGCGAGTTCGGCGTGGAGCGGGCGCACGGCTCCTACGAGGCCCTGGTGGCGGACCCCGGGGTGGACGTGGTCTACGTCGCCACGCCGCACCCCTTCCACTACGACAACGCTCGCCTCGCCCTGGCGGCCGGCAAGCCCGTACTCGTCGAGAAGCCCTTCACGATGACCGCCGTACAGGCTCGCGACCTGGTCGAGTTGGCGCGGGCCTCGGGGCTGTTCCTCATGGAGGCGATGTGGACCCGTTTCCTGCCCCACGTCGTGGCGATTCGCGAGATCCTGGCGCGCGGTGAGCTCGGCGAGATCGTGGGCGTCGAGGCCGATCACGGCCAATGGTTCGACACGGATCCGACGTCGCGTCTCTTCGCGCCCGAGCTCGGAGGTGGAGCGCTGCTGGATTTGGGAGTGTATCCGGTGTCCTTCGCGTCCATGGTGCTCGGGGCGCCGTCGCGCGTGAGCGCCCTGGTGACGGCGGCGTCGACGGGCGTGGACGCGCAGACCTCGATGCTCCTCGGCTACGAGGGTGGGGCCCAGGCGGTGCTGACGTGCACCTCACGCGCGCGCAGCGCCACGCGGGCCAGCATCGTGGGCACCGAGGCGCGCCTCGACGTCGAGGGCGACTTCTACGCGCCCAGCTCCTTTGACGTCGTGACCCGCAGCGGGACCCGATCGCGTCACGACTTCGTCACGGCGGGGCGGGGGCTGCACTACGAGGCGGCGGAGGTGACGCGCTGCGTGCTCGAGGGTCGCGTCGAGAGTCCGGTCATGCCCCTCGACGAGAGCGTGGCCGTCGTGGCCACGTTGGAGCAGATTCTGGCTTCGGGCGCGCGCACGTCGACGTGGGAGAGGGGCTCGTGAGGGGTGCGGTCCGCGTCACGCGGGGAGGGTCCTTTGTCACGATTTGGCGTTCCGCCCGTGATGATACGGAGGGCCGTGCTACGTTCGACATGGATCCCGCGTTCACGCGGCGTTCACGCAGTACAACGTAAGGGTGCCGCGGGGCACCACAGAAGGGTTGGGGAGAATATGAAATTCAGAACAGCAAGAGCGGTCGCGGCCGTAGCACTGGCCGGCAGTTTCATGGCCGCAGCGCTACCGTCGGCGAGCCCGGCCGGAGCCGCAGGGCTCTCGGTGGCGTCCTTCAAGTCGAACTACTCGACGATGTTCAGCAGTACGATCCAGAACATCGTCAAGCAGATTCCCGGGTGGGCACCCAACGGAGCGGGCACCAAACTGGTGATCGGCGTGATCCTGCCGGACGAGGTCACCTCCACACGCTACGTAGAGTTCGACGCGCCCGACCTGGCGACGGCGTTCACCGACGCGGGGCTCTCGACCTCGGAGTACAACATCCAGAACGCGCAGGGTTCTGACGCGACGGAGATCACCGACGCGCAGGCCATGATTGCCAACGGCGCCAAGGTCCTGCTGATGGACCCGCTGGACGCGTCGACGGGGGCCTCGATCGAGGCGGCCGCCGCCAAGGCCGGGGTCAAGGTGATCGACTACGACCGCCTGACCCTCGGGGGCTCGCGCCAGTACTACGTGAGCTTCAACAACGTCCGCGTGGGCCAGTTGATCGGCCAGGGGCTGTTGAGCTGCATCACCGCCTGGAAAGTGAAGAAGCCGGTGGTCTACGTCATGTACGGCGCGACGACCGACAACAACGCGACGCTGTTCGGTGAGGGCTACAACGCCGTGCTGAAGAAGAAGGGTTTCCACCCCGGTGAGGGCGCTCCGAGCACGGCCAACACGATCAACGAGAGCACCGGTACCTGGACGCCCTCGGTCGCGCTGACCGACTTCCAGGGCGCCTACTC
>JAJYNX010000077.1 GCA_021786095.1 Actinomycetes bacterium | reverse complement strand
CCGACGCGGCGTCGTCGATGACCGCCACGCGAGAACCGGTCTCGACGGTATCGCCCTCCTCGGCCAGGATCTCCGTCAGGACGCCGGCAGCGGGTGAGGGCATCTCCGAGTCCACCTTGTCGGTCGACACCTCGAACAGTGGCTCATCACGCGCCACGGTGTCACCAATGTGCTTGAACCACCGGGTGATGATTCCCTCGGTGACCGACTCGCCGAGTGAGGGGAGCGTGACGTCAACCAACGTGGAGCCCCCGTCCCGCCAGAGCGAGCAGCGTCTCGCCAAAGGTCTCCGAGAGTGACGGATGCGGCTGGATCAGCGCCGCAGCCTCCTCGGCGGTGGCTTCCCAGTTCACGGCGAAGTACCCCGCGCCGAGCTGCTCGGTCACCCACGGTCCCGCCATGTGCACGCCCAGGATCTGCCCGGCGGAACCATCGGCCCGGCGCTCCGCGATGATCTTGACCAGTCCGTCGGTCTCGCCGATGATCTGCGCGCGGCTGTTGCCCCCGAAGGGGTCCTTCTTCGTGACCACCTCGTAGCCCTTCTCCTTGGCGGCGGCCTCCGTGAGTCCGCAGAAGGCGACCTCGGGGTTGGAGTAGATCGCCCAGGGGACACGCTCGTAGTCGACCGGGACCACCGCCTCGCCGAGGATCGTCTTGATCGCCACGATCGCCTCCGCGAAGCCGACGTGGGCGAGCTGGGGCGAGTCGGCCACGACGTCGCCCACGGCGTAGACGTGGGGATTGGCGGTGCGCTGGTACCGATCGGCGACGACGAAGCCGCGCTCGTCGAGCACGACGTCGGTCCCCTCGCCGAGCAAGCCCTCGGTACGCGGCCGACGGCCCACCGACATCACCACCATCTCGACCTCGAGTGGGTCGCTCCCCTCGATGGCGACCGCCGTCGACGCCGCGCCGGGCGTGTGACCCGTGACCCGCACGCCGGTGCGCACGTCGATGCCCCTCTTCTTGAAGGAGCGCTGCACGACGCTGACGACCTCGGCGTCACAGCCGGCGAGGATCGTCGGCAGAAACTCCAGGATCGTCACCGACGTGCCCATGTCGGCCAGCATCGACGCGAACTCGCACCCGATGGCCCCACCACCGATAACTGCCGCGCTGGCGGGCAATGAGGTGAGGTCCAAGAACTCGTCCGAGGTCACCACGGTGGTGCCGTCCACGTCGAAGCCCGGCAGCGATCGCACCACCGATCCCGCCGCCAGGATGACGTTCGTCCCCTGCGCCACGACGCCGGCGTCGGCGCCGTCCGTGATCGTCACCGTCAGGCCGGCGTCGAGGCGGCCCGTCCCCTCGAAGATCGTGACCTTTCGGCCCTTCAGCAGTCCGCTCAGCCCCTTGTGCAGACGTCCGACGACCTCGTTCTTACGCGACTGGCTGACGGCGAAGTCCACCGCGACCCCGGTCGCCGTGATGCCGAAGTCGCCGGCGTGCTCGAGGGTGCGCCGCACGTGGGCGGTCTCGAGAAACTCCTTCGCCGGCACGCACCCCCGGTGCAGACACGTCCCGCCGACCTTGTCACGCTCGATGAGCGCAATGGACAGGCCCGCGGCCGCGCCGTAGAGCGCGGCGGCGTAGCCCCCGGGGCCACCGCCGACGATCACCACATCAAAGTGCTGGACCTCTGACGACACGACAACCCCTTTTCTACGCGGCGGACGTCTGGAAGCCTAATCTTCGTGGCTCGCCATGGTCACGCCGAGCGGCGCGAGCGCTGCCCGCGCTGCTCGTCGGCCGCACGGGTGGCCAGCCGGTCGACGAGGTCGTTCATGGGATCCCCCGAGTGGCCCTTGACCCACGTGAAGGTCACCGCACGCCCCACGTCGAGAGTGAGCGCGAACAACTGCTCCCACAGGTCGCGGTTGGCCACCGGTTGGCCCTGGGAGTTGCGCCATCCGCGACGTCGCCACCCGTCGTACCAGCGATCCGTAAAGCACTTCACGACGTACGACGAGTCGCTCACAATGGTCAGCGGGCCCTCGGGGTGCTCGCGCAACGCCTCGATCACCGCGCGCACCTCCATACGCTGGTTGGTCGTGTGGGCTTCGAAGCCGCTCGCGAAGTCTCCCTCGTCGCTGGCCCAGGCCCACCCTCCGGGGCCCGGATTGCCGCGGCACGCGCCATCGGTATGAATTCTTTTCACGGGTGACGGGTGACCCACGCGTCGGGATCCGCCGTGAATCGCGTCACCGCGTCGGGCAGCTCGCCGCGCAACACCTGGCCCAGGGTCACGTGTTCGAGCACCTCGCGCAACGCCGCGCGCACGGCAACCCACACCTCGCGCAGGTGCGTGGCCTCGCCCACGTACTCCAGCGTCTCGGGTCGCATCCCGCGTACGCCGGCCATCGGGCCGCTCACCACCCGCAAGACATCCGCCACCACGATCTGGTCGGGGTCGCGAGCCAGGCGAAAGCCCCCCTCAGGTCCCCGCTGGCTCGTCACCAACCCCCCGCGACGCAGGTCCGACAGGATGGCGCCGAGGAACTTCGCGGGTAGGGACTGCTGGCGCGCCAACTCCTCCGCGCTGACCGACGAGGCACTGGCCGCGAGCGTGAGCAGGGCGCGCAGCGCGTAGTCGGCCTTCGCGGGGATCTGCACCCCCCTATTGTGCCCTAGAACCGGCGCCCACCCGGGATCCCGCGCCGGCGTCGCGCTCGCACGACGCCGGCGGTGACGACCTAGCGGTGACGATCGAGCCAGCCGAGCAGGGTCGCCACCATCCGCGGATCCGCCCGCAGCTGGTGTCCCGCCCCCTGGATGAGACGCAGCTCGGCCCGGCCGTTCGCGGCGGCGACGAGGTCGCGCGCGTCGCTGACGGGCACCTCGAGGTCCTCGGTGCCGTGGCCAACCAGGAGTCGCCGCGGAGGGATCCGCGCGATCGCCCCACACGGGTCGACGCTCAGCACGTCCTCGCGCAGCGCCGTGGCCTCCAGCAGGTCCGCCTCGTCGCGCACCACGCCCGCGGCCAGGACCGCGCGGCGCAACTCCTCGGCGCTGCCACACCAGGGCTCCAGGTGCGCTGGTGCCGCGAAGGTGGCCACACCGCGAATTCGCTCGTCGTCGGCCGCGACCGCGAGGGCCAGAGCACCACCGAAGCCGAAACCCGCGAGGGACGGGCGTCGATCCTCTCCCCCCAGGTGGTCGACGATGCGGGCGAGGTCACGACGCCACCGCGTCGCCGAGAAGGTCCCGGTACTCGTGCCGACTCCGGAAAGGGTGCCCGACGCCACCACCCAGCCCGACTCGTTCGCCAGGTGCTCGGCGAGTTCGGGCAGCAGCCCCGCCGCCTGGCGTCCCATCCCCACCGCCTTCGGCAGGCCGTGGACGAGCACGAGAACGTGGCCCGACACCGGACGGCTCGCGGGCGAGGCGATACGCAGGTCCAGCCGCGACGCGTCGCTGTCGAGCTGCTCGTGCGCCAGCACGCGGGCTAGATGCCCAGTCGCTGGGCCAGCAATTCGCGGTGGTAGGCCGGGTCCCCGAGAAACAACTCGGAACTCTTGGCGCGCTTGAAGTACAGGTGCGCGTGGTGCTCCCAGGTGAAGCCGATGCCGCCGTGGATCTGAATGTTCTCGGCGGCGCAGTGGAAGTACGCCTCGGAGCAGAACGATTTGGCGAGACTGGCCGCGATTGGGAGCTCGTCGTTGCGCTCCTGGGCCGCCCAGGCCGCGTAGTACGCCGCCGACTTCGCCGACTCCACGTCGAGCAGCATGTCGGCGCACTTGTGCTTGATCGCCTGGAACGAGCCGATCGGACGCCCGAACTGGACACGCGACTTGGCGTACTCGACGGCGCGGTCCAGGACACGCTGCGCGCCACCGACCTGCTCGGCGGCCAGCATGGCCGCCGCCATCTGGACCGTGGCCTCGAGCCCCGGCGTGGCGCCACCCTCCTCGCCCACCAGGGTCGCGGAGACCCCGTCCAGGGTCAGGCGGCTCTGCTTGCGCGTCTGGTCCATGGTGGCCAAGGACTCACGGGTCAGGCCCGCCGCGTCGCCCGCGACCGCGAACAGCGACAGGCCCGTCGCGGTCCTGGCGGGCACCAGGATGAGGTCGGCGATGGCGCCGTCGGTGACGAAGCTACGTACGCCGCTGAGCGACCACCCGTCGCCGTCGCGCACGGCCGTCGTCGAGGTCGCGGCCAGGTCCCAGCTGCCCGCCTCGTCGGTCAGGGCGACGGTGGCGATCGTGGTGCCGTCGGCGATCCCCGGCAGGAAGGTTCGCTGCGCGGACACGTCGCCGGCGTTCACCAGAGCGTTGGCCGCGAGGGCGACGGTCGAGAAGTACGGTCCGCAGTACAGCGCGGCGCCCATCTCCTCGAAGACCACGTACAACTCGACCGGGCCGAAGCCCTGACCCCCGAACTCCTCGGGGATCGCCAGCCCCTGGAGGGCCAACTCGTTCGCCATCTGGGACCAGACCGCGGGGTCGTAGCCCTCCGCAGTGGCCATGAGACGACGCACCTCGCTCTCGGGGGACTTCTCCTCCAAGAAGCGGCGAACCACCGCCCGCAACTCCTCCTGCTCGGCACTGAATCCAAAGTTCATGGTGACCCTGTCCTTACTGGGTGGTACACACTCGCGCACCAGCGAGACTAGCGAAAGTTTCCGACGCCGTCCGACGTGGCAGGCTGGAGTCGTGGGCGACGTGCAGGTCATCTGGTCCGACGCGGCCGCGTCGGTGCATCGCTTCGTCGTAGGCCCCCTCGCGAACAACGTCTACGTGGTGCGCTGTCACCGCTCGGGAACGGCCGTGCTGATCGACGCCGCCGACGAGGCGACCCGCCTGACCAGCGCTGTCACCGAGCTCGGCGTCGTCAGCGTGTTGACGACGCACGGCCACGCCGACCACGTCGGCGCGGCCGCCGCGCTGCGCGCTCGCGGGGTCACGATCTGGGCGCACCCCGCCGACGCCTTTCTCTTCGACGAGTTCGACCGGCCACTGGTGGACGACGCGGTCCACGTGGTGGGCGACCTTCGCCTTCGCATGCTGCACACGCCCGGACACACGCCGGGGTCGACCTGCTTCGCCCTGGAGGGGACGCCCCTGCTGTTCACCGGCGACACGCTCTTTCCGGGTGGCCCCGGCAACGCGCGCGGCGAGGGCGGCGACTTCGCCACGCTGGTGCGCTCGCTGGAACAGCGGATCTGGCGCGACTTCGACGACGCCACGCTGATCTGGCCCGGACACGGTGCCCCGACGCTGCTCGCGCGCGAGCGACCCCATCTGGACGAGTGGGTGGAGCGGGGCTGGTAGGTCGGCTCGCGCGACCGTCCCGGTAGGCTCGGACCGTGACCGAGCCCCTCCTCGAACTACGCGACGTGTACGCCGACGCCGACGGCATCCCCATCCTGCGTGGCGTCAGCCTGACCGTGCACGACGGCGAGGTGCACGCACTCATGGGCCCCAACGGCGCCGGGAAGTCGACGCTCGCCAGTGTCATCATGGGCCACCCGGGGTACCACGTCAGTGCCGGGCGCATCCTGATGAGGGGCGTGGACATTGGGCCGTGGACCCCTGATCAGCGCGCCCGCGAGGGGATCTTCCTCGCCTTCCAGTACCCCGAGGCCATCAGTGGCGTCTCGGTGGTGCAGTTCCTGCGCCAGGCCATCGCCGCCCGCCGGGCCCTGAGCGAGCTCAGCGTGCTCGAGGTTCGCCTCGAGCTGGCCGAGTGGATGGATCGCCTGGGCATGGAGCCGGCCTTCGCCGAGCGACACCTCAACGAGGGATTCTCGGGTGGCGAGCGCAAACGCAACGAGGTGCTGCAGATGGCGCTGCTGCGACCCGAGGTCGCCCTGCTCGACGAGACGGACTCGGGACTCGACATCGACGCGCTGCGCGTGGTCGCGCGAGGGGTGCGGTCGGTGCGGGCCGCGAACCCGACCATGGGCGCGGTCGTCGTGACCCACTACGTCACGCTGCTCGACGAGCTACACCCCGACCAGGTCCACATCCTGATCGACGGACGCATCGTCGAGTCCGGCGGCGAGGAGTTGGCCACGACGATCGAGCACGAGGGCTACGACTCGTGGCGTGAGGTACACGCGTGACCAGCTACGACCCACGCCGCGTGCGGATCGATACCCCGATCCAGGAGCGCGTCATCAACGGCCACCCCATCGCCTACCTCGACTCGGCGTCGTCGTCATTGCCGCCGCGCGCCGTGATCGAGGCGATGAGCCGCTACTACGAGCGCCACCACGCCAACGTCCACCGCGGCGTCTTCCAGACCGCCAATGAGGCCACCGAGATCTACGAGGGAGCTCGCGCCGCTGCCGCCCGCTACATCAACGCGCCCGGCGGCGCCGACGAGATCGTGTTCACCAAGAACACCACCGAGGCGTTCAACCTCCTCGCCAACTCGTGGGGGGTCGCCAACCTACGAGCGGGCGACGTCGTGCTCATCAGCGAGATGGAGCACCACGCCAACATCGTTCCCTGGTTCCACCTGCGCGACCGCGTCGGCATCGAGGTGCGCTTCATCCCCGTGGGCGACGACTTCCGACTCGATCTGAGCGACCTCGAGCAGCTGATGCGCGGCGTGAAGTTGGTCTCACTCACGGGCATGTCCAACGTCCTGGGCACCATCAACCCGATCGCCGAGCTGACGCGCGTCGCGCACGACCACGGTGCCCTGATGGCCGTGGACGGCGCCCAGTGGGTCGCCCACGGCGTTACCGACGTCGTCGCCACCGACATCGACTTCCTCGCCTTCTCGGGCCACAAGATGCTCGGCCCCACCGGCATCGGCGTGTTCTGGACCCGCGCGGCCCTGCTCGACGCCATGCCCCCCTTCCTCGGAGGTGGCGGCATGATCGCGGACGTACGCCTCGACGGGTACGTCCCCGCCGACGGTCCCGCGCGCTTCGAGGCCGGGACGCCGCCGATCGCCGAGGCCGCGGGGCTGGCCGCCGCCCTGCGCTACCTGGAGAACCTCGGTCCCGAGGCCATCGTCGCCCACGAACGGTCGCTGACCGTCGACGCCCTGGCGCGACTGCACGGCGAGTTCGCCGAGCGCGTGCGCATCATCGGACCGCTCGACGCGGTCGATCGAGGGGGTGTCATCAGCCTGGACGTGGAGGGCGTGCACCCCCACGATGTGGCCCAGGTGCTGGACCAGTACGGCGTGTGCGTGCGACCCGGCCACCACTGCGCGAAGCCTCTCATGCGTCGCTTCGGCCTGGCCGCGACGGCCCGCGCCTCCTTCGGCCCCTACTCACTCACCCGCGACACCGACGCGCTGATCGACGCGCTCGGCCACGCCCTGACCCTCTTCTCGTAGCCATGGCCAACCTCGACGACCTCTACCGCGACATCATCCTCGACCACTACCGCTCGCCGCGCAACCGTGGCGAACTGCCGACACCGCCCGCGCGACGGGTGGAGGGATTCAACCCCCTGTGCGGCGACGAACTGGTCCTCTACGTTGACGTGCGTGACGGCGTGCTGGTCGACATCAAGATGACCGGCCACGGCTGCTCGATCTCCCAGGCGTCATCCTCACTCATGAGCGCCGCCGTCAAGGGCCGACCGCTCGACGAGGTGCGCGAGACCATCGAGTCGTTCAAGACGATGATGGGGCTTCGCGAGGCCTCCCTGAGCGAAGGAGAGGCGTCCGACGACGCCGGCGATCTGCGGTCGATGAAGGAGATCAACGCCCTCGCGGGCGTGGTCAAGTTCCCCGTACGCATCAAGTGCGCCACCCTCGCCTGGAACACCCTCGAGCAGGCGCTCGGCGCACCGTCCTAGGGTCCGCGCCGATTTCGGCGCCGCGGTCCCGATCAGGAGGCTTCGGTGGCGCTGGCGCGGAAGGGTTCGTAGCCGTCGCGCTCGAGCACCTCGGCCAGTTCCGGCCCACCCGTCGCCACCACGCGTCCGTCACTCACCACGTGAATGCGGGTGGGTACGAGTTCGCCGAGCAGGCGGCGGAAGTGCGTGATCGCCAGGATGCCGCACCCCCACTCGTCCGCCGCGGCCGAGAGCCGGCGGGCCACCGCTCCGAGGGCGTCGACGTCGAGTCCGGAGTCGATCTCGTCCAGCACGGCGAAGCGAGGTCGCAGCACACCGACCTGGACCATCTCAGCGCGCTTGCGCTCACCACCCGACAAGTCGACGTTCACGAAGCGATCCAGCACGTCGGGCGCCAGCTCGACGCGACGCGCCTCGTCGATCATGCGCTCGCGCAGTCCCGACGGGTCGGCGCCGGCCGCGACCAGGAGGTCGTAGGGGCGTACACCGGGCACCTCCAGGGGCTGCTGCAGGGCCAGCAGGAGCCCGGCCCGCGCGCGCTCGGTCGGGGTCAGGCCCAGCAGGTCCACGCCGTCCAGGGTCACCGTCCCCGACACGACCCGGTAGCCGGGGCGGCCCGCCAGGGCGTGGGCCAGGGTCGACTTGCCCGACCCGTTGGGCCCCATGATGACGTGCACCTCGCCCGAGCGCATCGACAGGTCGAGGCCCTTCAGAACCAGCACGCCACCCACCTCGACGTGGAGCCCTTCGATCACCAGCTGCGAGCTCACGCGAGAATCACCTCCACTCGACCATCACGAACGCGGGCCTCGTAGTGCGCGACCGGGCGAGTGGCGGGCAGCGACGTCGGCGTCCCATCCGCCAGGGCGAACATCGCTCCGTGGCGCGCACACTCGATCTCACGGGCGTCGACGTCGACGTCGCCCTCGGCCAGGCTGAAGTCCTCGTGGCTGCAGCGATCGTCGAGTACGTAGACGTCCTGGTCGATGCGCACGACCACGAGCACCCGGTCCCCTACGCGCACCTGGCGAGCCTCGCCCGAGACGAAGTCGTCCAGCGATCCCAGGTCGACGGCGTTGCCGAGGGTCGTCACGACGCCACCGCCGTGACCGACTCCAGCTCCGAGGTGACGTCGCGCTCCACCAGCTCGGCCAGTTGCGCCGGCAGCGCCACCAGCATCTCGTTGTAGAAGCCGCGAATCATCAGCCGTTGCGCGTCCGCGGGCGTCACGCCGCGCGACTCGAGGTACCACCGCTGCAGCTCGTCGAGCGGACCAACCGACGACGCGTGCGCGCAGCGCACGTCGTTCTCACGGATGTCGAGGTTGGGAACGCTGTCGGCGTGGGCGTGGGGCGAGAGCAAGAGGTTGTGGTTGGTCTGGCGCGCGTCAGTGCGCCGAGCGCCGTGTTCGATCTCGATCAGTCCGGTGTAGATCGACCGGGACTCGTCGGCCACCGCCCCCTTGGAGAGCAGCAGCGAGGAACTGTGCGGGGCCAGGTGCAACTGGTGGGTACGGAAGTCATGAACCTGACGACCCGCGCCCAGGAACGTCGTGCGCAACTCATTGTGCGAGCCCGCACCCTCCAGCACCGCGTCGTTGCGCGACCGGTCGTAGTAGCCACCCAGACCCACCACCGCCTGTAGGAGGCGACCGTCACGGGCGACCACGCCCGTCGAACGCGCGACGTGCCACGCACTCGGGGCCAGTCGCTGGTAGGTCACCAGGCGCAACACCGCGTTCTCACCCACCTGATACTCACTGATCGGTACGACGAGTGCGTCGTCGCCCCCCTCGTAGTACTCGACGACGGTCGCGTCGGCGCCCTCCTCGAGGGTCACGAGGGTGCGCGGGAAGGACGAGCGCGCGTCGGTGCGGTGCACGATCACGACGGGACGCGTCACGTGCGCGCCCCGGGCGACGCGCACCGTGATCGTCGCGGGCGCCAGCGCGGCGTTCAACTGCGCGAAGGCGTCGTCGGCGTAGCGCGCGGCGAGCGACTCGTCGCGACGAGTCGCCTCGACGGTCACGCTGACGCCGTCGAGTGCGGCGCTCGTCGAGGCGACGACGCCGTCGACCACCCGCACCACCAGTCCGGCGTGAGCGGCCAAGCCCTCGACCATGGCACTGTCCGCCCGCGCGGGTCTCGGCGCCGACGGCGCGAAGCGATCGAGCACGAACTCGCTCAGGGGTGCGTAGCGCCACACCTCGTCGGTCGTCGTCGGTAGGCCCAGATCCTCGAATGACGCCCACGCGCGCGTGCGCGCGTCAGCGTCGGGCTGGAGCGCGATGAAGGAGGTGGCGGCGTCGGTAAAGGTTGTCATAGGGAGGGCCAGGTCAGTGTAACGGTCGTCGGCGAACCTGCGGCGCGACGTAGGCTTCGCACGAGCCAAGGAGCGACCGTGGAACTGCACTCTGACGTCCTGTCCCTCGAGCGCGACGGCCACGTCGCCACCCTGTGGCTGAATCGGCCCGACGCGCGCAACGCGATGGGCCACGCCTTCTGGCGCGACCTTCCGCTCGCCTGCGCCGACCTCCAGGGTGACGACGACGTTCGAGCCGTGGTGGTGGCGGCCCGTGGCGCCCACTTCAGCGTCGGACTCGATCTCAAGGAGATGGGCAGTGATCTCGTAGGCGCCGACACGGCGACGTCGTCCGCGCGGGCCAACGAGCGAACCTACGGTGCCGTGCGAGCTATGCAGAGCGCCCTTCAGGCCCTGGCCGATCTGCGCGCGCCGGTGATCGCCGCCGTGCACGGCTGGTGCATCGGCGGCGGCGTCGACCTGATCAGCGCCTGCGACATCCGCCTCGCCGCCGGCGACGCCCTGTTCTCCCTGCGCGAGGCCAAGGTCGCGATCGTGGCCGACCTCGGCTCGCTCCAGCGCTTGCCGGGAATCATCGGCGCGGGGCACCTCGCGGAGCTGGCGCTGACCGGCGAGGACATCGACGCGGCCCGGGCGCGACGCATCGGCCTGGTGAACGACGTGCACGGCGCGAGCGCACCCGACGTGATCGACGCCGCGCGCGAACTGGCGCGCGCCGTGGCGGCCAACTCCCCGTGGGCGGTGCGCGGCACCAAAGCCGTCCTTCGCCACCAGGACGAGCGGCGCGTCGCCGACGGGCTCGACTTCGTGGCGCGCTGGAACACGATGTACCTGCGAACCAACGACCTCGGCGAGGCGATCAACGCGTTCCTCGAGCACCGAGCGCCGGTGTTCCGGGGTGACTAGTGTCGCGCGTCTGAAGTTCCTTGACGTCGAGCGTGCGGCAGGATGTCGTCGGCTGACTTGGTCCACGTGAATGGGTGACAACGATCGTTCCAGCCGTCGATGAAGCGGCTGATGGCGGTGACCAGTTCCTTGACGCTGGCGAAGGACCCGCGACGGATTGCCTGACGGGTGATGATGCTGAAGAAGACCTCGACCAGGTTGAGCCACGATCCCGAGGTCGGCGTGAAGTGCAGCGTGATCCGCGGGTGCTTGTCCAACCAGTCGTTGATCTCGGGGTGCTTGTGGGTGTGGTAGTTGTCGACCACGATGTGCAGTTCTTGGCGCGGATAGGCGCGCGCGACCTTCTTCAAGAAGTCGCCGAACTCAGCCTTGCCGTGGCGGTCGTAACACTGGTCGGTGACCTGGCCGGTGGCGATCTCGAGGGCGGCGAAGAGCGTCGTCGTGCCGTTTCGCTTGTAGTCGTGGGTGGCCTTCTCGGGCAGTCCCGGTCGCAGGGGCAAGATCGGCGCCGTGCGGTCCAGCGCTTGGATCTGGGACTTCTCGTCCACGCAGAGCACGATGGCCTTCTCGGGAGGATTGAGATAGAGCCCGATCACGTCGCGGACCTTGGCCTCGAGCTCGGGGTCGGTCGAGAACTTGAACGTCTGGCGCCGCCAGGGCTTCACGCAGTAGTGACGCCACGCGCGCGCGACGGTGGCGTCACTGACACCAAGTTCGTGGGCGAGCAGTCGCGTCGACCAGTGGGTGACGCCGAGCGTGGGCGGAGGCGGCTCCAAGGTGGCGGCCAGGATTGCCGCGTCGTCAACTTCTTTGGGCCGACCCGAGCGAGGCGCGTCGTCGAGTCCGTTCAGTCCCTCGGCGAGAAACCGATTACGCCACTGGGTCACCGTCGGACGCGAGACCCCGAGGCGGCGCGCCACCGCTGAGGGGCCCTCTCCGTCGGCGATAGCGAGCACTACTTTGGCGCGCATCGCGAGACCCGCTCTCACCGAGGAGGAACGGGCCCAACTCGTCAGCGTCGCTCGATCATCCTGTGCCAACTCCAGCATCGTCGCCAATTGTGTCATGCACCATTCTGACGCTGCTGGTGGCTAGTGTAAAGGAACTAATGACGCATGACACTAGGTGCACCGGCGCGGCTAGCGGCGCCAGAACTTCCAGCCGCGCGTCGCGCGTCGTTCCGACTCGCCGAGTTCGCGGCGGCGCTCGCGGATCAAGTCGGGGGCCACGGCGTTGACGATCTCGTCGGCGGCCTCGAGCAGGTCGCGGCGCTCGTCGATCGGCACCGCGGTCGCGGGCACGTCCTCCGACGGGGGCTCGATCAGTGAGCCGTGCGACCATCCGACATCAGCGAAGCGGCGCTCGTAGGTGGGGCAGTCCGCGGGGCACGACCAGGGCTGGTCGGGCGCGTTGCCCAACACGCAGAACCTCGCGACGTCCCCCGTGGAGTACGTGCGGCTCTGAAAGTGCTTGCACTCCTCGCGCATGGCCATTGGTCTAGTCTCGCACGCGTCCCGCGGTCCGTGACACCTAGCCGACGGACCCCTCCATCTGCAGCTCGATGAGCCGTGACCACTCAACGGCGTACTCCATGGGCAGGGTACGCGTCACCGGCTCGATGAAGCCGTTGACGATCATGCCCATGGCCTGACTCTCGGTCAGCCCGCGACTCATGAGGTAGAACAGCTGATCGTCGCCGATCTTCGACACGGTGGCCTCGTGACCGATCGACGCATCCCGCTCGCCGACCTCCATGTAGGGCCGCGTCTCGGAGACCGACTGCTCGTCGAGGATCAGCGCGTCGCAGCGCACGAAACTCTTGGCGCCGGTGGCGCCCTCCTCCACCTTGACCAGGCCCCGGTAGGCGGTGACCCCGCCGTCCTTGGAGATCGACTTGGAGATGATCGTGGACGTGGTCTCGGGCGCCACGTGAACCATCTTGGCGCCCGCGTCCTGCACCTGGCCGGGACCGGCGTAGGCGACGGACAGGACCTCACCGGAGGCCTTGGGGCCCATCAGGTACACCGAGGGATACTTCATCGTCAGTCGCGAACCGATGTTGCCGTCGATCCACTCGACGTGCGCCTCGGCCTCGGCGCGAGCCCGCTTGGTCACCAGGTTGTAGACGTTGTTGGACCAGTTCTGGATCGTGGTGTAGGTGATGCGCGATCCCGGCAGCGCCACGAGCTCGACCACGGCCGAGTGCAGCGAGTCGCTGGAGTACACCGGCGCGGAGCACCCCTCGACGTAGTGCACCTGGGACCCCTCGTCGGCGATGATCAGCGTTCGCTCGAACTGCCCCATGTTCTCGGTGTTGATACGAAAGTACGCCTGGAGGGGCTGGTCGACCTTCACGCCCGGTGGGACGTAGATGAACGATCCCCCACTCCACACGGCGGAATTCAGGGCGGCGAACTTGTTGTCGTTGGGTGGGATGACCGTGCCGAAGTAGCGCCGCACCAGGTCGGGGTAGTCACGTACCGCGGTGTCCATGTCGCAGAACAGCACGCCCAGGCGCTCGAGATCCTCGCGATTACGGTGGAAGACCACTTCGGACTCGTACTGCGCCGTGACGCCCGCCAGGTACTTGCGCTCGGCTTCGGGGATGCCGAGGCGCTCGTAGGTGTTCTTGATGGCGTCGGGCAGGTCCTCCCACCGGTTGACCTGATTCTCCGTGGGCTTGATGTAGTAGTAGATGTCGTTGAAGTCCAGGTCGGGCATGCGCGTCGCGAACCAGGGCAGCATCGGCTTCCTCTCGAAGCGTGTCAGTGCGTGAAGGCGGAAGTCCAGCATCCACTTCTCCTCGTTCTTCATCGCCGACATCTCGCGGACCAGCGCCTCGTTGACGCCCTTCCTCGGTTTGAAGACGGGGATCTGGTCGTCGGACCACCCCAACTGGTAGCGACTGAAGTCCAAGCTCTCGACCGTCATAGTTCCTCCGTAATTACCCCTACGGTCATAGTAGTAACTAGGCCACCGACCGTGCCGATCACTCCGACGCCTCGAGTGCGCCCCGAGCGAGCGTACCTGTTCGTGCGCGCGTCGCCGACCTGCACCCTCTCCCGGCGCGGGATGCGGGCGGGTGGGTGCGAGGAGAGCGGACCGGGGGGCGACGATTCAGTGGCAGAGTAGATCGGTGCCCGTACCCCCCCGACCGCCCCAGCGACCTCACGACCTCGTCCACCACGGGGACCGGCGCGTCGACCCGTACTACTGGCTCGGCGAGCGCGAACCCGACGTGCTCGAGCACCTAGCGGCCGAGAACGCCTACCTGCACCAGACGCTCGCCCCCCTGGCGCCCCTCACCGAGGAGATCTACGG
>JAJYNX010000016.1 GCA_021786095.1 Actinomycetes bacterium | reverse complement strand
GGGTGGGGGATCGTGCTCACCATCGTGGCCGCCATCTTGATCGTCACCGGTGCGACCGCCTACTGCCCGCTCTACAGCGCGACGGGGATCAGCACCGTCGGCGAGGGCGAGCGTCACCACCGCGGAGCCGGCGCGCACTGACGACGGGTGCCGCGCGGCGACCCGGTAGGGTCGCCTCGTGGCGCCAGCGACGCTCGAGACGCGTGACGAGGAGTTCGCCCGACGGGTGGGCGCGGAGATCGATGGTCTCTACCGCTACGCCCACTGGCTGGTCGGCAATGAGGCCGAGGCCGAGGACGCCGTAGGCGACACGATCGTGCGCGCGCTCGAGCGTCGCGAGCAGTTCCGCGACGAGGCGTCGTTGCGCGCGTGGCTGCGCCAGATCCTCTACCACCGGGCGATCGATCGGGCGCGACACCGCGCCCACGAGGTCTCGGTGGCTGAGGTCGAGCGCGACTGGGGCGACGAGCGCTACAGCGTCGACGCCGCCGCGCTGCTCGAGCGCCTCGAGACCCGCGCGGAGCTGGCCGACGCGCTGGCCCACCTGCCGGTGCACTACCGCGCGGTGGTGGTGGCCCACGACGCCGAGGGCTGGACCAGCGCCGAGATCGCCCAGATGACGGGGGTCTCGCTCGCGGCGGTGAAGCAGCGACTGCGCCGCGGGCGGATGATGGTGGTCAGCGCCCTGGCCAGCGGAGAGGAGAGACGGATGGCCAACCGTGACGTGGTGATGAGTTGCGTGGACGCGCGGGCCCGGGTATCGGACTACCTCGACGACGAGCTCGGACCCGACGAGCGGCGCGCGCTCGAGGCGCACCTGGCGCACTGCGTCACCTGCCCGCCCCTCTACGCCTCCCTGGTGGGCGTGCGCGACCTGCTGGGCGACTGGCACGACCCCGACTCGGTCATCCCCGAGGCCATGCGCGCGCGCCTGACCCGGCGCACCGCACCGCCCGACGGTGCCGGCGTGGCGGTCGAGGGTCGGTGAGGCTGCGTAATACCAACTTGACTTATACAAAGTGAAGTTGGTATTCTTGTCCAGTGGAGTTGACGCCGCCCGCCGATCTCTTCGGACGCGAGCGCGAGTGGGCCAGCCTGGCGCGTTGGATCGCTGATCCCACGCCGGGTCTGCAGGTGGCGCTCGTC
The DNA here is from genome assembly GCA_021786095.1 of Actinomycetes bacterium. Classification (GTDB taxonomy): domain Bacteria; phylum Actinomycetota; class Acidimicrobiia; order Acidimicrobiales; family RAAP-2; genus RAAP-2. The sequence continues at coordinate 1,377 of JAJYNX010000016.1, read as the reverse complement.
TACGGCCGCCGCCGTCAGGGCAAGTCGTTCCTGCTGCGTCGACTGGCGCGTGCCAGCGGTGGCTTCTACCACCAGGCCATCCAGCACGAGCCGGCCCAGGCACTGGCCGAGCTCGGGGAGGATCTGGGGGCTCACCTGGGCGTCGGGCGTCTCGCCCTGGCCAGCTGGAGTGAGGCGCTGACGCTGCTCGCGGGCCTCGGCGATCGGGCGCGCGCGAAGCCCGCGCGCGGGCCCGCCGTGGTGGTGCTCGACGAGTTCCCCTACCTCTACACCTCGTCGCGCGAGCTGCCCTCGGTGATCCAACGAGCGGTCGACCGGTCGCTCGACGAGGCGAGCGCCCCGGTGCGCCTCATCCTGTGCGGGTCGGCGCTGTCGGTCATGTCCGAACTGGTTGGCGCGTCGGCTCCCCTGCACGGGCGGATCCACGCGCAGGTGGTCCTCTCGCCCTTCGACTACCGCGGGGCCCGCGACTTCTGGGGCGTGGACGACCCGGCGCTCGCCCTGGCGCTGTACGCGGTAGTGGGCGGCACGCCCGGCTACCGCGACCTAGCGCGCGGCCGCCCGGCCTCGCTGGCCGACTTCGACGAGTGGGTGGTCGAGCGCGTCCTGGACCCGACGAGTGCGCTCTTCCGCGAGGACGAGGTGCTGCTGGCCGAGACCCCCGACCTCGTGAACCGGGCACTGTATCTCTCGATCCTCTCGGCCGTGGCCGACGGGAACGTGACCCAGAGCGCGATCGCCGCGGCCGTCGGGCGCGGCACGTCGAGCATCCAGCACGCCCTCGAGTCCCTCGAGCGGACGGGCTTCGTGGACAAGGACGACGACGTGGTGCGCCAGCGCCGTCCCTACTACGCCATCGCCGAGCCGCTCGTCCGGTTCCACCAGGCCATCCGCCACCGCGACGCCGCCCGCTTCGAGGACGGCGACGGGCGCGCCGCGTGGCGCGACGCCCGGGCGCGGTTCTCGTCGGGGATCCTCGGACCGACGTGGGAGGGTGTGGTGCGCGAGTACGTGCGCCGCTTCGCCCCCGAGGGCCTCGTGGGCGACGTGGCGCGGGTCGGGCGCACGCACGTGGCGAATCCCGACGCCCGCGCCGATCAGGAGGTCGACGTCGTCGTGGTGGGGCGCGGGTCGGGACCGGCGGGAGGGCGGGTTCGCGCCCTCGGCGAGGCGACGATGCGCGAGATGGCGCCGAGGGACCTGGTTCGTCTCGAGGACACGCGGGCGCGTTTGGCTCGGCGCGCGCCTCGCGCGGCGCTGGCGCGGCTCATCCTGGCGTCGGCGACGGGCCACGAGAGCTCGCTGGTCGCCGCGGCCGCCGCGCGCGACGACGTCGCGCTGCTGGGGCTCGCCGACCTGTACGGCGAGCGCTGATCC
>JAJYNX010000027.1 GCA_021786095.1 Actinomycetes bacterium | reverse complement strand
CCACGCGATGGGGGATCGGGTGCTCCAGCACGTCGCCGCTGCGCTCACCCAGAGCGTGCGGCCCACCGACGTCGTCTTTCGCTACGGGGGCGAGGAGTTCCTGGTGGTCCTGGCCGACGTCGACGTCGCCGTCGCCGCGAGCGTCGCCGAGCGCATGCGCCAGAACGTGTCCGTGTCGTCCGCGGAACGGCCGACGGTGAGCGTGAGCGTGGGGCTGGCGGTACGCCACCGCGGCGAGACGCCCGACTTGGTCATGGCTCGCGCCGACGCGGCACTCTACCGGGCCAAGGCCGCCGGACGGGATCGCGTCGTCGTTGATGAGCCGTCCGAGGCAGCGGCGGGCGAGTGATGGTGGTTGCCGCGGGCTGATCAGGACTCGGCGTCGATGGGGCGCCACGCCGTCAACGGCGCGACCGGCGCGGCGCCGTCCGGTTGGGGTGCTACGTGAGCCAGTCGTCGACCGACGCGACACCGGTCGCGTACTGGTGGCGCACGGCGCTCTGGACGTCGCGCAGGCGGCTTTCGAGTTGGTCGCGCAGCGCGCGCAGGCGCTCGCGCTGTACCTCGACGCGCTCGCGCAAGTCGTTCACGACCTCGGGGTCGGCGAAGTCACAGCTGGCGACGGCGGCGTGTAGATCGTAGAGCGCGGCATCCTGGCGAGTCAGGAGGGCCGCGGCGGCGACCGAGGCACTGGCGTCGGGTGAGAGCGACCAGCCGCCGCCCACCCATCCATCGCTCAGCAGATGGGGCAGCTCGTCGATGAGGTACTGCAGCACGTCGGCGCGCGTCGACGTGGCCGCGCGCTCGAGCAGGCTGAGGTCCAGCCCCAGGATGCTGTTGGCGTAGGAGACAGCGACCGACGCCTCGACGAGCTCATTGCGCCACCGCCGCAACGTTGTCGTTGGGGTGTCGCCAGTTATCGGTTGAGTGAGATGAAGCAAAGCCTCGATTTTGTCGATCGAATCGATCACGATAGCAACGATAGGCCGTCACCATGTGAAACGTCTGTGGCGCGTATTCATTCAGGCTAAATTTTCGTAACAATTGGGCCGTAACTCCTACGGTGACGACTGGGGCGGAGCGACGCACGGTATCGGTGGTGATACCCGTGTGGAACGCGTGGGAACACACCCGGGCCTGTCTCGACGCACTGCGGCCGACGCTGGCGCCGAGTGACGAGGTGGTGGTGATCGACAACGCGTCGCGTGACGCGACCGCCGAGCAGTTGCGCCGTTACGAGTGGGTTCGGCTCGTGACCAATCCCGTTAATCAGGGCTTCGCGGTCGCCTGCAATCAGGGCGCCGCCGCCGCTCGTGGCGACGTGCTGGTCTTCCTGCACAGTGACGCCGTCGTCGGCGAGGGATGGCGTGACGAACTGGTGCGGCCACTCGAAGACCCGACCGTGGGCGCCGCTGGCCCGCGAGCGGGTGACGAGTCCGCGACGGCGTCGAGCACTCGCTCTCGCGGCGATAGGCGTGGCGTGACGCGAGGCTTGGCGGGCGGATGGGAGGGAGGCTCACCGGACGAGGCGATCCCGATCGACCAACTCGACGGCTGCTGCCTGGCTCTTCGCACGGAGGCCTTTCGCGGCTGCGGCGGCTTCGATGAGGGCTACGTCGCCGGTGCTCTCGCGGACGACGACCTGTGCCGGAGGCTGCGCCGCGACGGCTATCGCCTCCACGCGCTCGATGGCCTGCCCGTGCGTCACGTGGGAGGTGCGAGCGTCGCCGCGTGGGGTGGTTCGTGGCCCGCGCTGGTGGAGGAGAATCGGCTCCGCCTTCGCCGACTCTGGGACGGCGACGACGGGGTGCCGCCGTGTCTCGTCTCGGCGTGTCTCATCGTGAGGGACGAGGAGGACATGCTCGGGGCGGCCCTCGACTCCGTGGCGGACCTCGTCGACGAGATCGTGGTGTACGACACGGGTTCGATCGATCGGTCCGTGACCATCGCCAGGCAGAGAGGCGCGCGCGTCTTCCAGGGCTACTGGGATGACTCCTTCGCGCGAGCGCGCAACGTGGCGATGGCGCAGGCGCGCGGCACCTGGATCCTGTCACTCGACGCCGACGAGGAGCTGCTGGCGAATCCGTCGGCCGTGCGCACCCTCCTCGGCGACCGGCGCTCGGACGTGGAGGCCTACCTCGTGGCGATCGAGAATCTCCACGGCGCGGGAAACGCCCGCTCGGTCCACACGGCAGTGCGCCTCTTCCGCCGAGACGCCGCTACGTGGCGCCACCGGCTCCACGAGCAGGTCGTCGCGGCCGACGACCCCGCCCGACGACTACGGATCGGGTACGCGAGCGGGGTTCGGCTCCTGCATCACGGCTACGCCGCCGACGTCTTCGGGACGAGGGGCAAGGCGCAGCGTAACCTGCTACTGGCGCGCGCCGCCCTGGACGATGACGACCTCAGTCACGCGTACGCGTTGATGAACTACGGACGCGCCCTCGAATCGGCCGGCCACAGCGACGACGCCGTGGAGGCCCTGCGCGAGGCGGCGTCGGCGTCGGGCGATCCGATCACGCGGCGTCTGGCGCTGCGCAACCTCATCAACATCCTGACGCGACGGGGACGTTTCGACGAGGCTCTGTCGTGCGTGGACGAGCTGCGCGGCTCGTCGGTGCTCCAGATAGCGGCGGACATCGCCGAGGGGACCACGCGCATCGCGATGGGCGACGCCGACGCCGGCCTGGCGATACTGGCACGGGTCCCCTCGCGGGGGCGCGACGACGACGGCGTCGAGTACGCCACTCACATGCTCGCCGCACTGCGCGGCGAGGCGTTGGCCTCCCTCGGTCGCTGGAGTGAGGCGGCGGACGTCGTGCTCGAGGCGATCCGCCGTGACGGCGTGCTCGAGGCGGACGTCGGCGATCTGGTCGGGTGGCTCGCGCGGGCGGGGCGCAGTGCGTCCGAGGTCGCCGAGGCGCTGGACGCCGCTGACCTCGTGGCGGTGCTCGGACGACTCCTGCGCCAGCCGCCCGACCTCGCCGACGCGGTCCTGGAGGGCGTCTGGGAGCGGTTCCCCGAACGCCTCGAGCCGCTCGCGGCGGCGGGACGCCTAGGGCCCCGCTTGTCGGTGCCCCGGGCGCTCGTCTGGTCCGCGCGGCTACGCGCCCGCGCGCTGGCGTCCGCCTGTCCGCTCGTGGCGATGTCCGCCAATCGCGAGCTCGACCCCGTCGTGCGCGTCCTGGCCGGGGCCGCCGCGTACGGGAGCTTCGCGGACGCTCGCGTGGTAGCGGGCGTGCACGACGCGCGGGGTCGGCTGGAGCCCGCCGCTCGCGCCGTGGTGGACGAGCAGGTTCGTCGCCTCGCCCCCGGGCTCCTCGAGCGACGCGACGAGTCCCCGGTGGTGGCCGAGGCACCGACGCCGCGCGAGGCGACGCCGCTGGCGGCGGTGCGGTCGTCGCGTCGGCCGCGTGGTCGGCCGAGGGAGACCCCGGCGGTGAGCGACAGACCGCGGCGTGGGGGCGTCAACATCGTGGGAGACTTCACGGGCAGCAGCGACGAGGCACACGCGGCCCGGATGCTCGCCACCGCGCTCACCGGATACGGACTGTCGGTCTCGACCACGTCGTACTGCGCGACGAGTGAGCGGGGTCCCTGGGAGTGGTCGCACCGCGACGGCGGCGACTACCCCTTCGAGACGACACTGCTCGTCCTGTCACCCGAGGATCTGGCGAACTTCGCGATGGACGTGGGGGTGGCTCCCTTCGAGGGGCGTTACATGATCGGGGTGTGGCCGTGGGACTACGACGTCCCCTCACCGATGATGGCCACGGCGGCACGGATGCTGCACGAGGTCTGGGCACCGTCGCGCTTCGCGGCCCGGGCCGTCGGGCGCGCGTCCGTCGGTCGGGTCTCATCGGTGGCCCTCCCCGCTCTCGCCGCGACGCGTCGTCGCGCCCTCGACGACGCGCGCTGCACGTTCGTGGCGAGCGTGGATTTCCAGACGGGGGTCGAACGGCAGAATCCCGACGGGGTGCTCGCCGCGTACTGCGAGGCGTTTCGTCCGCACGCCGGCCATAACCTGGTGATCGAGACGCTCCACGCGGCACGCTACCCTGCGGAGCACGCTCGCCTGATCGAGGCGGCGGCGCGACGCCCCGACGTCGAGGTGCGCGAGGTCGGCGATGGGCGACGACTCCGGATCCTCGATGAGAGTGGGGATCAGCGTCTGTGCGTGGTCTCGCTGCACCGCAGCGAGGGGACCGGCCGGCTCCTCTCGCGCGCCATGATGAGTGGCGCGGCGACGATCGCCACTCGCCACTCCTACGCCGAGGAGGTGCACGATGAGGGCAGTTGCCTCTTCGTGCCGTGCGCCGTGGTCCCTATCCCCGGGGCCGAGCGCCAATGCGTGCCGGGCGGGCAGTGGGCCGAGCCGGACCTGGACGGCGCGGCGCGCGCGATGCGCACGATGGCCGCCCAGCCGGCCCGCGGCGAGGCCCTGGCGACCCGGGCGCGCGCGCGGGCACGCCGGCTGCTGGCGCCGTCGGTCGTGGCGCGCGACGTGCGCGCGCGGGCGCGGGCGATCGAGGACCGGCGCCGCACCTCGGCGTCTCGGTAGTCGCCGGCTCGGGGCTCGCGGCCCACTCAATTCCCGGGCGCGGTGGTCCGTAGGGGGAGGTGGAGCAAGGATGCTCCGTCTCCCCTCGGAGATCAAGTCAACAGGAGGACATCCCATGGCGGGAATCGATATCAACTACAACGCGGCGGCGGTGAATGCGTACAACAACCTCGACGCCACGAACACCTCACTATCCCAGGTCGTGAGCCAGCTGTCGTCGGGTCTGCAGATCCAGACGGCCGCGGACAACCCCTCGGGCTACGTGGTGGGCCAGTACCTGCAGGAGGAGGGCAACGGCTACACCCAGGCGATCAGCAACGTCCAGACCGCGGTGTCGGTGCTGCAGACCGCCCAGGGTGCGCTGGGCCAGGAGGCGGCGATCCTCCAGACGATGAACACGCTGGCGACGCAGGTGGCCAACGGCGGCACGCAGAGCGCCACGACGCTGTCAGCGTCCCAGGCGGAGTTCGCCTCACTGCAGAGCGAACTCGACCAGATCTCGGCGAGCACGAACTTCGGTGGGACGGCCCTGCTGAACGGATCCTACGCGGGTGAGACGTTCCAGGTGGGCCCCTACAACACGGCGAGCGACCAGATCGTCATCACCATCGCGTCGTCGAGCTCGACGGCGCTGGGCGTGAACAGCACGGCTGTCAGCATCGGCACGGTCTCCTCGGCCGAGGCGGCGATGACGGCGGTGCAGTCGGCCATCTCCACCGTCGCCCTCCAGGCGGCCGACGTGGGCGCGACCCAGAACCAGATGACCTCGTTGTCGGCGAACCTGACGACCGCTCAGGAGAACATCCAGGCGGCCCACGCGAACCTGGTCGACGTGAATGTCGCGCAGGCCACGACCCAGTTCGCGTCCTTGCAGATTCTGGAGCAGGCGGGCATGTCGGTGCTCTACCAGGCGCAGCAGTTGCCCAACCTGGCCCAGAAGATCCTGCAGTAGTCGCCCCGCCGCACTCCGGGAGTCCCGGAGTGCGGCGGCCGCCCCGTGTACGCGTCGGCCCCGCGGGGCCGACGCGGCGGGCAGTGAAGGAGGAGCGCATGTCAGCACCGGTGAGCTTTGGCGGCCTGCTGTCGGGATTGAACACCAGTCAGATCATCAACGCGGAGCTGGCGGCCTACGAGCAGCCACTCCAGCAGCTGCAGGCCCAGCAGGCCAGCCTGTCGACGCAGGCCTCGGACTACCAGACCATCAACTCCGAGCTGCTGGCGCTGCAGCAGGCGGGCGACGCTCTCGCGAGCCCGTTGGCCTACGACCAGGCGTACTCGGTGGCGTCGTCCAACTCCTCGGTGGCGACCGGCTCGGTCACGTCGGGCAGCCAGGCGGGGTCGATCTCGCTGGCGGTGGACCAGCTGGCCACGGGCTCCACCCAGATCTCGGCGGGCACCGTCGCGGCGACGAGCGACGTCGTCGCGAGCGGCGACTACCTCGTGGGATCGGGGGGCGCGGCGCTCGGTATCGTCTCCTTCGCGGGCCAGTCGGGGCTCGCGGTCGGGGCGCACACGATCAGCGTGACCCAGGCGTCGGCGGGCGCCGGCGTCGTGGGTACGACACCGCTCGCGGCGAGCACCACGATCGGCTCCACCAACGACACGGTGACGGCCACCATCAACGGCACGTCGTCGACGGTGACCATCGCGTCGGGCACCTACACGCCTACCCAGCTGGCGGCGGCCATCTCCCAGGCGTCGGGCGGGACGCTCAGCGCCACGCTGACCTCGGGCGGCGACCTGGCGCTCGCCACGACGCAGCAGGGATCGAGCGCGTCGTTACAGATCACGGGCGGTACCGCGCTCGCCACCCTGGGTCTGTCGACCAGTGCGCTGGTCTACGGCACCAACGGGATCATCACCGTTGACGGCACTGCGAACACGGTGACCGACATCGCGGGGACCGGTACGACGACGGTGACCCTGACGTCGGGCAGCGGAGGCACGCTGAACGCGAACCTATCGGGCCCCCTCGCCCTCGGCTCCATGACAGCGCAGAACGTCTCGGTGGGCAACGGCTCACTCGCGTCGGTGGTCAACGCCATCAACGGGGCCAACGTCGGCGTGACGGCCAACGCGCTCGAGGAGGGGAGCAACCAGTACGCGCTGGAGATCACGTCGAACGCGACCGGCCTGACTGGCGCGGCGACCATCGACGTGGCGGCCTTCGCGTCGTCCTCGCTCGGGGCGATGCAGACCACGACCGCGGCCCAGGACTCGATCGTGTCGGTGGGGGGTGTGGGGGGTCCGCAGGTCACCTCCTCGACGAATCAGGTGGCGGGCCTCCTTCCCGGGATCACCGTCGACCTCGGCCAGGTGAGCGCGACGCCGGTGACCCTCACCGTGTCACCCGACGGCTCCCAGATGGCCAGCCAGGTCTCGGCCCTGGTGAACGCGGCCAACACGCTGCTGAGCACGCTGGCGACGGACACCGCGTACGACCCCACGACGGGCGTCGCGGGCCCCCTCAACGGGGTGACGTCGCTGAACGCGCTGGCTCAGCGGGTCCTCGCGATCGTGGGCAACGCGGTGGGCACGTCGGCCGCCGGCTCGGACGGGACGCCGGGCGAGTCCGCCGGCCTGGCCATCACGTCCTCGGGGACCATCACGTTCAATCCGACGGCGTTCGCCACCGCCTACGACGCGAATCCGGCGGCCGTGCGGTCCATGTTCACCGAGGGCGGGACGTTCACGCCGTCGAGTTCGACCTACGCGGGCGAGGTCAGCGTGGCGGGGGCCAGTGACCAGACGACGCCGGGCAGCTACGCCGTCACGATCAGCCAGTCGGCCGCGCAGGCCCTGGACACCGGCTCGGTGGCCTTCGCCGCGCCGTCGTCGACGCTGAGCACGGCCGAGACGTACTCGATCACCTCGGGCACCGCGACGGCGACCTACGCGGCGAGCGCCGGCGAGACGGTGTCGTCGGTGGTGGCGGGCATGAACAGCGCCCTCGCGGCCGCGGGCATCGGGGTGTCCGCCTCACTGGTCGACGTCGGTGGCTCCTACTACGTGCAGATGAGCTCGGCCGCCTACGGCTCGGCCGCGAGTTTCACGGTGGGAGCGTCCGGCACCGACCAGTTGGGGCTCACGACGTCCGGGACTACCTACACGGGTGTCGACGTCGCGGGAACCATCAACGGGCAGGCCGCGACCGGCGTCGGCCAGATGCTCTCACTGGCTGATCCCGCGAATCCCGCGAACGGGCTGGTGCTCCAGGTCACGACGACGGGCGTGACGTCCTCGACGCCGCTCGGCACGGTGAACTACAGTCCCGGCCTGGCCCAGGGGCTGGCCTACGTGGCGAACCAGGTGGTCTCGCCCGGTGGGCAGATTCCGGCGGCACTGAGCGGGGTGAACGCGACCCTGACCAACGTGACCAGTGAGATCGCCCAGCAGAAGCAGCTAATCAGCACCCAGCAGGCCATGTTGGCCCAGGAGTTCGCCGCCATGGAGGCCGCGCTGGTCCAGCTGACCTCAGAGAGCAAGTTCCTGGCGAACTCCTCGTCCTCGTCCTCGTCCTCGTCGCTGTTCCCCTCGGGCTCGACGCTCAATGTCGGGTAGGTTCCCCGTGATCGCTCGCAATCCGGCGCTCGTCTACCAGGGTCAGGCGGTGCACACCGCGGACGGCCCCCATCTGCTGATCATGATCTGCGAGCGGATCGCGGCCGATCTGGCTCGCGCCGAGACCGCGATCGAGCAGGTGGACTACGCGACGTGCGACGAGAACCTCCAGCACGCCCAGCGCAGCGTGCGGCTCCTGCGCGTCGCGCTCGAGCCGGACGGTTTTCCGGGCGGTCGTGAGCTCGAGTCGGTGTACGCCTTCATCGAGCAGCACCTCGTGCGCGCCAACCTCGAGAAGAGTGTGGTGCTGGTGCGCGAGTGCGCGGATCTCTTCCACCCCATCCACGAGGCGTGGCGGCGAGCGGTGACCGTGACGGAGCAGAGCGGTGATGCCACCCACGTGGGATGAGTACCTCGTCGACGTGGCGAACTACCTGTCGGCGGTGCGCTGGGCGGCCGAGGTCGGAACGGGTGTGGCGCCGGCCGCGCCGGCCCGTCCGGACGAGCTACTGCCCGAGCGCTGTCGCGACGAGGCCGAGCGTCTCAGCGTCGCCTGCGACCAGCTCGTGGCCGAGTTGACGGCTCGTCTGGCCGCCGCTCGTGGCCGACTCCCCGCGGCGCGCCCGCGGCCCCACGAGGTGGCTCCTCCCGCGAACTACGTCCAGACGGAGATGTGAGCCAGCGGCGCGCCGAGCGGGGCGGGAGCCCTCAATTTCGCGTCTCGACGAGGCGTAGAGCATCTGGCGGGTGAGTCGACCCGATGACCGTGCCCGGGTGATCGGCTCGGGTGATCGGTCTCGGGGGCGTGGCGGCACGACTGGCGCGGGGCGCCAGGACGTGGTGAGGAGACGTGGTGCGCATTGTCATCGAGGGCAACTTCTCACCGACGGGGAGCTACGGGATCGTCAATCTGAGCCTCGCCCGCGCGCTGGCGCAGCGCGGACACGCGGTCGCCCTGGTGGGTCTCGACGTCGATGACGCGCGATTGGCCGAACTGGCTCGCCCACCCCTCGGCCACGGCCCGAGTCTGGGGATCGGCGAGCCGGGTGAGAGCCCCGATGCGCGCATCCGTCAGGTGTGGCCGCCGAACTGGGCACGGCGCGGCCCGGAGCGACTGATCGTGGTGCAGCCGTGGGAGTTCGGGTCGGTCCCCTTGTCGTGGCTGGACGCCCTGGCCGAGGTGGACGCCCTGTGGGTGCCGAGTGAGTACGTCAAGCGCGGCTACATCCAGTCCGGCGTCGACCCCTCGAAGGTGTGGGTGGTCCCTAACGGAGTCGACATCGACGACGTTGCGCCGCGTACTCGGGCGCGCGACGAAACCACCCAACTGCTGTTCGTCGGGGGGACCATCTTTCGCAAGGGGATCGACGTGCTGGTTGAGGCGCTCGACTCGCTCGACGACGCGACGCTGGCGCGAACCAGCCTGGTGGTGAAGGACGTCGGCGCGGAGTCGTTCTACGTCAACCAGTCACTGCTGGGCGAGGCGATGTCGTCGCACCCGCGGGTGGAGGCGATCACGGTCGTGGAGCGCCGCCACCTCGAGCGTCGAGCGGTCCTGGAGCTGATTGCCAACGCCGACGTGCTGGTGCACCCCTACCGGGCCGAGGGCTTCGGCCTGCCGGTCCTCGAGGCCATGGCCCTGGGCACCCCGGTCATCCACACGCGTGGCGGCGCGACCAACGAGTTCTGCGGACCCGACGAGTCGCTCCTGGTGCCCTCGAGTCTGCACGTGGCGAGCTCGCCGCTGGTCGGGAGCTGGGTCCTGGCCGATCAGTGCTACTGGTACGAGCCCGACGTGGGGGAGCTGGGTCGACTCCTCGGGGCGGTCGTCAACGGCGACGTGGCGACGGCCCCCCTGGCGCTCGCCGCGACGCGGCGAGCCCGCGAGTGGAGTTGGGCGGGGGCCGCCCGCGCCGCCGAGGCGGCGCTGGAGGGACTGTGCGCGGGATCACGCCCGCAGGACTCCCTGACGCGGCTCGTCGGCGACGTGCGCCGGGTCCTGGTCGATGACGCGCCGCCCGCGCCAGTGCTGACGCGCCTCGCGGCCATCGGGGACCTCGGTACCGCGTGGCGGGTCGCCCGGGCCGTGGAGCGGCGACGGGACCCGCGCGAGCGCGTCGCCCTCGCGGACGCGCGCGCCCGCCTGGCCGGGCTGGTCGCGACGACGCCCGACGTCTGGTCCGGGGGCCCCTACCGGGCGCTCAGCGCCGCGCACGATCGCGAGCGCGCCACGCGATCGGGCTCCTTCGCCTACGCGCACGACTTCGAGGGTGACGACCGCGCCACCTACGCCATCGCCCAGTACCTGGCCGAGTACTTCGGCGGCTGCCACTCGATACTGGACGTCGCGTGCGGGCAGGGGTCGATGATGCGCGTCCTGCGCGGTCGGGGCAAGCGTGCGCGCGGCATCGAGGCCGATCCCACCCTCGTCGCGGAGTTGCGCGCCGACGGCTTCACCGTGTACGAGGGGTTCGTCCCCGACGTCCTGGACGGCCTAGACGTGGGCGACATCGACGGCGTGTTCCTCGGGCACATCGTCGAGCATCTGACGCCCGACGAGGTCGAGCGAGTCCTGGCGTGGATCTACGAGCACCTCGCCGACCAGGGGCTCGTGGTGGTACAGACCCCCGACTTCGCCGAGCCGCGCGTGAGCCGGGAGAACTTCTGGTTGGACGCCACGCACCGGCGGCCCTACCCGGTGCGCCTGCTGAAGTCGCTGCTGAGCGCGGCCGGCTTCGTGCCCGTGGAGGGCGGGTGTCGCCCAGTCGGGGAGGTGGCACCGTTGGACGCGATGGCGGTCGCGCGGCGCCCCGCACGCGTGGCTCGCGGCGCGCCGACCCGGGTGCGGGCCGCACCGACGCTGCGGGTGGGTCATTACGGCCTGTTCCACGGGGACTCGGGCTTCTCGCAGGCTTCGCGGACCCTGTTCGATCACGACGCGTTGGGCGTGGCGGGAGTGGACGTCATGGAGGTGGCGGTGGACTCGCCACCACGAGCGCGGGCGTCGATGACGCTGCGCGACGCGTCCGACGCGCCCGTGGACGTCGCGGTGCTGGACGTGCCCCTGGGCTGGCTCGACGAGGTGTCCTCGCGCGTGCGCGCGCGCTACCGCATCGCGAGGACGACCTTCGAGGCGGCACCGGTGCCGCCATCGCTGCGTCACGTCCTGCACGGGTTCGACGAGGTGTGGTGCTTCTCGCACTTCGACGCCGACGTCATGGCGGCCTCCGGGGTGCCCCCCGAACGCCTGGTCGTCGTGCCGCCCGGCGTCGAGGGGTACGAGGCGCCGAGCCTCGGACGGCTCCCGTCCCGGCCAGGGCCGGGGCCGGGATGCCGCTTCCTCTCGGTGTTCCACTTCGAGCCCCGCAAGAACCCGGAGGCGCTGGTGCGGGCGTTCGCTCGGGTCGCCGCCACGTCGGGCGACAGTGAGCTGGTCCTCAAGCTCAGTGGCGTGAGCGACGAGGGCGTCGCGTCGTGGCTGCGGGCCACGGTGACACCCGCCGAGATGCGGGCGCTGACGGGGCGCCTGCGCGTCATCACGTCGCGGCTGTCGCGAGAAGCCTTGAGCGAGCTCTACCTCGAGAGCGACGTCTTCGTCCTGCCCACCCGCGGTGAGGGCTACGGCCTGCCCTTCCTGGAGGCCCTCGCCCACGGTCGCGCGACCATCTGTCCCGACGTGGGGGGGCATCGGGAGTTCTGCACGCCCCAGAACTCGCTGCTGGTTCGCACCACCGCGGCGCCCGCGTCGCGGGCCGACTCCTCCGGCGTCTTTCGCGAGTCGTGGTGGCGCGAGGTGGACGACGAGGTACTGACCGCGACGATGCTCGACGCGGTCGCGCACCCCGAACGTCTGGCGACGCTCGGTGAGCGCGGCTGGCGTGACGCCGCCCGGTTCTCGGTGGCGTCGGTGCGAACGCGATCGGCCCGGCGCCTGGACGACGTCGCGTCGCTCGTGCGTGAATCGCGCGCGGGGTGACGGGTCGCGGCGACGTCTCAACTCCGCGGCGCGCGGGGACGTAGACCCTGACGAGCAGGGATCGCTCAGCACAGGGCCAGGATGGTGGAACCCACAGTTGAGCGAGGAGACGTCATGGCTGGCGCCACGGAGTCCATCGGGATTCTGCAGTTTGCTCTCGACGCGATCGTCAACCAGCAGCAGGTGATCGCCAACAACATCGCGAACCAGGACACGCCCGGCTACCAGGCGAGTCAGGTCACCTTCCAGTCGTCGCTGGCCGCCGCGCTGCAACAGGGGGGCACGGCCGTGGTCAGCACGACGCCGGAGGGCCTGCCGTCGGGGACCAACGGCAACAACGTGTCCATCGCCACCGAGATGACCCTGCTGCAGGAGAACGGTCTCGAGAACCAGACGGTGGACAACGCGCTCAGCGCGCAGTTCACGATCCTGTCCGCCGCCATCACCGCCTAGGAGGTCCAATGAGTTCAATGTGGAGTGCCGTCGACATCGCGGGCACTGGGGTCAACGTCGATCAGACCTGGATCGACACCATCGGGGGCAACGTGGCCAACATGAACGACGCGGTCGCGCCCGGTCAGCCGGTCTACCGGGCCCAGTACGTCAACGCGGGGCCCCGACTGGCGGCGGGCCCTCCGGGCTACGCGGCCGAGGCGGGGGTGCAGGTCAACGCGATCGACGTGGGTCCGGCCACGGGCGAGCTGCAGTACGACCCGTCCAATCCCCTCGCCAACGCCAAGGGGATGGTGGAGTACCCCGTCGTCGATCTCGCGACACAGATGACCGACCTCGTCCAGGCCCAGACGTCCTATCAGGCCAACGCCAAGGTGATGGGCAGTGCCAAGACCGCCTACGAGGCGATCCTGAGCATCAAGGCGTGATCGTGATACCACCTATCGCCCCGATACCGTCGATCTCCGCGGCGATGGCCGCCGGCGCCGCGTCGGCTCCGGCGGCGTCACCCACCCCGGGCACCGCCGGCAGCTCGTTCCAGAACCTCCTGGGCCAAGCCATCGACTCGCTCAATGGGGTCACCAACAACGCCACCTCACTGTCACTCGACGCCGCGGCCGGCACCGCCACCGTGGCCGATGCGACGGTGGCCTCGAGCGTGGCGACGCTGGACACCCAGCTGGCGAGTGCTCTCGCGAGTCGGGCCGTGAGCTCGCTGAACTCGATCATGAACATGCCGCTCTAGTCCCATGGCCCTACCCGCGCGCACCTCCGACTCGTTGAACGCGACGTGGCGCCGTGCTCGCGGCGTGCTCGGCGAGTTCACGATGGGTCAGAAGACGGTGAGCGTTCTCGCCCTCGTCGTCGTCGTCGCCGCCGCGGTGGCGTTCATGCGGGTGGAGTCCCAGCCCAACTACCAGCCGCTGTTCACCAACCTTCAGGCCGCCGACGCCGGCGCGGTGACCGCGCAGCTGGCGACCGCGAAGATCCCCTACGAGCTCAGCAACGGAGGGTCGACCGTCCTGGTCCCCGCGAACCTCGTGGATCAGGAGCGCGTCGCGCTGGCCGAGCAGGGCCTGCCCAGCTCCGGCACGATCGGCTTCTCCAACCTCGAGAAGAGCGGGATCACGACGTCACAGTTCGTCCAGCAGGTCGAGTACCAGCAGGCTCTGGAAGGACAGCTGGCGCAGACGATCGAGTCGATCCAGGGTGTGCAGTCGGCGCAGGTAAACCTCGTCATCCCCGCCCAGAGCTCCTTCGCGATCGGCCCCCAGCCGGCCACGACGGCGTCGATCCTCCTCGACCTCGCTCCGGGCACCTCGCTCTCGTCGGGTCAGGTTCAGGCGATCGTGCACCTGACGGCGTCGGCGACGCCGGGGCTGTCGCCGTCGGGAGTGACGGTGGTCGACAACCACGGTGACGTCCTGTCGAGTGCGGGCGGGGCGGCCGGGGGCACGAGCTCCTCGGACAGCGCGATGACCACGGCCTACGACACGCAGTTGGCGGGGGCCCTCGACGCCCTGCTCAGTCGGGTGGTGGGTCCCGGCAACGCCGTCGTGCAGGTGCACGCGCTCTTGAACTTCAATCAGCAGAGCACCACGATCAAGGGACTCCAGACCAACGCGAAGGGCCAGCCGCTCCTCGCTCCGACTGGCTCGACGACGTCGCGGGCGACCTACACCGGCAGCGGGGCGCCGCCCGCGGGAGTCCTCGGCTCCAACACACCGGTGGCGACCACCAACGCGGCCGGTACCTACTCCTCGACGAGCAGTCAGGTCACCAACGCCGTCGGCCAGGTGACCCAGACGGTGAGCCAGGCGCCGGGCCAGGTGGTGCGCACCTCGGTCGCGGTCCTGTTGAACTCCCGGTCCGGGGCGACCGTCAGCCAGTCCAAGGTGGCGGCTCTGGTCAGCGCCGCCGCCGGACTCAACACGGCCAACGGCGATCGACTGGTCGTGACATCCATGCGTTTTGCGCCGACGCCCGTGACTGCGGCGACGACGCTCGGCCCGGGTTCGCAAGCTCTGATGGAGCACGCGGCTGAGGGCGGCGCGCTGCTGCTCGTGCTCGCCGCCATGGTGCTGGTGGCGTGGCGCTCGTCGCGGCGCGCGCACTACGACGAACTCCCGGTCGCGCCGACCCGGCGCGCCGTGGGCGCCGTCGAGCTGGACGCGGCGCGCGCGCCGTCGGTGGAGCTGCCGGTCATCGCGTCGGCGCCCTCGCTCGGGGCGGCCCCGGACATGGTCCTCGCCCAGGTCAGCACGTACATCGAGCAGCGTCCCGCCGAGGTGGCCCGCCTGCTGCGCGCCTGGGCCGACGAGCACGGGGGGGACTCCGCGTGACCGACTACGCCGACTCGGTCGCGGCGGACGCGCCGCGCGCGCGCGACGATCGTGCCGGTATCGGAGGCGTTGCGTCGGGACGCGCCTCGGCGGCGCTGACGAGTCGCCAGAAGATCGCAGTGCTGCTCGCGCATCTGGGCACGCAGCGCGCCGCCCCGGTCCTGAAGGAGATGAGCGACGACGAGGCGATCAGCTTCACGAAGGAGATCATCGGCCTGCCGCCGCTCTCCTCGGCGATGGTCGTCGAGGTGTTCGCCGAGTTCATGGACCGCGTGGGCCAGTCGGAGATGATGGGACAGGGCGGCCTAGAACTGGCGCGGGCCTTCCTCCAGGAGCGCCTGGGACAGACCCGGGCGCAGGAGGTGATGGATCAGATCGAGGGCCAGCGAGCCGCGAGCCCGCTCTCGGGCCTGCTGCGCATCGATCCCCAGCAGGCGCTCGCCGTGCTCGGGGGCCAGCAGCCCCAGGTCGTCGCCGTCCTGCTGGCGTACCTCCCGCCCGAGGAGGCCGCGAATCTGCTCAGCGTCCTCGAGCCGGCCTTTCGCGTCAAGGTGGCCAAGCGCATCGCGCAGCTGACGCGGGTGGACCCGGTGGCGATTCGCCAGGCCACCTCGCTGTTCGCCGAGAAGCTGCGCGGCGTGCAGGCCGGCGGATCGACGACGGTGGCTGGCGGAACGACCACCGTCGCGGAGATCTTGAACCACTCGGATCGGGCCATCGAGCAGCAGGTGCTACGGGACCTCGAGGAGCAGGATCAGGCGATCGCCGAGCAGATCCGCGCCAAGCTCTTCACCTTCGACGACGTGGTCAAGCTCGACGGGAAATCGTTGCAGCAGATCTTCCGCTCCGTGGACGCGGCGACGCTGGCCCTGGCCATGAAGGACCCGCGCCTGTCCGCCGACGCGGTCGCCAAGATTCGCGCCAATCTCTCGGAGCGCGTCACCGCGATGGTCGACGAGGAACTGGAGGTCATGGGGGCGGTGCGCGGCACGCAGGTCAATGCGGCCCAGGCGACCATCGTGCGCACGGCGCGCCAGCTGGACGCCGACGGAGTGATCGTCATCGCCCGCGAGGACGAGGTGGTGCTGTGAGCGTGTTCAAGCGATCGGAGTCGGTGGCCACCCCGACCAGGGAGCTGCGACGGCTGGCCCACGCGACGGTGGTGCCCACCACCTACGCCAGCCTTCAGGGGGTCAGTGAGCGGGTGGGTCCCGACGCGCCGTCCGACGAGCGCGAGACGGGCTACGCGGAGGGCTACGCGGAGGGCTACGCCCGCGGCGCCGAGGCCGCACGGGCCGACGTCGAGCGGGAGCGCCGTGAGGAGGCGTCGCGGCGCGCCACGGCGCTCGCGGCCCTGGAGGCGGCCGCGAGCGAGGTGCGCGAGGCGGGGGCCCGAGCGCGCGACGAACTCTTCGAAGCGGCGTCGCGAGTGGCGTTCGCCCTAGTGGAGGAGTTGCTCGCGCACGAGCTGAGCGTGTCGCTGAACCCCGGTCGCGACGCCCTCGTGCGAACCCTGGCCGCCGACGAGGGGAGCGGTCCGGCGACGGCGTACTTGAACCCCGAGGACCTGGCGCGACTCGGTGAGGTCGCCACCTTGCACCTCGGTCGCGAGGTGACACTGGTGGCCGACGCCGCGGTGGCCCGCGGTGGCGCGCGGGTGGAGATCGGCGACACGGTCCTGGACGGCCAGATCACCACGGCTCTGGAGCGTGTGCGTGAGGTGCTGGCCAGGGCGGGCGTAGCGGGGGCGACCGGTGACCGGGCTGCTTGACGACGTCAGCGAGGTCGCACTCGACGCCGCCCGCCCTCAGCGCCTGGGCCGGGTGACACGGATGGTCGGCATGTCGATCGACGTCGCCGGCATCGCCGCGGCCATCGGCGACGGACTCGAACTGATGCCCGGTGGCGATCGCATCCTGGCCGAGGTGGTAGCGCTTCGTGAGGACCGCGTCGTCTGCTTGGCCTTCGGCGACACCACGGGCCTGCGCTCCGGCACACCGGTGCGCGACCTGGGTGGACCGGTGACGCTGCGCGTGGGACCGGCGCTGCTCGGGCGCGTCCTCGACGGTACCGGCGTGCCCATCGACGGAGGGGCGAGTGTCGTGGGCGCGGACGTGGCGGTCACGGGCCAGCCGCCCCATCCGCTGCGTCGCGGCATGGTCACCGAGCAGTTGCCGCTCGGCGTTCGCGTGCTGGACGGGCTGGTCCCGTGCGGCAAGGGCCAGCGGTTGGGAATCTTCGCGGGGTCGGGCGTGGGCAAGTCGTCGCTGATGTCCATGATCGCGCGCGGCACGTCAGCCGACGTCTCGGTCGTCGCTCTGATCGGCGAGCGGGGCCGCGAGGTCGCGGAGTTCATCGAGCGCGACCTGGGACCCGCGGGGCTGTCGCGTTCGGTCGTCGTGGTGGCGACGTCCGACGCGCCGGCCATGATGCGTCTGCGCGCGGCGTTCACGGCGACGCGGATCGCGGAGTGGTTTCGTGACCAGGGTCGCGACGTGGTGCTCTTGATGGACTCGATCACGCGTTTCGCCATGGCCCAGCGCGAGGTGGGTCTGGCCGCGGGCGAGCCGCCGGCGACGAGGGGCTACCCCCCCAGTGTCTTCGGTCTCCTGCCGCGGCTCCTCGAGCGCACGGGGCTGGGCGAGCGAGGCTCGATCACGGGTCTCTACACGGTGCTCGTCGAGGGCGACGACATGAACGAGCCCATCGCCGACACCGCTCGCTCCATCCTCGACGGGCACATCCAGCTGTCGCGAGCCCTGGCGGAGTCCAATCACTACCCCGCAGTCGACGTTCTGAGCTCGATCTCGCGCGTGGCGCCCATGGTGGTGTCGCGCGACCAGGCCGCGGCCGGGGGGGTCGTCCGGGAACTGCTGGCGGCGTGGCGCGACGCCAAGGATCTGATCGAGATCGACGCCTACGTGGCCGGGACCAACCCGGTGGTCGATCGAGCGTTGGCCACCAAGGCGGCGATCGACATGTTCTGCCGCCAGCCCATCGACGAGGTGAGTGACCTGTTGGCGACTCGCCAGCGTCTGGCGGGACTCGTCGCCGACTCGGGGAGCGCGCCGTGAGGGCGTATCGATTCTCTCTGGAGACCGTGATGCGGATTCGCCTCCTGGAGGAGCGACTGGCGCGCGAGCGTCTCCTCCTGGCGTCACGGGACCTGCGTCGAGCGCGCGACGCGTTCGACGCGGTGGACGCGTCGCTGCGCCGGTTGGCGCTCGCGACGGGACCCACCTCGATCGGCCACCTGCACTGGGTCGCCGATCAGGCCGAGCGCCTCGCCGGCCAGCGCCACGACACCCGTACGGCGCTGGACGAGGCGAGCGACGCGCGCGAGGCGGCGAGCCGCGCGTGGGACGTCGCGCGGCGTCGTGCGGAGGTGCTCGAGCGGTTGCGCGCCGACGGGGTGGCTCGCTGGCGTGACGACCTGCGCCGCGAGGAGACGGCCGAGCTGGACGACCTCGCGACGATCCGTCATGGGGCGCGGGTGGGCACCTCGTGACGAGCGGCCCCGCGATGGTGGGAGGGTCCGCGGGCGCGGTCGCGCCCCTCGCCAGTGGGCCCGGTGCCGCGACCTCGCTCGCGACACCCGGGATCGCCTCGTTCGCGGCGACTCTCGAGCAGTTGACGTCCATCTCGTCGTCGGGCACGACGCTCGACGCGTCGGGGGGTGGCCTCTTCGTCGGCGACCTCGCCGTTGGCGATGGGGGTGGATCGGTCGCGTCGCCGAGCGCCGACGGGGCGGCCGCGGGCCTCGCGAACGAGATGGCGGTGGTCGCGCTGCTCGCGTCGACGTCGGCGTCGGCGCCGGCGGCGCAGACCGTGGCCCCGGTGTCGCCGCTGCTCGCGCGCGCTCCCCTGGTGCGTGGTGTCGGGGGACCGGCGCCCGTCGGCGGGGTGGTGGCCCGCGGGGGGGCGGTCACCGGTGGCGACATCGTCGGCACCGCGCTGCTCTACCGGGGCACGCCCTACGTGTGGGGCGGCACGTCGCCGAGCGGTTTCGACTGCTCCGGCTTCACGCAGTACGTGTACGCGCGCTGGGGCATCGCCATCCCGCGCACGAGCGAGGAGCAGGCCACGATCGGCACGCCGGTGGCGTCCCTCGCGAGTGCGCAGCCGGGTGATCTGCTCTTCTTCGCGGGGTCGGACGGCACCGCGAGCTCGCCGGGTCACGTCGGCATCTACGTTGGAAACGGCGAGATGATCGACTCGCCGTATACGGGGACCACCGTGCAGGTGCAGCCGCTCTCGAGCGCGGGTCCGATCGTCGCGATCCGCCGGGTCCTGGGATCGGCGGCGTGATGGACGCGGTGCACGAGCCCGCGGGGTCGCCGACGACGAGGGGGACGACGCCGGTCCGCTCGAACGGTCGTCCGGCGCCCCGGGGCCCGGGTGAGGCACCCTCGTCCGTCCCGACCTTCCGTGAGACTCTCGCGCGTCAGGCTCGACCGACCGACGCGGCGGGCTCGACCCCCCCGACGCGTTCCGCGCGAGACGCTCGTACGCCGAACGTGCGTCGCTCCCGACGCGCGACCCCTGCGCCGGTGCCTCTCGCGCCGTTACCGCCGCCCTTACCGGTCGCGCAGCCGGCGCCGCCGCTCGCCCCGATGCCGCGGGCCTCGACTCCCGCGCGGGCGGCGACGGCGGTGTCACCGAGAGGTGGCGCGTCGCCGGCGAGAACGCCGTCTGCCCGCGACGTCGTGCCCGCGCCGTCCGTGACGCCTCGCGAGGTCGCCGTCGGGCCCCCACGGTCGGCCAGTCCCGGCGCGGCGCCGCTCGTTGTGGGCGGCGACCGTGGAACGACGACTCCGCGCGGTCGCGCCGTCGGGGCATCGGCCGTGCGCCCATCCGCCCGGACGCGGGGGAGGGCACCCTCGCTCGCCACGGGGGTGCGCCCACCGGAGTCGGTGGTCGAGGCGGGTGCCCCCGTCGCCACGACGCCGCGGGCGGTCGATCCGCCCACGGTGGGCGCACCGCCCGTGGTGAGGGGGCTGTTCGCGACCTCCGCTCCTTCTCGTCTCGACGGGGTTGGTGCCCCACGCGTCGTCGAGCCGGGCGGCGGACCCCGCGCGGGGGGCGCGTCGCGTCTCGCGGTCACCAGCGTCCCGCCGTCGACGATCGGGGCGGACGGCACGCCGAGGGCTCGCGCATCCGCCGCGCCCGCGCGGCCCACCATTTCGTGGGATCGTGCGGCGCCACCCGTGGCGGCGGTGGCCGGTGGACCTCCGTCGGCACCGGTGTCGAGTCCGGTAGTGGTCACGGCGGGCGCGGGGGCGAGCGTGGACGTGCTGGCCCGCGTCATCGCTCGACCGCTTCACGAGGGTGAGGGGATCTACCGCGTCGAGGTGGCGCTGCGGACCGCCGACCTGGGGGCGGTGCGCGCGGTGGTGTCGCTGCGCGGCGCGGATCTGCAGGTCCTGCTCACGCCCCAGACGCGTCAGGGTCACGATCTGCTCGCCCGCGACGCCGATGCGCTGCGGACCGCATTGTCGCGTAACGGCTTGGCGGTCAACGTGACGGTGCGTGACCCGTCCGGGCGCGGGTCGGAAGGACGCCGGGATCCCGACGCGACGGTGGCGCGCACGCGGCCCTCGGCGACGCGGGAGATCGTGGTCGCCGTTCGTGATGGCGGCGAGGCCGGTGGACAGATCCACCTCCTGCTGTGAGGAGGGTTCCGTGGACGCACGCGCAGCGCGTCGGCTCGTCCGGGACGAGGCGCTCGACGAGAGGGGTCACGGATGAGGACCGAGACGACCGAGTCGATGGGAATCGAGATGACGAGGGAACCAAATGACAAAGGAGATCGTATGAGGATGACCAGGGAGGTCCTATGAGTATGTCAACGAGCCCCACGGGAGCCACGTCCGGGGTGCCGCTGGGTGATACCACGTCGTCGACGGGCGCGACGTCAACGGGCATGGCGAGTCTGCTGGCACCCAACACGTTCTTGAACCTGCTGGTGTCCGAGTTGCGCTACCAGGACCCGATGAACCCGACGAGTTCGGCGAACTTCATGAGCCAGTTGGCCCAACTGTCGCAGGTGGAGCAGTTGCAAAGCGTGTCGCAGTCGTCGGACATGGGGGCGGCGGCGTCGTTGATCGGCCGCACGATAACCGGGGCCGACTCCACCGGCAACGTGATCACGGGCGCGGTGACCGGCGTCACGAACGGCGCCAACGGCCCGACCCTGGACGTGGGCGGCAGTGTCGTCGCCCTCTCGTCCGTGACACAGATTGGGACAGCCTGAGGCGGGGCGCCGCGGTCGCCGCGCCACGCCGTCACTCATCCCGCCGTTCACCATCACCAGTACACGATCACCAGTACACGATCACCAGTTCACGATCACCATCAACCAACTAGTTCATGAAGGAGTAACCATGTCCAATCGTTCTCTGGGCGCTGCCGCCTCAGGAATCGACACGATGCAGACGTACCTCGACACCATTGGCAACAACGTGGCCAACTCGCAGACGGACGGCTTCGTCTCCCAGACGGTGCAGTTCGCCGACATGCTGACCCAGCAACTGCAGCCGGCGGGTGGGGCCGTCGGCACGACGCTGGCGAGCACCAATCCGTCCTCGATCGGTGCCGGCGCCGAGGTGTCGGCCATCCGGCTGAACTTCACGCCGGGCTCGGTGATCCAGACGGGGGTGCCGAGCAACGTCGCCATCGAGGGGAATGGCTTCCTCACCGTCAGCCAGCAGGGTCAGACCTACTACACGCTCGACGGCGATCTCCAGCTGGACGCGAATGGGCATCTGGCGACGAACAGCGGGGGCCTGGTCGAGGGGTGGCAGCCGGGCCAGCCGACGTCGGCGCCGCTGTCCCCCCTGACCATTCAGCTCGGCTCGACCGGGGTGGCGACCCAGACCCAGAACATGGTGCTGGGCGGAAACCTCCCGGCGAACCCGACCGGGCCCGTCACGGTGACGACCACGATCTACGACTCGCTGGGCGACGCCGTGCCCGTGACCCTGACCCTGACGCCCACGACGAACGCCAACGGCACGGCGACCAGCTGGTCGATGCAGGGAACGGTGACCGGTGCGTCCTCACCCCTGTGGGCCACTCCACCAACCCTGGCGTTCTCGACCAGCGGGCAGCTCGCGACCGTGAACGGTACGCCCGTCGGAACGGGCCAGACGAGTGTCCCCATCACCAACGAGCCGAGCAACTACACCTGGTCGGGCACGACGATGCCCGCCGTGGACTTCCCTCCCGTGGGGTCGGCGACGTCGGTCACGCAGTTCGCCGGCAGCCAGTCCCTCGAGGTGACTTCCCAGGACGGGAGCGCGGCGGGAACGCTGGACGCCTACTCCATCGGTGCCGATGGAGTCATCACGGGCGACTACTCCAACGGCGGCAGCAAGGCGCTGGGCACCATCGCCCTGGCGCAGTTCGCCAACGTCGAGGGACTCGACAACCAGGGTCAGACGTACTTCACGTCGACCGTGGCGTCAGGCAAGGCCCAGTACGGCCAGCCCGGGACGAACGGCTTGGGCACCGTCCAGGGCGGTGCGGTGATCGGCTCGAACGTCGACCTGGCCACCCAGCTCACCGACCTGATCGAGGCGCAGACCGCGTACCAGGCCAACACCAAGGTGATCACCACGACCGACACAGTGCTCCAGTCGCTCATGCAGATGCCGTAGTGGCCGGCGCACGAGCGCGTGGTGGTGCGGCCGGCACTCAACTCTGGGCGAGGTTGATCCGTCACTGGAGAGCGTGCCTCTCCCCTGACTCGCGCGAACGGAGCCGACGTGATTGAAGTGACGAAGCTCGATGGGTCGACGATGCACCTGAACGAGGATCTCGTCACGCGGGTGGAGTTCGCGGTCGGTGGCCAGTCGGCGATCTACCTGCTGGACGGAGGTCACGTGATCGTCGCCCACGATCCGTCTGGCGTCGTGGAGCGGATTCGCAGCGAGAAGGTGGCGTTGCTGCGTCGCGTGTTCGAGGGACCTGAGGACCCCCGCCGCGGCGGGGGTGACGCCGCGGCGGGGGTGACCCGACTGAGCGAGGTGCGAAGTCAGTGACCCCGATCGGCATCCTGATCTCGATCGTCGCGGTCCTGGGCGCGCTGGTGATGGATCACGGCTCGGTCACCTCGCTCTTCAAGGCCTCGTCGGTGATCCTGGTCGTCGGGGGCTCGATGGGGGCCGCGATGGCCGGCTTCACGTGGGCGCAGTTGCGGGTCGTGCCGCGCGCGACGCGTCTGGTGCTCAAGCCGCGCAAGGGACCCGACACGCGCGGCACCGTCGACGCGCTCCTAGCGCTGGCCAAGGAGGCGCGCTCGAATCCGCTGGTGCTCGAGGAGCTGGCCACGGACGACCCCTTCATGAGGAAGGGCATCCAGCTGATCGTGTCCACGTCGGACCCGGAGCGGGTGCACGAACTGCTCACGGCCGAGATCGACGGGCTGCGGGTGCGCCACCAGACGTCCACCAAGTTCTTCGCGGACCTGGCCGGCTACTCGCCGACCTTCGGCATCATCGGCACGGTTGTCGGCCTGATCGGCGTGTTGAGTCAGTTGAGCTCACCGGGCAAGTTGGGACCGGACATCGCCTCGGCCTTCACCGCGACTCTGTGGGGCGTGATGCTGGCCAACGCGGTCTGGCTCCCCATCTCGAACAAGTTGCGCCGCCTGACCGACGAGGAGGTCACCTACCGCGAGATGCTGGTCGTGGGGCTGCTCACGATGCAGTTGAACGCCTCCACCACCGAGTTGCGCGATCGACTAGAGGCCTTCCTCTCACCGGCCCAGCGTGGCGAGGTGTCCACGAGTGGCGTCCCCGCGTCGTCCGAGGTCGCGGCGTGAGCGGGCCGACCAGTGCCAAGGGCGGTGCGTATCGGCGCGCCAATCGTCGTCGGGGGGACACGTGGGCCACGGCGCACTCCGACAACGCGGACCGTTGGCTGCTCACCTACTCGGACATGATCACGCTGCTGCTCGTGTTGTTCATCGTGCTCTTCGCGCTCTCGACGATCAACAAGGCCAAGTACCACGAGTTCAAGCAGTCGGTCACGCGAGCCGTGCTGTCCGACGTGCCCCACGGCACCACGGCGGTGCACCGTCGGTCGGTGACCACGCGTACGGCCACGGATCGTCTCGCGCACCTGCGACGTGAGCTGAGTGCGGCGCTGCGCGCGCGCGGGCTGCTGCGCGACGTCACCTTCTCGATCACGCCGTCGGGCCTGGTGGAGGGCCTCGTCGCCGACTCCACGTTCTTCGCGACGGCGTCGGCGTCGCTCTCGGTGGTGGGCCAGGAGATCGTCGACACCTCGGCGCGGGTGCTGTCGCGGGTTCCCAACGACATCGAGGTGGCGGGCTACACCGACGATCGCGCCATCACCGGCGGCCCGTATCCGAACAACTGGGCGCTCTCGGCGGCCCGCGCCGCCACGGTGGTCGTGCGCATGACCCAGACCGACGGGGTGAGCCCGAGCCGGGTCATCCTGCTCGGCTACGGCCAGTACCACCCGCTGGCGACGAACGCGACGGCGGTGGGTCGCGCCGAGAACCGGCGCGTGAACATCGTCGTGCGGCCGATCAGTCACGCGGGAGTGTGAGGCGAATGGAGATGACGTGACCGACCAGCCCGCCAAGGTTGTACGCAACCACGACTTCCGTCGAACCGACCTGCTCGAGCGGGTGGACCTGCAGGCGCTGCAGGGGCTGCTCGAGGTCTTCGCCCGTTCGGCGACCCAGAAGTTCACGTCCACGCTGCGCCAGCCGGTGTCCTTCGAGCTCGACGCGCTGGATCAGGTGACCTGGCGCGATCTGGCCGAGGAGCTTCAGGAGGGGTCCTACTTCTTCACCTTCTCCCTGCCGCCCCTGACGGGGCGGGCGCTGGTGGCGATCCCGACCGAGGAGGCCCTGGCACTGGTGGACCTGCGCTTGGCGGGCTCGGGCGAGGACGACTTCGCGGGTCGGATCCCGACCGAGATCGACCGGGCATTCTTCGCGCCGATCATCGAGGATCTGCTCGGTGAGCTCAGTCGCTCGCTCTCGCGCATCCACGTCACCTACCCGTTGCTCGAGGCCCAGGAGGGCAACATTCAGTTCGTGTCCGTGGCGTCGCCGTCGGAGATGTGCATGGCCCTACGTCTCACGGTGGCGGTGGCGGCGCGACCGGCTCGAACCGCGGTGATCTGCCTCCCCTTCCCCATGGTGAGGATGCTGATCGACGGACTGGCCACGCGCAGCGCGTCGAGCGACGACGCCCGCGAGGATCTCGCGGCCCAGGCGACGCGGCGCCGACTCTGGGACGTGCCCCTCACGGTGGTCTTCCAGTTCCCGAGTTTTCTCACCACGCCCGCCGAGCTGCTCACCCTGCGCGTCGGCGACAGCCTGGGCCTCGGCCACCCCAAGGGTCGTCCGCTCGAGGTGCGCGCCGAGGGACTGCTGGTGGCGCTGGCGGACATGTGCAGTTCGGGCGTGCGCAAGGCGTGCCTGATCACAGAGGAGGTTGCCAAGTGACGGCGACAGAGCAGTTCGACGAGTCCTTCGAGTCATCCGCGGACGCCCGCGAGGCATCCCTACGAGTTCGCGAGGCGCAGTTCCGCAACGTCTCGGTCGAGGTCTCGGCCTGGATCGGCAAGACGCGACTCTCCTTCGGCGAGCTGAGCGCCCTGCGCCCCGGCCACGTCGTCGAACTCGATCAGGCGGTGGGGGCGCCGATCGAGATCGTGCTGAACCGCGAGGTGGTCCTGGCCCGCGGGGAGGTCGTGGAGGTCGGCGACGAGTACGGGGTGCGCATCACCGAGATCGTCGTGGACCAGGGGGCCTAGGTCGTGGCGGTGACCCTCCTGGCCGTGGGGCGGACGATCCTCGTCCTCGGCTTCGTCGTCGGCCTGCTGGTGGCGCTGGCGCGGGTGGCCCAGCGCTGGCAGCGGTGGCCGGGGCGCGCGACGCGCGACGCCGCGGGCGCGCACGTCGAGGTCGTGTCGCGCCGGACGGTGGGCAAGAGTGCGGCGCTGCTGGTGGTGCGCGTCGCGGGGCGCACCTTCCTGGTGGGCCAGAGCGCGCAGCAGCTGACGCTGCTGAGCGAGCTCGACGGGGACGCGACAGCGTCACCGGAGGAACCGGCCGGCGCCCGCGTCGACCGTGCAGTCACGCCACGGACGGCGTGGGGCAGTGGGGGAAGTTCCCCTCGGGCATGGGACGCTTTCATCGAGCATCTACGGGAGAAGACGGTCCGGCGCTAGCCGGCTCCGACGGGGACAGCCAATGCGGGCAGTGAACGCCGACGGGTCGAGGGACTCGTGATGAGCTCGGTCGCGTGGGCGGCGAGCTCGAACCTCAACGTGAACATCAGCGGGCTGAAGAGTCCCTCGACCTCGGTGCTCATCATCGTCGTGCTGACCGTGCTGTCGGTCGCGCCGTCCCTGCTCGTCCTGATGACGGCGTTCCCGCGGGTGTTCATCGTTCTGTCGCTCACGCGCAACGCCCTGGGAACCCAGACCGTGCCGCCCAACCAGGTGCTGGCCGGGCTGGCGCTGATCCTCACGCTCTTCATCATGGCGCCGGTCCTGTCGAGCATCGACCACGTGGCCATCCAGCCCTACGAGCACGGCCAGATCTCGGCCACTCAGGCCATCGACCAGGGCGAGGTCCCCCTCAAGCAGTGGATGCTGAAGCAGACCAACGACACCGACCTGGGGCTGTTCACGTCGTACCGTCACGAGAACGCGAGCGACCCCATGACCCTGCCACTGACCACGGTGATCCCGGCGTTCGTGCTGTCCGAGATCCAGTCGGCGTTCCTCATCGGCTTCATGATCTTCCTCCCGTTCATGATCATCGACCTCGTGGTGTCGGCGATCATGATGTCGATCGGGATCTACATGCTCCCGCCGACGCTGATCTCGCTGCCCTTCAAGATCCTGCTCTTCGTGCTGGTCGACGGGTGGGCGCTGGTCGTGCACTCGCTCCTGCTCTCCTACAACCACTGACCGTGACCGACACCACGGTGCTCAACCTCGCCACGCAGGCGTTGGTGCTGATCGCCGAGCTGGCGGGGCCGGTGCTGGTGGTCAGCCTGGTCGTGGGCCTCGTGATCTCGCTGTTCCAGGCGGTCACGTCGATCCAGGAGTTCACGCTCACCTTCCTGCCCAAGGTGGTGGCGATCGGGCTGGTGCTGTTGCTCATGGGCCACTGGATGCTCGGGCTCGCGGTGGCCTACACCGAGCACCTCTACAACGCCATCCCGCAGATCCTCGCCGGTCAGTGATGACGCTGCACCTGTCGGCCGCCTTCGCGATCGCCCTGGTCCTGGCGTTCGTCCGCTCCGCCGCGTGGGTGTCGATCTGCCCGCCCTTCTCGAACCCGTCGATTCCGGGGATGGTGAAGGTGGCGATCGCGGCGACCGTCGCGGTCTACGCCGCGCCGCAGCTGGTGCACGACCCGCTGCCCTCGAGCGACGCACAGGTACTCGTGCAGCTGGTGCTCCAGGCGGTGGTCGGCGTGGTGCTCGGCTACGTGGTGTCCCTCTTCGTCACCACCATCGCCGCCGCCGGGCGGCTGATCGACCTGTTCTCGGGTCTGAACCTGCCCCAGGCCCTCGACCCGCTGTCGCTGCTGCAGGCGTCGATCTTCGGCCAGTTCTACAACCTGGTGCTCACGGCCCTGCTCTTCACCACCGGGGCCGTGGTGGTCATCGTCGAGGGGTTCGTCACGTCCTTCCACGCGGTGGGGACGAGCTTCCCGCCCACCACCCTCGGGTCGCTGGCCGGCGTCGTGACCGGGGACGTGGTGACGTTCTTCGCGGCGGCGGTGGAGATCGCCGCGCCGCTCATCGCTGTCCTCTTCTGCACGCAGATCGTGCTGGCCCTGCTCTCCAAGTCGGCGCCCCAGGTGAACGTCTTCGTCTTCGGCATGCCCCTGCAGGTCGTCGTCGCACTCGTCGGGGTCGGTGTCGCCCTGGTGGCGCTGCCCGGGGACGTGGTGAGCCTGGTCGGACGCGCGATGAGCCAGCTCTTCGGCGGGGGCTGATGGCCGACTCCTCCCAGAAGACGGAGAAGGCGACCCCCAAGCGTCGCAAGGAGGTGCGCGAGAAGGGCACCGTGGCCCGCTCGCCCGAGGTTGGTGGATGGGCCGGCCTGGTCGCGGTGACCGGACTCCTGCCGTGGCTGGGCGGCCTGGCGTCCACGCGCGTCGACGGTTTCGTCCAGCGTGTCGTCCAGGCGATGGCGCACCCGACGCGTGCGGGCGCGGTGGCGCTGGTCGGCCAGGGGCTCGCGACGGCGGCGTTCGCGGCCCTGCCAGTGACCCTGGTCAGCGGCGTCGTGGCCGTGGCGATCGCCACGGCCCAGGTGGGCCTGCACGTGACCCCCCAGGCCTTGGGCGTGCGGCTCTCGCGCATCTCGCCCAAGAGCGGGCTGCAGCGCGTCGTCTCGCGCCAGGGGGCCTGGACGCTGCTCAAGACGTCGCTCAAGGTGGCGGTCCTCGCCGTCGTCGCCTACGACATCGAGCGACAGCTGGTGACCGCGGTGCTCGGCGGCGCGACGCTGCCCCTGGAGAGCACCCTCAGCGCGACGGCACCGATCATCATGCAGCTGCTGCGCGTGATCGGGATCGTGGCGCTGGTGGTCGCCGGGGCCGATTACTTCTTCCAGCGCCGCTCCTACAACCGCGAGGTGCGCATGACCCGCCAGGAGGTGAAGGACGAGCGCCGCGAGAGCGAGGGCAATCCCGAGGTGCGCCGGGCTCTGCGCAGCCGGGCGCGGCGCCTCTCGCGCATGCACGTCATGGCCGCGGTGGCCCGGGCCGACGTCGTCGTGACGAACCCCACCCACTTTGCGGTCGCCCTCGCGTACGACCGCGCCACCGACGTCGCGCCGCGCGTCGTGGCCAAGGGGGAGGACCTGGTGGCCGTCGCGATTCGCGCGCACGCGCGGCGCTGCGGCGTGGTGCTGGTGGAGAACCCCCCGCTGGCGCGGGCCCTGCACGCGTCGTGCGAGATCGACGAGCTGGTGCCGGCCCGTCTCTACACCGCGGTGGCCCAGCTGCTGGCCTTCGTGTACGCACTCACGCCCACCGCGCGGTCGTTTCGCGAGGTGCACCGCATGGCGGGCCCGGCGCCGGGCGCCGGGTGGTTCTCAACTCCGGCGCCGGGCGAGACGTAGTAGGCGAGGGCCAGGACGGCGCCGGTGGGTCCAGGGACGGACGGGACACGAGAGAGTCCGGGAGGGTCCGTGGCGGGTGCGCGTAGGTGGTCGGTCGGGTGAGCGACGGACCCGCGGTCACGACGAGCCGCTGGGAGCGGCTGACGCACATGGCCGTGCCGCTGTCGGTGGTGGCGGTGGTCGTCGTGCTGGTGATCCCCCTGCCGACGTTCGTGATCGACATCCTGATCACCGCCAACATCACGGGGTCGGTGCTGGTCCTGTTGACGGCGATGCAGGTCAAGCGCCCCCTCGACTTCTCGGTCTTTCCCACGCTGGTGCTCATGGCGACGATGTTCCGACTCGCCCTCAACGTGGCGGTCACGCGCCAGGTGCTGCTGCGCGGCTACGCCGGCGTGGTGGTGTCGAGTTTCGGGCACTTCGTGATCGGCGGCTCGATCGTGGTCGGTCTGGTGGTGTTCTTCATCCTCATCATCATCCAGTTCGTGGTGATCACGTCAGGATCGGGGCGGGTGGCCGAGGTGGCGGCCCGCTTCACCCTCGATGGCATGCCGGGAAAGCAGATGGCCATCGACGCCGATCGCGCGTCGGGGGCGATCGACGAGCACGAGGCCAGTCGCCGCCGTCGCGAGATCGCCGACGAGGCGGACTTCTACGGGGCGATGGACGGCGCGTCGAAGTTCGTGCGCGGCGACGCGATCGCGGCGATCGTGATCACGATGATCAACCTCGTCGGTGGTCTCGCCATCGGCATCTTCCAGCGCCACCTGTCGGCGTCGTCGGCCGTCGACACCTACAGCCTGCTGTCCGTCGGCGACGGACTGGTCTCGCAGATCCCCGCACTGCTGCTGTCGCTGTCCACGGGCATCATCGTGACGCGCGGGGCGACGGAGCACGACCTGGGCCACGACGTCGTCACCCAGCTCTCGCGCTTCCGGCGCATCGTGCGAGCCACCGGTGTCATCATGGCCTGCCTGGCCATCGTGCCCGGCCTGCCGAGCCTGCCGTTCCTGATCGTGGGGGCGCTGGTCTTCGCCTTCGGCACGCGGCTGCCCAAGGACGTCACGACCGAGGCGTCGCCCGCCGCATCGCTGGCCCTGGCGGCGCCCGACGAGTCACCGGACGCGCTGGCGGCGGGCATGGCGGTGGAGCCGCTCAGCCTGGAGTTGGGCATCGACCTCATCGATCTGGTCCAGGCCGAGCGCGGGGGCGACCTACTCGACCGGGTGAAGGCCCTGCGTCGCAACGTCGCCCTGGAGCTGGGCGTGGTCATGCCCCGGGTTCACACGCGCGACAACCTCGACCTGCCCGCCGACACGTACGCCATCAAGGTTCACGGGATCGAGGTGGCGCGAGGGCAGGCGCCGCGCGGCAAGGTGCTGGCGATCGGGGAGAAGCTCGACGGCCTGTCGGGGACCGACACCCGCGACCCCGCCTTCGGCGCCCGAGCCAAGTGGATCCCCATCGGCCTGAGCCATCAGGCGGCCGTCGCGGGCGTCACCGTGGTCGACCGTTCGGCGGTGGTCACGACGCACCTGGCCGAGGTCGTGCGCGAGCGGGCCGGCGAGCTGATCTCGCGCCAGGACACCAAGCTGCTGCTCGACGGGCTGCGGGCGACCAATCCCGTCGTGCTGGACGAGATGGCGGCGGCCGGCCTCACGCTCGGCGACGTGCAGGGCGTCCTGCGCGGGCTGCTCGACGAGGGTGTGCCCGTGCGCGATCTGGTGCGCATCCTCGAGGCCTTGACCGAGCAGGCGCGCAGCCAGGCGAAGGATCCGGACAGCCTGCTCGAGGCGGCCCGACTGGCGCTGGTCACGACGATCGACTCGCTGTACGAGCGCGAGGGCACGATCGCGGTGATCACGCTGGCGCCGGCGCTGGAGCAGGCCCTGATCGAGTCGTTGCGCGTGGGCGATCGTGGGCGGCGAACTCTCGGCGTCACCGCCATGGAGGCCGAGGCCATCGTGCGCGACGTCGGACGGCTCTGGAGCGACGCCGACGCCCGGGGGGTCGTGGCCGTCGTGGTGTGCGCGACGCGACTGCGCCACGCCCTGTGGCGGATGCTGCGGCCCAGCCTGCCGCGCGTGGGGGTCCTGGCGCTCGGCGAGATCGGAGTGGGCGTCGTGGTGTCGCCCGTGGGGAGCGTGACGCGTGAGATCAGTGCCGCCGCCTAGGGCGAGTGAGGGGGAGTTCGAGGGCGCCAGCGCCGAGGAGGCGCTGGCGCGGGCGTACGCCGCACTGGGGGCGGACGCCGCGGTGCGCTGCTGGAAGGTACGACGCGGGGGGATCCTCGGCTTCTTCGTCAGGGAGACCTACGTCGCCGCGCTGCACGACCCGACCGGGGTGAGCAGGGGCCGCGGGCGAGGTCGCGACGGTGGTGGGGACCTCGATCGGCCGACCCCGGGCGCCCGGGCTCGCGCGCCGCGGCGCGCGCCGCCCGCGGACCGGCTGGCCGAGCTGGTGGCGGCGACCGACGATCGCGTGACCATCGATCACGTGGTCGACGACCCCGTGATCCTCGGCGACGCGACCTTCGGCGACGCGACCTTCGGCGCGCCGGCGCTCGTCGATCACGCCTTCCGCGAGGTGCTGGCCCAGGCGCAGGCGGCCCTGGACGCCGGCGGGTCGGCGGGGTACGACGCACCGGCCGCGAGTC
The DNA here is from genome assembly GCA_021786095.1 of Actinomycetes bacterium. Lineage (GTDB taxonomy): Bacteria > Actinomycetota > Acidimicrobiia > Acidimicrobiales > RAAP-2 > RAAP-2. The sequence continues at coordinate 27,952 of JAJYNX010000027.1, read as the reverse complement.
GGGAGCACCCCGGTGGACCGAGCGACGACGCGCGCCCGCCCCGCGACGACGTTTGCGCCGACCTGGTCGGCGCGCTGGGTGCGCGCGTGGGCGCGCTGGGCGTCCCCGCCGCGTACCAGCCCGACGATCCGGCGTCGCTGGACGCGCTGGTTCGCTCGCTGGCGCGCCTGCCCAGCGCCGCACCCCTGCCCCGCGCCGGAGGGTCGGTGGTGGTGGTGGTCGGCTCGCGACGCGACGCTCTCGCCACGGCCCAGCAGGTGGCGTCGGCGTTGGCGATCGCTGCGTCAGACCTGCTCGTCGCGGAGCAGTCGGTCACCCAGTGGCGCCGGATCGCCCGGCGCCGCGCCACGCCTCGCTTGACGGTCCTGGCCGTCGAGGCACCGCTGTCCACCAGGGATCTGGCGGCGACGGCCGCGTGGCTGGACCGTCTCGCGCCGGACTACGTCCTGGGCGCGGTGGGCGCGGCCGCCAAGCGCGTAGACGTCGCGCGATGGGCCGCGCGTCTCGGGCGCCTCGACGCGCTGGCGCTGGTGCGCCTGCGCGCGACCGCCAGCGTGGCCGAGCTGATGGGTGTCGCCCCGATCCTCTGGCTCGAGGGCGCGCCCGCCACGACGTTGCGCTGGCTCCACGTCCTGCTCGCTCGGTTGGTCGAGGAGGCGCCCTGAGCGCGACGGATCGCCACAGGTTCGCCGTCGACGTTCGCCGGTTCCGCCTGGCCGCGATCGTCGTGCTGACTCTGGTCACGGTGTCGCCCAGCCTGCTCGAGATGATCACCCAGGACCTGTCGCCGCTCGTCGTGCTGGCCCGCCTCGTCGAGTCCTTCGCCCTGGCGGGCGTGCTGGTCGTCGGCGCGTCGGCCGTGGCGCTGCGCTACGCGCGGCCCCCGGTCGACGACGTGCGCCCGGGCGCCGACGAGGAGTCGTAGCCCCTCAACTGCGGGCGAGCCCGGGCCGTCACTCCAGGCGGTGGATGACGACTCTCTCTCGGACCTTCTCTCGGACCCGCTCTCGGACCTTCTCTCGGACTTGGTGGAGTCGCTGGACGGCATCGGGGCCTCACTCGAGGTGCTGCGCTACCGACTCGTCGTCCTGGGGGCGCTGGCCGCGGCGGAGCAGGGGCCGTCGATCCTCACGGCCGTGCGCGAGATCGAACTCGCCTACGAGGAGCTGCGCCTCCACGAGATGGTGCGCTCGTCGTCGACGCTGCTGGTGGCCGACCACCTCGGCGTGGACCCGGCCTCGCGGCTCGACGAGCTGGCGTCATCGCTCACTGGCGGGTGGCGCGAGCTGCTGCTCGATCGCCGTCACTCCCTGCGCGCGATGGTGGCCGAGATCCAGGTGCTGGCGGACACGGTGAGCGCCGCCATGGGACGGCGCGCGGCCCTGGCCGACGAGGCCCTGGCGTTCCTGCACTCGGGCCCCACGCCGACCTACGGCCGTGCGGCCGCGCGCGGCGCCGTGCTGGTGGACGGTGTGCTGTGAGTGACATGGGCCTCTCGGCGGCCGCTAGCGGACTGGCGGCCGACCTGGCCCAGATCGACACCGCCTCGAACAACCTGACGAACATCGCGACGCCGGGCTACGCCGCGGAGGTGGTCAACCTCTCGCCCGAGACCGGTGTCGGCCCCCTGGGCGTGGGCCAGGGCGTGGTCGTGTCGTCGGTTGGCCAGCTCACCGACGCGGTGTTCGCCGCCGCGAACGTCGCGGCCCTGGGCGTGCAGGCGGGTGCCACGCAGACCAACCAGGTGATGAGCTCGCTGGAGTCCGTCTTCCCCGAGCCCAGCACGACCGGGATCGCCTCGCAGCTCTCCACGCTGTGGTCGGCGCTGTCGACGCTGGCGTCGTCGGTCAACCAGCCTGGTTCGCAACAGGCGGCCGTCGGCGCGGCGCAGTCGGTGGCGGCGTCACTGAACGCGAGCTCCGCCCAGTTGAGCCAGCTCTCCTCGTCGCTGCAGGGCCAGATCGGTACCGGGGCGTCCGACGGGGGGACGCTGGCCCAGGCCAACAGCCTGCTCGCGCAGGTGGCGCAGTTGAACGTCGGCGTGGCGGCCGGCACGGCCAGCGGGCAGGACGTGAACGCCCTCATCGATCAGCGAAACGCCGCGGTGAACCAGTTGGCGAGCCTGCTCGGGGTGAGCACCTCCGCCGGGGCCCACGGCACGCTCGCGGTCTACGCGGACGGGGTGCAGCTGGTGTCCGGCAACGTCGCCCAGGTGCTCAGCACCACCGGGTCGGCGGCGACGGCGTCCCTCAACGTGGTCACCGGCAACGGCGTCAGCGTCCAGGCTCGGGGGCAGATCGGGGCGACGCTGGCCGCCGTCAACGTGACCCTCCCGCAGTACCAGAGCCAGCTCAACGCGGTGGCCGACAGCCTGGCGAGCAGCCTCAACACCCTCCAGGCCAACGGCCTCAACGTCGACGGGTACCCGGGCTCGGCGATCGCGGGGACGTGGTCGGGCCCGGTGCTCCCGCCGATCTTCGTCGACGCGGGCTCGTCGACCACCTTCACCCCCAGCACCGCGGGAGCGGGCTCGGCCGCCACGATCACGGTGTCGCCCGCGCTGCTGGCCTCGCCGTCGCTGATCGCGACGGCGGCCGCACCGAGCGCCACCAACACCAACGTCATCGGCACGCCGACGCTCGACGGCACCAACGCGCAGGCGATGGCGGCCCTGGCGACCGCGTCCGGTGGGCCCGATGCCCTGTATCGCACGCTGATCGGCGGTCTCGGCACCGAGGCCGCCAACGCGTCGACCAACGAGGCGTCGGCGTCGGCACTGGCCACGACCGCCGCCAACAATCTGTCGTCGATCTCGGGCGTCAACCAGAACAATCAGGAGGTCGCCATTCTCGCCGCTCAGAACGCCTTCCAGGCTTCGTCCAAGGTGATCAGCGCCATCACCACGGTCTTCCAGTCCCTGTTGGCGGCGGTCTGACGTGGCCCTCTCCAGTGACGCACTCATCGCCACGCTCTCCGGCCAGTTGACGGCGCAGGCGGCGAGCATCGCCGAGCTGCAGATGCAACTCGGCTCGGGCCAGGTCCTGACCAAGCCGTCGGACAACCCGGCGGCGGTGACCCAGGTGCTGGCCCTGTCGAGCCAGGCCACGCAGCTGACGAGCTGGCAGTCCAACGTCGACCTGGCCACCTCGTGGCTCGGCGTCGCCAACGGCGCGGCCAATAGCGCCCTCGCGTCGATGCAGTCGGCGCGCTCGCTGCTGCTGCAGGCCATCAACCAGGGTACGCAGAACGCCGTCGGCTACCAGGCCCTCGGCACGCAGCTGAGCGGGGTGGCCGCGAACCTGTTGTCGCTGGCCAACACCCAGTTCGAGGGTCGGGCCATCTTCGCCGGGACCTCGGCCTCGCCCCAGGCCTACGACACGAGCGGTACGTTCCTCGGCACCACGCAGAGCCCGACCGTGATCGCGGGACCGGGCGCCGGCTCGGGGGAGAGTCTCGTGGTGTCGGTGCCGGGCACCGCGCTGTTCGGAAGCGGCGCGACCAACGTGTTCGCGACGCTCTCGGCGGCGTCGAGCGCGCTGGCGAGCGGCGCGCCGAGCGCGGCCAGCCTCTCGACCGCGCTCGACGCGCTCGACGCGGTGATCGCCGGGGCCCAGGGAGCCAGCGCCGTCCTGGGCGAGTCGTCCCAGATGGCGTCCAGCGCCGGGGCGGCCCTCACTTCGCAGATCGCGGCGGTCCAGTCGTCCCAGGCCTCCCTGGAGAACGTCAACGTGGCGACGGCGACCACGCAGCTGTCGCTGGAGACGACGAGCTACCAGGCGGCGCTGTGGGCGGCCTCCCAGGCCATCCCCGAGACGCTCGTGAAGTTCCTGTAGTGTCCACCGCGTACGAGGCCCGTGCGGGTGAGGATGGGAAGAGCGTGACGGCGACGAGGCGCAGCGCGACGACGACGCCCGTGGCGCCGGGCTCGAGCGTGGTGGTGACGGCGACGCCCGCCCCGGTGGCGCCGCTGGCGGTGACGCTGCGGCGCGACCTACCGGGATTTCGCGAGGCGCGCCACTTCGTCCTGGAGCCGCTGGGCGACGGCGCGGTGTCGATGGTGGCCCGGCTGCGCTGCACCGACCGCGTCGCGCTCGCGCGCGGCGAGACGTGGGACGCGCTGTCGTTCCTCGTCCTCTCGCCCGGGTACCTGTGGCCCGACTATCGGGTGGAGATCGACGCCGCGACCGCGAACGACCTCGAGGTTCACGACGCGAGCGACGTGGCGGTGCTCGCCATCATCCATCCCCGAGAGCCCCTCGAGGCGTCGACCGCCAACCTCTACTCGCCGCTCGTGGTGAATCGGCGCACCGGCCGCGCGGATCAGCTCGTGCCCGCACTGAGCGAGCACGACGCCGGCTGGTCCGTCGCCACGCCCCTGCCCGACGAACGGGGCGAGTGAGGTGCTGACCCTCACGCGCGAGGTGGGCCAGAAGATCCTCATCGGCGACGACATCGTCATCACGGTGGTGGCGGTCTCGGGCAACGGTCGCGTGAAGATCGGCATCGAGGCGCCCCAACAGGTGCGCATCGATCGCGAGGAGGTGCTCGAGCGGATTCGCCAGGAGAACCGCGAGTCGGCGAGCGCGTCGCCCGACGCCACGGCGTGGGCCTCGTACGGGTCGCGCCGCGCCGGGTCGCGTTCGCCCGCCGGGGAGGTGGCGGACCCGGTACCGACCGTCGCGTCGCGCGACGAGCAACCGCCGCCGCGCGACGACTAGCCGGGGCCTACGGCGTGGTGGGCAGCTCGCCGAGCTCGCGGCGCAGGTTGCGCAGGCCCTGGTAGACGAGCTGGGTGACGCGCGACCGATCGATGCCCAGGGCGTCGGCGATCTCGCTCTTGTGGAACCCCTCGAGGAAGTGCAGAACCAGGACCTGGCGCTGGCGCTCGGTCAGGTGCTGCAGGGCGACCTTGACCGCGTCGCGCAGGGACGACAACTCCGCGTGGTCGCTGGGGTCCAGTCGCGTACCCGCCAGGTCGCTGCCGGGCCCCTCGCCGGTCGTCGAGAGCGAGACGAGGTACGTCGTGGTCGTGGCGAGGTCGTCGAGCTCGACGACCTCACTCAGGCTGGTGCCAAGGTACGCGGCCACCTCCGCCAGGCTCGCCGAGCGGCGGTAGTCGCTCTCCAGGGCCTCGCGGGCCACCTGGTAGGTGCGCACGCGCGCGCGCATCCGCTTGGGCAGGATGTCGTCACGACGTAACTCGTCGATGATGGCCCCCTGGATGCGAATCGTCGCGTAGGTCGCGAACTGGAAACCCTCGCCCGGGTCGAATCGCTCGACGGCGTTGATCAATCCGAATTGTCCACAGGAGCACAATTCCTGAATGGACTGAAAGGAGTGCATGCGCTTGGCCAGGCGACCGGCGACGACGCGCACCAGCGGTGCGTAGAACAGAACGAGACGATTCCGATTCTCGAGCGAGCGATCCGCGAAATATCGGGCCCAGAGTGCGTCAACCGTCTCGTCGCTCGTTATCTCGCTGACCCTCGAACTCCCCGACTCATCTCGCACCGACACTGTACGGCTGCTCCCTCCTCGCGAGAGACGATACGAGAAAATGACTCGTCCGCTCCCCGTGCCGCAATCGTTGAATACTACACATACGACCCGACTGATTCAAACGGAAATCGGGTCGCCGCGCGTCGCGTTTTGCTACGGCGAACGGTGAGGGCGTGGGCCGTGCGCGCGCGCCGCGCGCCGACCATCGCCGAACGCACGCGGCGGGTGGGGTGGGGTGCGCGGGACCGTGACGAGCCTCGCGAGCGGCGGCCGCGTCCACGTGCCACTGACGCCGATGGCTCTTCGCGAGTCACGGGTGGCGGCGCGTCAGGGCACCGTTCGGTCGCGCGTCTCATCGTCCGGCACGGATCAGCGGTGCTCCGAGGGGAGAGGCACTCCACGTCGTGTCGTCGAAGGTGAAGCCCCGGGCGAACACCTCGTCGAGCGCGGCGACGACGTCGGGGTCGAAGAGCGTCCCGCTGTTCTCACGCACGTGGTCCAGAGCGTCCTTGAGGCGTCGCGCCGGTCGGTAGGGGCGGTGCTGGGTCATCGCTTCGAGGACGTCGGCGACCATCACGACCCGGGCTGGCAGGCTGATCTCATCGCCGCGTAATCCATCGGGGTAGCCCGACCCGTCGAGGCGCTCGTGGTGCTGGCGGGCGACGCTGACGATGGGTTCGGGCAGGTTGGCCCGCTCGAGGATGGCTGCGCCGATCTCGCAGTGCCGCTGGACCATGGAGAACTCGAGCGCGGTCAGGTGTCCCGGACGCGTCAGGATCTCGGCGGGGACGCTGGACTTGCCGATGTCCAGAACCAGCCCACTCTGGTAGATCTGGTGGACCAGCTCCTCGTCCAGCCCGAGGTCGTGCGCGATCGCCGCAGCCAGCTGGGCTACGCGGTTCTGGTGGTCGGCGGTGAAGGGGTCGCGGATCTCGGTCAGGTGCGCGAGCGCGCGCAGGGTCCCCTCCAGCGAGGCCGCGAGCTGGCGGGTGGTGGCGAGGTGGGCGGCGCCGAAGCTGATCTCGTCGGCCATTTGGGTGAGGCGCGCCACCACCGTCTCATCACGAAAGGCGAGGGGCTCGCGCGCGTACAGCACGAGGACCGCCGAGCGGTGGCCGAGCGTCAGCGGCAGGGCGATCATGGAGTGAAAGCCCACCTGCTCCGCGCGTTCGCGCCACAACGCGTAGTTCGGCAACTCGTGGGAGATCTGGACCAGGCCCGTGCGCAACGCCGTGCCGAGCGCGCCGCGTCCGGTGTCGCTGGACTCGGACCACGACGCGGTGTCGGCGAGAGTCTCGAGGTAGTGGGTCGCCCCAGCGGCGTGCAGGAGCCGCACGCTGTGGTGCTCGTCGACGAGCGCCTCGCCGAGGGCCGCGAGCTCGTAGCCGCCGATGGTGACGAGCGCGTCGCAGAAGTGTGCGAGGAACGCCTCCTCGTCGCGCTCGTGCATCATGGACCGGTTCACCTCGGCGAAGAGGTCGGACGTGGCGGTGGCGCGGCGTAGGGAGGTGATGTCGATGAAGGAGCTCGAGACGCCGGCGAGCTGGCCGTTCACGCGTAGGGGACGGTCGTGGACCATGATCCAGCGTCGGCCGTGACCGGGCAGGTCGAGGCCGATCGTGCGCATGGCGATCGGGTCGCCTCGGCGCAGGACTTCCCCGATCGGTCGGGTCTCGGTGGTGAGCGGCTCACCGCGCTCGTCCACGGCGGGGGGGAGGTCGGCGATGCCGTGGCCCACCAGCGAGTCGCGCTCCCGGTCCAGGATCTGGAGCGCGGCCGCGTTGAGGTCGAGGATGACACCCGCGGGATCGACGATCATCACGCCCTGGGTCAGCGAGTCGAAGAACGCGCGCGTCACCACGCCCGGCGGGAGGGCGAGCGCGTCGGCCCACTGGGACGACTCCTCTCTCACCGTCGTTCTCGACTCATGGTTACGGGATCAATCGGATGCGAAACTATCGTTCTGATGCACGTATTCTAGAAGCAAGAATACCATTTTTGTAAGGTTTGTTATAACGGTGTTATAGACCCCATTGTGATGGTGCCGATGTTGTGATGGCGACGTCGCGGCGCGTGGGCGGTGGGCGTCGGCGGGACGCCGATCGCCAGCGAGGGGCTGGCTCGGGGTACGAGGACTGGAGCGGGGTGAGCGGGAATCGTTCGCCCGTGGAAAGACGCCTTTGAGGGCTTGGGGATGTGGACAGGCCGTCTCGGTCTCCCTGTCGAGAAAGTAGGACGTGTCGTCGTTGTGCTCGTTTTGATGATGGGCGGGTACAGTTCGCCACAGCACCGTAAGTACGCGCCGTTGGACGGGCTGACGCGATCGGCGCCTGGCTGAGGGTAGGGGTTGGAATCGAGCCAACGGTAGAGTAGATTGCGCGTTGTAGAAGTTATATTTTTTTGACGGTCGGGTCGAAGGGTCTGTGACATCCATGAGGAAAAGTCGAAAGGCTTCCAAAGCGGAACGCAAGGTTACGGCCCACGCAGACGGCAAGGGCGCGGCGACGTTAGTCGCTGACAAGAAGGTTGTCGAGGAGGTCGACGACGTTCGAATCGATCCCCCCGCACCCGTCGCCGAGGTCGTCGCGCCGGTCGCGGTAGCGACTCCCGACCCCGCGCCGGCCACCCCCGATCCCGCACCCGTCGCCGAGGTCGTCGCGCCGGTCGCGGTAGCGACTCCCGACCCCGCGCCGGCCACCCCCGATCCCGCACCCGTCGCCGAGGTCGTCGCGCCGGTCGCGGTAGCGACTCCCGACCCCGCGCCGGCCACCCCCGATCCCGCACCCGTCGCCGAGGTCGTCGCGCCGGTCGCGGTAGCGACTCCCGACCCCGCGCCGGCCACCCCCGATCCCGCACCGGCCACGGCGTCGTCCCCTGTCGACCCACCGGTTGAGGAGGAAGTGGCGGGCAATGGTGGACGTCTCGGAGATCAGCTCATCGGTAGCGGTCTCATCACGGTGGCTCAACTGAACAAGGCTCTGGTGAAGCAGCGCGAGTCCGGGGGCCGGCTCGGTGAGGTACTGGTCGCGATGGGATCGCTCTCCGAGCAGTCCCTGGCCCACGCGCTCGCCGCCTTCTTCGGGACGGGGGTGGCGAACCTTCGTCGCGACAAGCCGGATCCGACGGTCCTGCCCTTGTTGAAGGAGGACGCGGCTCGACGCTACATGGCCATTCCCATCCGCCTCGAGGACGACGTGCTGCAGATCGCGGTGGCCGAGCCGACCGACGAGTTGCGTGACGTGCTGGCGCGCGAGAGCAACTACAAGGTTCGCCTGCTGATTGCGCCGCTGTCGGACATCCACTGGGCGATCGACAACAACTACCGGGCCCTGGGCGCGGTGCAGAAGTTGGTGCAAGCGTTCGAGGCGGTCGAGGAGACTCGTCGTCGCTCGACGGAGACGGCCGCTCCCGAAGTAATGGCTCCCGATGCGCCCGTGGTGCAGGTGGTGGACCAGATCCTGACCCAGGCCATGCGCGACCGCGCGTCCGACGTGCACATCGAGCCGTCCGACGCGGTCGTTCGCGTGCGCTTTCGCATCGACGGGACCCTGAAGGAAGTGCTCTCGCTGCCGGCCTCCATCGGTCCCGGACTCGTGAGCCGCATCAAGATCATGGCCAACATGAACATCGTGGAGCGGCGTCGTCCTCAGGACGGTCAGTTGACGATGACGATCGACGGCAAGGAGGTCGACGTCCGCGTGGCCACGGTCGCGACGATCATGGGCGAGGCCTGCGTGATGCGCATCCTGGACAAGACTCGCTCGGTGCTGCACCTCGGCGAGCTCGGGATGCCCACCGACACCCACGAGGCATTCTCCAAGATCGTGCGGGCGCCCTTCGGAATGGTGATCTGCGCCGGGCCCACGGGCAGTGGCAAGACGACGACCCTCTACGCGACGCTGAGCGAGGTCAACAACGACAGCGTCAACGTCATGACGATCGAGGACCCGGTCGAGTACGTCTTCCCGTCGATCAATCAGATCCAGACCAACGAGCAGGCGGGTCTCACCTTCGCGACGGGACTGAAGTCCATCCTGCGCCAGGACCCCGACGTCATCCTGGTGGGGGAGATCCGTGACGTCGAGACGACGCGAGTGGCGGTGCAGTCGGCGCTCACCGGGCACTTCGTCGTGTCGTCGCTGCACGCGACCGACTCGGTCTCGGCCCTGCACCGCTTCCTCGACATGGGGATCGAGTCCTTTTTGGTGGCGTCGTCGGTGCTCGCGGTGGTGGGCCAGCGGCTCCTGCGACGGATCTGCCCGTCGTGCAAGACGGCCTACACGCCGAGCGACGAGGAGCGGATCTTCTACGAGGAGAGCGGCGGGCCCGAGAAGAGTGTCTTCTACCACGGGGTGGGGTGCAACTTCTGCTCCTACACCGGCTACAAGGACCGAATCGGCGTCTACGAGTTGCTGGTGATGACGCCCGAGATCCGCCGTCTGGTGGTGGGTTGGGCGACCCAGGAGGAGTTGCGCAACATGGCCGTGAAGCAGGGGATGCGCACGATGCGCGAGGAGGCCCTCAATCTGGTGGCCCAGGACATCACCTCGCTCGCCGAGGTCATCAGGAGCATGTACACGCTATGAAACTCCGACTGCCTCGTCGTTCCGAGAAGCCCGCCAAGGCGATCCCGCTCGTCAAGTACCGCTACAGCGCGATCGACGAGGCGGGCAAGAAGGTGACCGGCGTCGAGATGGCGGTCTCGAGCGGTGCCGCGCACCTAGCGTTGCTCCAGCGCGGCCTGCAGCCCCAGCAAGTCGAGGAGAAGACCAGCTGGATGCGCTTCGAGATCACCAAGAAGATGGTGCCGCGCCAGGACGTGATGAACTTCACTCGCCAGTTGGCCGTCTTCATGCGAGCGGGTATTCCCATCATGGAGGCGATGGAGGTCATCGTCGAGGAGACCTCCAACAAGATGCTGCGTAGGGTGCTCACCCAGATGATCGACGGCTTGCGGGCGGGTGACACGTTTGCCGCCGTCGCCGCGGCGCAGCCCCAGGCGTTCCCCAACTTCTACGTGGGGATCCTGGAGTCGGCGGAGCTCACCGGGAATCTCGACGTCGTGCTGAACCAGTTGGCCGACTACATCGATCGTGATACCAAGGCGCGGACCAAGATCACGTCCGCGTTGATCTATCCGGCCGTGGTGGCGGCGATGTCGGTGGTGACGGTGGTCATTCTGACGGTCTTCGTGCTGCCTCGCTTCGTGGTGTTCTTCAACTCGCTACACGCCAAGTTGCCGTTGGTGACGAGGATGATGCTCGGTATGTCGGGGATCTTCTCGCACTGGTGGTTCATCTTCCTGGCCCTGGTGATCGCCATCACGGCCACCTTCATCTCGATGCGCCGCTCGGAGAAGGGCCAGGCGATGCTCGACGGCTGGCTCCTTCGCCTGCCGGTGGTGGGGGACCTGGCCAAGACGGCGATCCTGGAGCGGACCTGTCGGATCCTCTCCTCGATGCTCCACGCGGGCGTGGACCTGCCGCGCTCGATGGCGATCACGGCGGACTCGGCCAACAATGCCGTCTACCACTCGGCGCTTGACGGCGTGCGCGAGGCGATGATGGAGGGACAGGGACTGGCGGCGCCGATCGCGCGAACCGGTCTCTTCCCCGGGGCGGCGCGTCAGATGTTCCGGGTGGGTGAGGAGACGGGAACGCTCGACCAGCAGCTTGAGGTGGCCGCCGCCTACTACGGCCGGGAGCTGGAGACGAAGGTGGATCGAGCGACCTCGCTGTTCGAGCCCGCGATCATCATCGTCATGGGCCTGGTCGTGGGCTTCGTGGCGGTCGCCCTGATCTCCGCGATGTACGGCATCTACAACCAGGTGAACGTCCATTGAGGAGCGGACGCCGTGCCGAGAGGGAGGTCAGGATGACGCTTCCGGGACGTAGTAAGGGGGTAGGTCATGCCCGACGAGGCGAGGAGCGGGGCTTCACGCTGATCGAGTTGCTCATCGTGGTCACCATCCTCCCGCTGGTGATCGGGGCGATCTCTCTGGGCCTGGTGTCGGTGTTCTCGCTCCAGTCGCGCGTGTCAGCTCGACTCTCGGGATCCGGTGATCTCCAGACCGTCGACGCGACGTTCGTGAAGGACGTGCAAAGCGCGGGAACGATCACCACCGAGGCGACGACCCCACCGGAGTGCGGAACGAACGGCACGCAACTTCTGGGCCTGGTGTGGAGCGATGGGCAGAGTGCGGTGTCCTACGTGAGCGTGCCCATGAACAACGGGACGACCAACTACTCGCTCGAGCGCACGTACTGCACGTTCGGCAACTTCACCACGCCGGTACGGACGACGGTGATCTCCTACGACCTCTCGGGCAGCCAGAGCGCTCCGAGCATCTGTGCGCCCACGTACTCGTCGTGCTCGACCTCTCTCTTTCCTCCGACCCTGGCGTCGACTATTGCGGCCGTGGTGTTCCCCATCTACGTGCCGATGAGTTCCGCTCCCTACACGATGGTGGCGAGCCCGCGCTCGGGTCTTGCCACTGCGGGAGGAGTGCCGACGGGTAACTCAAAGTTTCCACCCTTGACACTCCTGGGATCAGGCTGCAATGTATTGAGTGTGGGTGGAGGCAGCAAGAACAGTTCTCTGACAATAAACGTCAATGGGGGTACCAACAACGGGACCCTTGGCATTGCCTCTACGTCGTCGTGTTCAACAAGCAGTGGTGTGGTGAATGTGGCCAATAATTCAACGATAGGCGTTACGACCATTTTGGCACCGGATCCCTCATCGACGACGGTAGTGTGTGGTGGCGGTGTCTCACCCGCCTGCCCCACGGTGTACGGATGGGCCCCACCCGCCGACCCGTTCAACGGGATCCTCTATCCGCCAGAACCACCAGCTTCAACAACGCAGGGTAGTTGTACTAAGCAGGGTAATACGTACACGTGCTCACCTGGTTACTACGCTAGTCAGCCGAATTTTAGTAACAACGCAACCATCATCTTTAGCGGAAGTGCTACTACTAACTACGAGTTTGCGACACCATTTATCCTTCCGAACGGTTCAACGACGTACTTCGATGCTGGTGCCTACATATTTGATGGCGGCCTCACGGGCGGAACGAACAACAATACGCACGTCTACGGCGCAGGAGCTCTCCTGTACGCCCCTCCGGACGCAACGGGTTCAATTACCTTCGAGAACAAGTCCACGGTCAATTTGTCATCGCCTGTAAGTTGGATTGGGACAAATGGTAGTGCTGTCCAGAGCAGCGGGGTCACAATATGGGATGCCGGGACGTGCCCGTCATCTTCGAGTGGTTGCACATCTGGCATCGTCACAGTGGCAAATACGTCCAATAATGCGTACGGGGGGATCTACGTGCCCGGCGGCGGCGTTGTGTGTACAGAGGTTGGCACAATTAGCACCAGTTTCATTATCGCTGGGTGGGCCAACTTCCTTAATGGAATCAACATCAACATCACATCGCCATGACGGCGCCGGTGACTCGGAACCCTCGGTTCTGTAATAAGATGCGTCAGCGAATTTCGCAAGCAGTTGATGACCGCGGTGACACTCTCATCGAGGTGCTGATTACCCTGATCATCCTTAGCGTGAGCGGCTTGGCGTTGCTCGCGGCATTCTCGACGACGATCACGGGTTCGGCCCAACATCGCAGCCTGGCGGCGAACGACGTGGTCTTGCGGACGGTGGCCGAGTCCGCCTTCTCCGCGATACAGCAGCAGCAGAGCCCGGAGTACCAACCATGCGCGACAACTGCGACGTATAGTTCGACAAATAACTACGGGGCACCCTCGACCTACACCGTGACAATCGAGTCCGTGCAGTATCCAAGTAGCGGGGGGTGGTCGATGACGATGCCGAGCGACTGCGCGACGTCTGCTCCGCCACAACTGATTACGGTGCAGGTGCGAGCAGCCAACGGGACAACCGATCAGACGTCATTCGTGGTGGATGGACGTCAGCAGGTGGTAGCGACTTCGGGGACCTTGGGCATTCGATCGCTGACGCCGTCGTCCTTGGGACAGGGCGCGTTGGTACAGAACCTGGTACTCGACGGCTTTGGATTCGTGAGCGGGGCGACTGTTTTGATCACTGGCGGGAGTGGGAACGTTGTCGTCAATTCGACTCAAGTGACCAGTTCAACGTCATTGGCGGTGAACGTGACGGTGCCCACCGACGCGGCAACGGGCTCCTACGCCGTCACGGTAACCAACCCTGGTGGTGGCTCAGTGACGCACGCCAATCTTTTCGTCGTGAACCCCGCGCCGTCCGTATCATCGTCGACACCAACACCGACCTCGTTGCCTCAAGGAGTGCAGAGTCAAACGGTGACCGTCGACGGTTCAGGGTTCATCAACGGAGCTTTGGCATCCTTCTCGAATAGTGGCGTCTCGGTCATTCCGGGTAGCACGGTGTATGACGGGCCGAGCCAGTTGACGATGTATGTCACGGTGTCACCGACCGCGCCTACAGTTTCCGGGACGGTCACCGTTACCAACCCCGATGGGTCTAACGGGACCGGTGGAGCGTTCACCGTGACACCCGGGGTGACCATCACCTCGATTTCGTCGCCGACCAGTTCGTCCCAGTGCGTGGTGTCGTTCAACCAGCCTGGTCAGTGCGTGATCACTGGCACGGGCTTCGATAGCGGAACCACGGTGGTGATCAGTGCGAACGCCACCAGCATCGAGCCCGTGTCGGTGACCTCGACGTCGATCACGTTCGACGTTACCGGGGACGGCACGACGTCGGGGGGGACGGGCGACGTGACCGTGACCAACGCCAATGGTGCGTCGGCGACCGTGACAGACGGTTTCGTCAATGGCTAGGCGTCCGATTCGTCGGGACCGACGCCACGACGAGGTCGGGGCATCACTGATCCTCGCGCTGATCTTCCTGGTCGTCGTGAGTCTGATTGTCCTCTCGATGGCCACCTGGACGAGCAGCGATCTTCGGAACTCGATCCGTTTCACCGCGGCCCAGTCCACGGTGGCCACCGCCAACAGTGCGACCGAGGTGGCGGTGCAGGACGCGCGCTACTACTTCGACTCCAGCACCCTCTACGCGTCGCCGCCGATCGCGTGCCTTGCACCCGCCATGGGCACCATCAACGGTTTGTCCGTCTCGGTCTGGTGCTCGACGCAGTGGAACCCTCAGAGCAAGTCCACGCGAGTGGTCACCTTCTCCACCTGTCCCTCCACGCAGAGTGCGACCTACTGCGCTGCGAACCCGCTGCTGCAGGCCGTCGTCACCTACGACGACTATCCGACGACGAACAACTACTCCAGTTGTCCTCCCGTCTCGACGACCACCACGACGACGACCACCGTGGCGGGGACGTCGTCGTGCGGCACGGGGATGAAGATCGACACGTGGGTCTTCGGGGCGATACCGCCGACGGTGACCAGCGTGACCGCGAACGCGGCGCCACCGACGTGCTCGACCACCCCGATCACGATCCTGGGGACGGGGTTCACGAGCCCCGCAACCGTCACCTTCGTGATCAGTGGATCTAATAACGCCGTCTACGCCTCGACGAGCGTGAGCGTGGTTAATACCACCACGATCACCGCGTGCGAGCCGTCGTCGGGCTCGGGCACCGCTGACGTGATCGTCACCACCCCCACCGGGACGAGCCCGATCAATGCGCCGAGTGATCAGATCACGTATTAGTCGTTGTTCCCGTGTTGTGAATGGATGTGGCGAGGGCTGGTAGGTAGTGGCATCTCCGTGTTTAAAAACCGTTTTTTTGAACGTATTCTGACCTGGACGCGGTTGCGCTACCTGAGAAGGCGCTTTGCATTAAAAATTCTTCCTGCCGCGGTTCTTGACAAGTGATACGATAAATTCGTTTTTCCACGGAGGAAAGACCATGGCTAGTTCCGAGTGTCGGCACGCCGGGAAGTGAAAGGCAGAACAGCATGATTCAGACGTACCAAAGGCTCCAGCGGCGCAGGGCGGCCGGTGAGATCGACGGTTTCACGTTGATCGAACTGTTGATTGTCATCGTCGTGCTGGGCATCTTGGCCGCGATTGTCGTGTTTGCCCTGGGAGGGGTCACCGGAAAGAGTGCCTCGGCCGCGTGCCAGTCGGACGCGAAGACCCTGGGCATTGCGGTCGCGGCGCTGGAGGCCGAGAATCCGACGCTTGCGACGACCGGGTTGACGACGAACGGCACCACAGTGTATCCAACCGCCGCTGCAGGCTGGGAGGCAACTTTGCTCGCTCCGAGCACGAACGTTGGTTTAGCAGGGGGACCGTTCCTTCAGTCGTGGCCGTCCTCAAGTTCGTACGCTGTCTTTGTTGGTGACGGTGTTACTGCCGATCAGCCTAGTGCTGTAACAGCTCTGGGCTCTATCACCGGAACGACTGGGTCGGCGACGGGTGGCACGAACGTTTATGGTGACGTTTACGTATACGGTCTTAATACTGGCACATACAAGGATATTGCTTTTAATGCCACGACTGACCCCGTTGAGGCTTGTAATTTCGCGGTACTAAACAAGGCTTAATATTGGAGTACATGTAGTATTGTATTGTATGGTTTTTAGCCTCGCGCCCCGCTCAGCCGACTTTAGTTCGACACGCGGGGCGCGAGGCCTTTGGAAAGTGAGAGAGCATGGCGGACGAGCAGATGGCGGGAATCGACCCGTGGATCGCAGTGCTCTGGGACCAGCGCGGGAGTGACCTCCTGCTGGCCGATGACTCGCCACCGCGCATCCGCGTGGACGGCAAGTTGCGTCCGGTGGAGAACGCGGCGTCGTTGACCGGTCAGCAGATCCACGACATTGCGTGGCCCCTGCTGACGAAGGGTCAGCGCGAAATCTTCGAGACCCAAATGGACGTGGACTTCGCGTTCTCCTGGCGTGACCTGGCGCGCATCCGCGGCAGCGTGTTCACCCAGCGCGGCCAGACCGCCTTGTCACTCCGCGTGATTCCGTCCAAGATCCCGAGTTTCGAGGAGCTGGGCCTGCCGGTGGCGGCCGAGATGGTGGCTCAACAGCCTCGCGGGTTCGTGCTGGTCACCGGTCCGACGGGCTCGGGCAAGTCCACCACGCTGGCGTCGATCATCGACCGGGTGAACGAGACTCGCGCCGCGCACATCCTCACCATCGAGGACCCGGTGGAGTACGTGCACCGCCACAAGATGTCGGCAGTCTCCCAGCGCGAGGTCGGACTCGACAGCCCGTCCTTCGAGCGGGCGCTGCGCTCGGCGCTGCGCGAGGACCCCGACGTGTTGCTGATCGGTGAGATGCGCGACATCGAGTCGATCCAGATCGCGCTCACCATGGCCGAGACCGGCCACCTGGTCTTCGCGACGCTGCACACCAACGACGCTCCGCAGGCGATCGATCGTATCATCGACGTGTTCCCGGCGTGGCGCCAGGAGCAGACGCGCGTCCAGCTGGCGGCGTCGCTGAGCACGATCATCGCTCAGCGCTTGATCCCCAAGGTGGGCGGGGGCATGGTCGCCGCCTTCGAGGTGCTGGTGGCCACGAGCCCGGTGCGCAACCTGATTCGCGAGAACCGCTCCAACCAGCTGGCGAACGTGATGTTCACCAACCAGAAGGAGGGGATGCAGATCCTCGAGGCGAGTCTCGCCAAGCTCATCCACGAGGGCACCATCACCTACGAGGACGCGCTGTCGGTGTCGGCACACCCCAAGGAGCTCCAGCGCTCCATCGACCAGGAAGAGTTGATGGCCGCTAAGGTCTCGTAGTACGAGCAACGTACGACATCGCCAGGACCTGCCCTACCGCGTCATCGCCGGCGTCACCCCGTGGAAGTCACGCTGGGTGGTGGTGAGCGCCAAGGTGATCGGTGCCACTGTGGCGCCCGAGCCGCCGCGGCTGTTCACCTCCTTCGCCGACGTGCTGGACGAGCGGCCGAGCTTCGAGGCGTTGGTGGTGAACGCCCCGGTGGGCTACCCCGACGCGGATCACTGGCCGCGCACGTGCGACCGTGAGGCCCGCGCCCTGCTCGGCCGACGGGGGATCGCCGTGCGCTACGCCCCAAGTCGCCAGGTGTTCGACACCGACGTGGCGCCCCCCGACGCCCACCTCGACGCGGTGAGCGCGTGGCTGTTGCCGCGCTACCGCGAGGTGGTCGCCGAGATGTCCCCCTACCGCCAACGCGTCGTCTTCGAGGGCAACCCCGAGCTCAGTTTCTACCAGTTGAACGGCGACCAGCCGCTGCGCTGGTCCAAGCGACTCGAGACCGGTCAGGTGGAGCGTCGCCTGGCGCTCGAGCGGCGCCTGCAGTGGGTGGACAAGATCCTCGACGCGGATCTCGAGGGCGTGCCGGAGAAGCACCTGCTCGACGCCGCGGCGCTGATGTGGTCGGCGCGGCGCGTGCTGGTCCACGCGGCCAAGCGCCTACCGGCCGACCCCGAGTGGGACGGTGAGGGGCTGCGCATGGAGCTGGTCTACTGACCGGGCGCCGGGGTCACAGGTGCAGTCCCTGGAACGGGGCGAGCAGCTCGGGTCCGGCGTAGAGGGCGAGCAGGGTGCCGGCCGCGAGGAAGACGCCGTAGGGGACGGGCTGGTCGCGGCGGATGGTGCGCGTCGCGATCAGCGCGATTCCGAGGACGGCGCCGATGAGGTTGGCCGCGAAGAAGCCGAGCAGGACGTCGCCCACGCCGAGCCAGCCGAGGGCCAGGCCGAGCACCGGCGCCAGGCGCACGTCGCCGAAGCCGAGGATGCGCGGGCTCGCCAGGTTCATCAGGAAGAACAGGAGCCCCCAGGCCGCGGCGCAGACGACCCCGACGAGCAGGTGGTGCCACTGGTGCGACGCCGCGGCCGCCAGGGTCAGCAGCGCCGCCACGGCGATCAGGGTGGGGTAGACCACCGCGCGCGGCAGGATGAGGCGCTGCGCGTCGATCCAGGCCAGGGCGACGAGCCCCGCCGCCAGGGCGAGGAACGCCGGCAGGTCCCACGCGACGCCGAGTCGCGCGGCCGCGCCGGCGAAGAGCGCGCCGGTCGTCAGCTCGACCAGGGGATACTGGACGGAGATCGGCGCGGCGCAGTGTCGGCACCGACCCCGTAGCCAGAGCCACGACAGGACCGGCACGTTGTCGCGCGCGAGGATCGGCGACGCGCACGAGGGACAGGCGGACGCGGGTGCGACGATCGACTGGCCGCGCGGCACGCGGTAGATGACGACGTTGAGGAACGAGCCGATGACGAGACCGAGCACGCCGCAGCCGACGATGAGGATCGCTAGCACGCGCTCGTTACCGTCACCGCGTCGTCTCGTTCGAGGGAACGGGTTCGCGCTGCTCGGCCCTCGGGCTGGTGGACGGCACGGTGGAATCCCCCAATTACGCGTGTGGTGAAATTATAGTTCGCATGTAGAGCGGATCCCCGGACCATCGGGCGGTGTCGGAGCTCAGGGAGTTGTTGACGTGGCCAGTGTGACGAGTCGTCGGTACCAGTACGGGTCGAGTTTCGTGGACCAGGTGTCCGGCGTGCGCTTCGAGGGTCACCACCCCCTGGAGCGGCCGGACCTGTGGCGGCTGTACCTGGAGGAGGCCGAGGGCACCTACCGCAACTACGGCTTCGAGGGGACCCTGCGCCGCCAAGAGCTCGAGGAGGGCGAGGGCGTCTCGCTCTTCTTCGTCGGCTTCGCCCCCGACGGTCGGCCGGTGGCCGGCCTGCGCGTGCACGGCCCCCTGGACGGGAGCCACCAGGCGGCCCTGCTGGAGGAGATGGCCGACTCCCCGGAGATCGACGAGGTGGCGGCGCTGATCGATCGCGAGGTGCGTCTGGGCGTGGTCGAGATCAAGGGCGCGTGGTCCAAGGGCGAGGCCGGCGTCGGACATCGTCTGGTGGAGACGTTGTCGCGCTGCGTGATCCACTCCCTGCACTGGCTCGGCGCGGAGCTGGCCGTCGCGGCGATCTCCGACACCCTGAAGCCGGCCGGGGACATCACCGGCGCGACCCAGATCGGGACGCGCTGGGTGCCCTTCCCCGACGAGCGCTACCGCACGATCGCTCTCTCGTGGCGCCGCTCGCGCAGCTACGAGCTCTGCACCCCCGCGCACCAGCAGAACCTGCGCCGCGAGGCCGAGCAGTTGGGTCGCGGACCGGGGGCGACAGGCCTGGTCGAGGACGCCAGTGAGCGCTCGCGGGCGTGGCGCGCGGTCGTGCTCGACGTGGGCACCCGCGTCCAGCGCGAGGTGCTGCGCGTGCTGCGCGAGGACGAGTCGCTGCGGATGCTCGACCGCCTGGAGGAGCAGCGCGAGCAGCTGGCCGCCATCATCCCGACTCCTCACCCGTCGCTGCTCGACGAGGGCTACCGCTGGGTCTACTACCCGTGGCGTCGCGCCGTGGTGCGCCTGCTGGCGCCGCGGTCCTTCTCGCGCCTGCGCCTGGACCGCAACCACCACAAGATCACCCTGGAGGAGCAGTCGCGCCTGCGCACGCTGCGCGTGGGTCTGGTTGGGGTGAGCGCGGGCCACGCGATCGCGCACGCCCTGGCGATGGAGGGGCTGATCGGGGAGATCCGCCTGGCCGACTTCGACGTGATCGACCTGTCGAACCTGAATCGCATCCCGGCGAGCGTCCTGGACCTCGGCGTCAACAAGGCGGTCGTCGCGGCGCGGCGCATCGCCGAGATCGATCCCTACGTGCGCGTCGTGGCCGTGCCGGAGGGCGTGACGCCGCAGAACCTGGGGGCCTTCCTGGATGGGCTGGACCTCGTGATCGAGGAGTGCGACTCGCTCGACGTCAAGTTCCTCGTGCGCGAGGCCGCGCGCGAGCGCGGCATCCCGGTCATCATGGAGACCAGTGACCGCGGCGTCCTAGACGTCGAGCGCTTCGACCTCGAGCCCGCGCGGCCGATCTTCCACGGGCTGCTCGGCGACCTGGACTCCGCCGCGCTGGCCGAGCTGTCGCTGGCGGAGAAGGGCCCGTACCTGCTGCGCCTGGTCGGGGCGGGCGACGCCTCGGCGCGCGGGGCCGCGTCGCTACTCGAGGTGGGCACGTCGCTGACCGGATGGCCCCAGCTGGGCAGTGAGATCACGTTGGGGGCGGCCACCGTGGCCGCGGCGGTGCGCCGGCTGGGCACCGGCGCGCCGCTGGCGTCGGGCCGCGTGCGCTTCGACGTGGAGGAGATCCTCGACGGTCTGGCCCCGGTGGAGGTGCGCGACGAGCGCCTGGAGGGGCTGGCCACGCCGGCGCCCGAGGATCCACCACTCGTGTCGGACGATCCGGTGGACCTGGTGGTGGACGCGGCGCGACGCGCCCCGTCGGGCGGCAACGTGCAGCCCTGGCGCTTCGAGGCCAGCGGCGACGAGATCCGGTTCTACCTGCTGCCCGAGCGCACCTCGAAGATGGACGTCGCGCACCGGGGCAGCTACCTGGGGATCGGTGCCGCGATCTTCAACGCGCGCGTGGCCATGGCGTCGCTCCAGCGCGTCGGCACGGTCCAGCTCTTTCCGAGCGGCCACGTCAGCGACCACGTCGCGACGATCACCCTGGGAGCGGGGCTCGACGCGGACCTCGCGCGTTACCACCCCTACGTGGCGAGCCGGTCCGCCAACCGGCGCATCGGCGCGCCGACACCCGTGCCGACCCCAACCCTCGAGCGCTGGGCGCGCGCCGTGTCGCGCGAGGGCGCGCGCCTGCACGTGATCACCGACCGCGACCGGGTCGCCGAGGGGGCTCGCCTGCTCGCCGAGTCGGACCGGTTGCGCTTCCTGATCCCCGACGTGCACCAGCAGATGCTGTCCGAGCTGCGCTGGCCGGGTCTCGACGACCTCGACGAGGGTCTCGACGTGCGCTCGCTCGAGATGGACGAGGCCGCCCTCGGGGCACTGGACCTCCTGGGCCGACCCGACGTGATGGCTCTGCTGGAGGAGTGGGGCGGGGGCGAGGCCCTGGGGACGCGCACGCGCGTCGCCGTGGCGACGAGCTCGGCGCTGGTGGCGATCGTGGTGCCGCGAGCCGAGCCGGTGTGGTACGTGCGCGCGGGCATGGCCCTGGAGAAGTTCTGGCTCGGCGTGGAGCGCGAGGGCCTGGCGGCCCAGCCGGTCTCGCCGGTCTTCTTGTACGTGACCAACGAGCGCGAGCTACGCGAGCTCGGGGGCGAGCGCCACGTGCGCGACCTGGCGGACTTGTCGCGCCAGTTCGCCGAGCTGTGGGACCTCGCCGACGGCGAGGTCGTGACGATGGTGATGCGGGTGTTCGACGCGCCGGCGCCGCGCGTGCACAGCGTGCGCCTCGCACTCGACGAGGTCCTGAGCCGCGACGAGACTCCGACGATGGAGCACGACCTGTCCAGGGTGTTCGACGCCTGACCCGACGGGTCGCCTACCGCCCAGTACTCTCGAGACGGAGCCATTCAGGAAAAACGTTATTGGACGAACGGCCTGTTGACTGCTAGTTTCGTACCCAGGCGAGCGCGAGGTGACGTCGGTGAAGAGTTCCAGTACTGGGAATGCCGGACGGTCACGCGAGGAGACGCGCCTCGTCTTCGAGACCCTGATGCAGATCATCCCCGGCGCGGCGGTGGTCGCCGTGGTGGACGCCGGGACCTCCACCAGTTTCGAGGCGGATCCCCTGGTCGCGGGTGGCGCCAACGACGCCTTCGAGTACCTGCGCGACCTGGTGTCGAGCCAACTGCGTGACGCCAAACTCGTCAGCACCTTCACCTGCCAGATCGGCGGGGCCGAGTGGGGCGTGGTGAGTGAGGCCCTCGAGGCCGGGGGCGGGCGCGTGCGCAGTGTGCTGGTCGTCGCGCGTCAGGGACGCACCTGGTCCCGGCGCGAGCGGTCCCTGGTGCGCGCCTTCGCGGGCCTGCTCGGACACGTCGCCACCCAGGTCACGCGCGAGACCAGCCTGTTGCACCAGCGTCGCCTGGACGAGCTGGTGGCCCAGGTGGCCGAGCGGCTCATGTCGGCCACGATCGCGACCCGCCAGGAGACGCTGGACTGGACGGTGCGGGTGCTCGGGGAGTTCCTCGGCTCGGACGCGGCCTTCCTGCGGCGCAACGACCTGGCCCGCGGCCTGAGCATCCTCGAGGCCGAATGGCCGGCACGCGAGAACGTGCCCGACCCCGATCCGCTGGGCGAGGTGGCCTTCGAGGCCGACCCGATCTTCGCGGCGATGAAGGACCTGCGCACCCCCTTCATGCCCGGCGTCGAGGAGGTGACCGAGGACTACCTGAAGCGCGTCGAGTCCGGGTCGGGGGTGCCCGAAGTGGCCGGCGCGGCGGTGCCGCTGCTGCTCGACGACTCGACGTGGGGGATCCTCGGCTTCATTCACTTCGGCCTGCACGCGTGGGTCCCCTCGGAGATCAACGCGCTTCAGGCAGTCGCCTCGATGCTGGTGCAGCTCCAGGGGCGCTTCGACGCCGAGGCACGCACGGTCTACAACGCGACGCACGACGACCTGACCGGTCTACCCAACCGGCGCGCGCTGGTGCGTGAGCTCACCGAACGGATCGAGGCTGGTCGCGAGACCGCGGTGATGGTGATCGACCTCGACCGCTTCAAGGTGATGAACGACTTCCTGGGTCACGCCAGCGGCGACCGGCTTCTGGTGACCATCGCGGATCGGCTGCGCACGAGCGTGCGCGCCCACGACTTCGCCGGCCGCCTCGGCGGCGACGAGTTCGTGGTCCTAGCCGACGCGGTCAGCAGCGAGCTCGATCTGCTGGCGAGCGCCTACCGCCTGCTCGGCGTGATCGGCGAGCCGACGGCCGTTGGCGGCCAGCGCCTGATCCACACGGCCAGCATCGGCGTGGCCGCGGTAGGCACCGGCTCGCCCAGCGCTCTCGACGTGATCGGCTGGGCCGACGTCGCGATGTACGCGGCCAAGGCTCGCGGTGGCCACCAGGTGGTGGTCTTCGACGACGAATTGCGTCAGTCCGCGGGCGCGCGCTCGAACCTCGAGCTCCAGTTGCGCGACGCCATCGAGAACGGCGACCTGCGCCTGCACTTCCAGCCCGAGGTGGACCTGCGTACCGGGCGGCTGCTCGCGGTGGAGTCGCTGGTGCGCTGGCAGCACCCGACTCGCGGTGTCGTCGACGCCAACGACTTCATCAAGGTCGCCGAGGAGACTGGACTCATCGTGGACATCGGTCGGTGGGTGTTCGCCGAGGCCTGTCGCCAACTGGCCGCGTGGGAGCGCGCCTACCCGGACCTCGACTTCGTGGTACGCGTGAACATGTCGCCGGCGGAGTTCGTGATGGGTGACATCGTGGAGTTCGTCGAGGGGTGTCTCACCAGCAACCGGGTCGAGGGTGGGCGGATCTGCATCGAGATCACCGAGCACGTGGTGCTGACCGAGTCCGAGCGCACCGCCGGGATCCTGCGCCGCTTCCAGGCGCTCGGCGTCGAGGTGGCCCTGGACGACTTCGGCACCGGCTTCGCGTCGATGACCGAGTTGAAGAACCTGCCGGTTGACTTCTTGAAGCTGGACATGAGCTTCGTGCGCGGGGTGACCACCGACGCCTACGACCGGGCGATCGTCGAGTCGATCATCCGTCTCGCCGCCGCCCTGCACCTCGGGGTGATCGCCGAAGGGGTCGAGTCGATCGCGATCCTGGACAAGCTCGTCGAGCTGGGCTGCACCCGCGGCCAGGGCTACCTCATGTCGCGGGCGGTGCCGAGCGAGGAGCTGGCGCTGCTGCTCGCACGGGGCGGAGTCGACGCGGCGCTGCTGCGCGTGGACTCGTCGCGACTCGCGGACTTCCCGTCGTGAGTGCGTCCGCCGACCCTTCGCCGGTGGGCGAGCCGGGCTGGTCGAGTGGGTCGAGCGCGGCCGGCGTGAGCGTGCTCAGCGACCCGCGCGCCCAGGGCTACGAGCCGTGGCTCTTCCAGACCATGCTCGACGAGCTCGCCGAGAGCGAGCTCGGCATCGGGTTCATCTACACGATCCTCGAGCTGCTGGCCCAGCGCCACGGTCTCGTCGACGCGGTGGTGGTCCTCGGCCACGAGTCCTTCGGGACCCAGGCCTTCCGCCTCGGGCGGCGCAGCGTCGAGCCCGAGCTGCTGGCGCGCCTGGGCGCGACGCCGGGGGTCTACTGCGAGCCGGACGTGGTGAGCGAGGCCGAGCGCGACGCCGTGCGTACGGCCTGTCAGCTGTCGTGGTCGATGCACGTGGCGCGCTTCAGCGCCGCCCACGACCCGCTGACCAACATCGCCAACCGGCGCGCGTTCGACGCGGCACTGCAGACCGCCGCGGTGCACAGCGCCCGCTACGGCTGGCCCTTCACGATGGTCCTGCTCGACCTCAACCACTTCAAGACCGTCAACGACCAGCGCGGTCACGCGGCCGGAGACCACGTGCTGCGCCAGTTCGGCTTCGCGCTGCGCCAGTCGGTGCGCAGCGGCGACACCGCCGCGCGCATCGGGGGCGACGAGTTCGCGGTGATCCTCTCCAACGCCGAGGGCAGCGAGTCCGCGGGCTTCCTCGAGCGACTACGCCTGCACCTGAAGGCGGGCGACGAGTCCATCGAGTTCACCACCGGCGCGGCGGTGGCCCCCGCCGACTCGACCGACCCCAACGAGCTGTTCCGCATCGCCGACGCGCGGCTCTACGAGAAGAAGGGAATCGTCCTGTCATGACCTCGCGGACCGAAGAGGACTTCGAACTCGAGCTGCGCGCGCTGCCCGGAGTGGTGAGCGTGGGACTCACCTACCGCGAGAACGGCGACGTGGACGCGGTGGCGCTGGTGGTGAGCGGCGAGGACGCCGCGGCCACGCACTCGGTGGCGCGCCAGATCGCCAGCCTCTACTTCCCCGACGCCGACGTGAGCGTCGAGGGGACGATGGTTCCTCCGACGCGCGACGACGGGTCGCGCGTGGCGCTGGTGCGCGCGGACCTGCGCGACGACGACGGGTCCTGCGAGGTCGAGCTGCGCTACGGCGATCGCGTCGGTGTCGGCAGTGCTGCCAGTGGCCCGCTGATCGGCGGTGCCGAGGCGACCCTGGCCGCCCTGCGCCAGCTCGGCTACGAGGTCCCCTTCTCCCTGATGGCGGTGAACAGCGTGGCCACGCTCAAGCAGTGGCCGGTGCTGGTGACCCTGCGCTCGCTGGTCGGCGAGGGGGATCGCTTCGGCGTCGCCTCCGCCGAGGGTGAGACCGCGGCGGCGGCCAAGGCCACCCTCGACGCGCTCAACCGCTTCCTGTCCACGCACTGACCCGCGGCCTCGGCTCAGCGTCCCTCGGCGTCGCCGACGATCGACTCGCGCCGCCAGCTGCGCCAGAGCGCGGCGTACTCGCCGTCGCGCGCCACCAGTTCGTCGTGGGTGCCCAGCTCCACCAGCTCGCCGTCGACCATGACGGCCACCCGGTCGGCGTCGTGGGCGGTGTGCAGGCGGTGCGCGATGGCGATCACCGTGCGCCCCGCCAGCACCGCGTCGAGGGAGCGCTCGAGGTGGCGCGCGGCGCGCGGGTCGAGCAGGGCGGTGGCCTCGTCGAGCACCAGCGTGTGGGGGTCCGCCAGCACCAGGCGCGCCAGGGCCAGCTGCTGGGCCTGGGCCGGGGTCAGCGGGGCGCCGGTGGTGCCGAGGGGGCAGTCCAGCGCCCCGGGCAGTGCCCGCACCCAGTCCAGGGCGTCGACGGCCGCGAGCGCCGCCACCAGGTCGGCGTCGGAGGCGCCGGGCCGCGCCAGGGCCAGGTTCTCGCGCACGGTGCCGAGAAAGACGTGGTGCTCCTGGGTGACCAGGGCCACGTGGCGGCGCAGCCGGTCGGGAGCCAGGGACGAGACCTCGACGCCGCCCACGCGGATCGACCCGGTGCGCGGCGCGTCCACGCCCGCGATCAGGCGCCCGAGGGTCGACTTGCCGGCGCCCGACGGGCCCACGACGGCCAGGCGCTCGCCGGGGCGCACGGTGAGCGACACCCCGTGCAGCACGTCGCGCCCGGTGGCGTAGGCGTAGGTGACGTTCTCCACGACCAGGGTCTCGTCGGCGGGCTCGGCGCCGTCGCGCGCGCGGCCCTCGCGCACGGTCGACACGCCCACCAGGCGCGCGAGCGAGGTCTGGCCGACCTGGAGCTCGTCGAGCCAGGAGATGATCCGGTCGATCGGGTCGTTGATCTGGACCACGTAGAGGGTGACGGTCGTGGCCGCACCGATCGCCAGGTGGTGGGTGATCACCAGCCAGCCGCTCCAGGCCAGCGTGGCCGCCACCGAGAGGGTGAAGGCGATCTCGACCGCCGGGAACCAGATCAGGCGCATGAGCAGCGTGTACATCTCGGCGTAGAAGGACTCGCGCAGGTTGTCGTCGACCCGGCGGCGCTGGCGTGGTCCGAGGCGGTGGGCGTCGAGCGTGCGGGCCCCCTCGGCGGTCTCGGCGATGGTGCCCGACAGCGTGGCGTAGCTGACGCGCTCGCGCAGGTACCCCGGACGCGCCAGGCGCAGGTAGCGCCGCGTCGCCCCCCACAGGATGGGCAGGGACACCAGGCTGGCCAGCGCCGCGACCGGACTGACCAGCACCATGGCGACCAGGGTCAGCGACGCCTGGATCAGCGCCACCATCCACTCGGGCACCGCGAAGCGCACGGTGCGCGAGAGCGCCTCGATGTCGTTGGTGGTGCGACTGAGCAGGTCGCCGGTGCTGGCGCGCTCCACCTCGACCAGCGGCAGGGCCAGCACGCTCGCGAGGAACTCCTCGCGCAGCTGGGCGAAGACCCGCTCGCCGAGGCGGTAGCTGCGCCGGCGCGCCACGAAGGACAGCCCGGCGTAGGCGAGGGACGCGCCCGCCAGCACCGCCACGTCCAGGGTCACGCGCGAGGACGTGAGTCGGTGGCTGGTGGCCAGGGTCGTCAGCTGGCCGATGATCCACGCCGGCACCAGCGCGGCGCTGGCCGCCAGCGCGTAGACGAGGAGCATGCGCGTCATCTCGCGGCGGTGCCGGCGCGCCAGGGCCAGGGCGTGGGCGCGCACCTGCGCGGCGTCGGCGACGGGCAGCTGGCTCACGGCTCCTCCTCGCGCAGCACGATCGCGCGGTAGCGCGGCGACGAGCGCACCAGCTCGTCGTGGGTGCCCTCGGCGACCACCACGCCGTCCACGACCACCACGACGTGATCGACGGCCGCCAGCATCAGCGGCGAGGTGGTGGCGATCAGCGTCGTGCGCCCGGCGCGCGCGTCGCGCAGCGTCGCCGCGATGCGCCCCTCGGTGTGGGTGTCCACCCCCGAGGTCGGCTCGACCAGGATCAGCAGGTCGGGGTCGGCCAGCAGGGCGCGGGCCAGGGTGAGTCGCTGGCGTTGACCCCCCGAGAAGCTGCGCCCGCGCTCGCTCACCCAGGTGTCGAGACCGTCGGGGAGGCCCGCGACGACGTCGCGCGCGCTGGCGGCGGCCAGTGCCGCGGTCAGCGCGTCGTCGTCGCGGGCGCCGTGGGGGGCCAGCTCGTCGCGCAGCGCGCCCGAGAACAGGCGCGGCTCGATCTCGCTGACCAGCACGTGCGCGCGCACCTCGTCCAGGTCGAACGCGCCGAGCGCGACCCCGTCCACGGTGACCGGGGG
>JAJYNX010000043.1 GCA_021786095.1 Actinomycetes bacterium | reverse complement strand
GGCGAGCGCCAGGGTTTCATCGCGCCGCCACCGCCCGGTCGCCCGCCGCTCACCCCCCGGTAACCCGCGCTGCCTACGGTGAGCCCGTGAACGTCGACGCGCGCCCGGCGCCAGCCCGGCCCCCGAGCGTGGGCCCCCTCGCCCACCCGGTGGTGCTCGTGGTGGAGGACGAGGCCAGCTACGTCGACGCCCTCAGCGTGGGGCTCTCCAGCGAGGGCTTCACGGTCCTGGCCGCGCGCACGCTTCGCGCGGCGCGCGAGCAGCTGGCGCGAACCCCGGTGGACCTGGTGCTGCTCGACGTGATGCTGCCCGACGGGTCGGGCATCGACTTCTGCCGTGAGCTCGCCCCCTCGCCCACCCCAGTGATCATGGTCTCGGCGCGCTCGGCCGAGCTGGACGTGGTGCTGGGACTCGAGATCGGCGCCGCCGACTACGTGACCAAGCCGTTCCGACTGCGCGAGCTGGTGGCGCGCATGCGCGTCGTGCTGCGCCGCCCGCCGAACGGTGCCGAGGAGAGCGTGCGGGTGGGCGAGGTCGTCGTGGACGTGGCGCGACGCACCGTGCACCGCGGGGCGCTGGCCGTCGAGCTCAGCCGCAAGGAGTTCGACCTGCTGGCGCTGCTGTGCGCCAACCTCGGCCAGGTGGTGACCCGCGAGGTGGCGCTGGACACGCTGTGGTGGGGCGTCGACCTCACCGACGACCGCACCCTGGACACCCACGTCAAGCGCCTGCGCCAGAAGCTCGAACGCGACCCCGCGGCGCCGCGACACCTGGTGACCGTGCGCGGTGTGGGGTTCCGCCTCGACCCCTAGGCTGCGCTCGTGCGACGCGGCGACCTGGCCCCCGACTTCACCCTCCCCGACCAGGACGGCGCGACGCGCACGCTCTCGACCCTGGTCTCGGAGGGTCCGGTCGTCCTCTTCTTCTACCCGGCGGCGATGACCCGCGGCTGCACCAAGGAGTCGTGCCACTTCCGCGACCTCGGCGCGCGCTTCGCGGCGCTCGGGGCGCAGCGCGTGGGGATCTCGATGGACGACGTCGCGCGCCAGTCCCAGTTCGCCACGCGCTACGACCTGGACTACCCGCTGCTCGCCGACGTCGGCGGGGACGTCGCGCGCGCCTACGGCGTGAAGCGCCCCGTCGACCTGCTGCGGGTGCGGCGCAGCACCTTCGTGATCGATCGCGACCGGCGGATCCTGGACGTCATCACGAGCGAGTGGAACATGGACCGCCACGCCGAGCGGGCCCTCGCGGTGCTCGGCGAGCGCGAGGCGTCGGCGTCCTAGCCGAGCAGCAGGGCGAGGGCCGGATCCTCCAGGAAGCGCCCCACGTGAGCGATGAACTGCGAGGCCAGCGCTCCGTCGATCTGGCGATGGTCGAAGGACATCGACAGCTCGACCACGTGGCGCACGACCACGCGATCGTCCACCACCCAGGGGGCCTTGGCGATCCGCCCGACGGCCACGATGGCCCCGGTCCCGGGGGGCAGGACCGGGACGGCCCCGTCCACCGCGAAGGGTCCAACGTTGGTGATGGTCAGCGTGGTGCCGGCCATCGCCTCGGGCGTGGTGGTGCCCGCGCGCGCACGATCCACCAGCTCGTTCAGCTGGGTCGCCATCGCGACCAGGTCGAGCTGGTCGGCGCCCTTGATGTTGGGCACGATCAGACCCCGGGGGGTATTCGCGGCGATCCCCAGGTTGACCCGCCGGCGCACCACGACCTCGTGGGCCGCGTCGTCGAAGCTCGAGTTGATGCCCGGGTAGTGGCGTGCCCCGTCGCACATCGCCAGGGCCACCACCGTGAGCGGTGAGACCCGTACGCCCGCCAGGGCGGGGTGCGACGCCAGCGACGCCAGCAGCTCGACGGTGCGCGTGGCGTCCACGCGCACCCAGACCGCGGCGTGGGGCGCGCTGAAGGCGCTGCGGACCATGGCCTCGCTCATCGAGCGCAGCACCCCGGTCACGGGGATGCGCTCCTCCAGCGGGCCGTCGCGCCACGAGGCGATGTCGCGACCGACGAAGCGCGACGTCGACGTGGGCCCGGTCCCCACACGGCCGAGTCCGACCGCGGGCGCCGTCGGCGCCAGCGCGCGCTCGACGTCCTCGCGCGTCACCAGCCCGTCACGCCCGGTTCCGACCACCGTGGCGATGTCCAGGCCGTGCTGCTTGGCGTAGAGCCGCACCGGCGGCGTCGAGCGCGGGGCGCGACCGACGGACGCAGCGGCGGCGGGCGGGGACGGGGGGGCGGGGGCGGCCACGCGCGCGGCGGGGGCGGGGTGCGCGCTCGGACGGGCGCGGCGCCGTCGCGCGGGGGCGACGTCCTCCTGCTCGACGCCGTAGCCGACGAGCACGGGGGTGCGCCCCGTCGGCGCAGCCGACGGCGAGCCACTCGCCGCGCTACTCGGGGCGACCGCGTCGACGTCGCCGGCGACGTCGTCGGCGACCTCGACAACGACCAGCGGTGAGCCGACCGCCATCACGTCGCCAACCTCGCCGTGGCACGCCCGCACGACGCCGGCGTAGGGGCTCGGCAACTCCACCACGGCCTTG
>JAJYNX010000022.1 GCA_021786095.1 Actinomycetes bacterium | reverse complement strand
GAGGGCCCCCAGCCCGCCCGCCAGACCCGAGGCGGCGAAGAAGTAGCCCACGGTCGCCGCACCCGCGTGGAGGCTGTGGCGCAGGAAGTAGGGCACGAGCACGCTGAGGGGCACGAAGACGAAGGCGTTGATGGCGGCCACGCCCGCGAGCGTCGTCCAGAGCCACGTGGTGGTGCGGACGTATCGCAGGCCGCCGCGGATCTCGGCGAGCATCGTGGAGTCCGCGATCCGCCGTGGTCGAGGGGTGGGGTGCATCAGGGCGAGAGTCGTGGCACTGATGACGAACGTGGCGCTGTCGACGCCGACGGCCCACGTCGTGGACAGCGCGGCGAGGATGCCCCCCACGGCCGGTCCGAGCATGTTGCCCACGAGATTGTTCGAGAGTGGCCGCACCGCGTTCATTGCGCCGAGCAGGTCGTCGGGCACGATCTCGGGGGTGAGCGCGGTCATCGCGGGCATGAAGAGAGCGTCAAAGGTGCCAAAGCACACGGCGAAGACGAGCAGCTCGACGTACTTGAGTACGCCGGTGGCGATCAGGACCGCGAGCGCTGCGGTGAGCAGGGCCCGGGTGACGTCGGAGATCAGGAGCAGCAGCCGCCGTGAGAACCGGTCGACGATTGCGCCACCGACGAGGACGAACACCACGAGGGGAGTGACGCGCGCGGCGGCGAACCAGGCGAGTCGACTCGCGCTGTGGGTGGTGTCAAGGACCAGCAGGGTGAGCGCGACCAGGGCGACGCCGTCACCGAAGTTCGACACGGTCTGGCCGGCGAGGAGGAGCGCGGGTTCGCGGCGCCGCGCCAGCTGGGCGAGGGCGAAGCGGCGTTGCACGGCTCGCAGCCTACGGTTGCGCGAGTGGCCGGTGTGGGGTCGGATCTCGTTAACGTGGCGACGTGAGCGGACGTGCGACCCTGATCTACGACGGCGAGTGCTCGCTGTGCGTCGTGGCCGCGGCCTGGCTGGATCGGCGGCTCCCGTCGCGTGACGACGTCGACGTCGTCGCCGCTCAGCAGTGGCTCGCCACCACGCGGGGGGTGAGTGTGGTGAGTGCCGACGAGACCGCGCGCGCGGCGTGGTGGGTCGAGGATGGTCGCCGCCTCGAGGGCTCGCGGGCCGTGGCGAGGGCCCTCATCGCGTTGGGGGGAGGATGGCGCCTCGTCGGTCGAATCCTCGCCTCACGGCCGGTTGACTGGGTCGCCGCGCCGGTGTATCGCTTCGTCGCGCGCCACCGTCCGGCGGCGCGGCGACGTCGGCGACCGGTCTCGTGGTGGGATCGGGCCTCTCGCTTCCGTGGAGCGCGGACGCGCATCGGCTGATGGATTGGGCGGGTCTCGTTCTCGCGTGCGTCGCTCCCTAGAGTGGGGGCGTGTCCGATCTCACCGGGGGCGTCGACGTCGAGATCGGTCTCGCGCGCGCCGAGGAGTTCGAGAGGGTGGGCCAACTCACCGCCGACGCGTACGCGGCCGACGGGCTCGCGAGCGGCGCGTACGTCGACGAGTTGCGCGACGCGAGTGCGCGCGCCGAGGCGGGGTTCCTCCTGGTGGCGCGGGACGGCTCGTCGGGCAACCTCCTGGGCACAGCGTCTCTGTTCACGTGGCGTGCGGCCGCGCGCTGGTCCCAGGGGGCCCAGACGGGCGACGCGGTCCTCAGAATGCTCGCCGTCGCGCCCGACGCGCGGCGTCGCGGGGTGGGGCGACTCCTGGTACGCGAGAGCCTTCGTCGCAGTGCGGACTTGGGGTGTCGACGGCTCGTCCTGGTGAGTTCCACCGCCATGGCGGCGGCCCACGCGCTCTACGAACAACTGGGCTTCATCCGAGATCCCGCGCGGGACCGTTCGCCCCAGACGGGTGTGGAGTTGCTCGCGTACCAGCGCGCGGTGCCCTGACGCCCGAGGCGGGCTTCCGGGGCGAGGCGTCCGTTGGTGAGCGACGCGGCGCCGTGCAGCGAGATGCCGGTGTGGCGTCGTGGGGGGGTGGAGCGGGTGACGGGAATCGAACCCGCATGGCCAGCTTGGAAGGCTGGAGCTCTACCATTGAGCTACACCCGCGTGCCCCAGGGGGCTCGAACGAGTCTAGAGCACGTCCCCGTATTCTGAGAGGCGTGGCGGATTCACTCTACGAGGAAGTGGGCCCGTCGTTCTTCGACTCTCTGGTCGACGCCTTCTACGAGGTGGTCGCGCGCGACGAGATCCTTCGACCCATGTACCCCGAGGAGCTCACTGACGCCAAGCGGCACCTCACGCTCTTCCTCGTGCAGTACTGGGGAGGTCCGCCCACCTATAGCCACGAGAGAGGCCATCCGCGGTTGCGACTGCGCCACGTCCCGTTCGCGATCACGCCGGCGGCGCGCGACGCGTGGATCGCGGCCATGGACGTCGCGCTGGACACGGTGCGTGATCGCGTGAGCACCGAACGCCTCGAGGAGCTGCGCGCGTACCTCACGTCGGTCGCACGCCAGTTGCGCAACGCCTGACGACCCCGCCGTCGTGTTGGGCGCTCGGTATCGCGGTCGCACCCCTCCAGATGGTGGGAATGTCACCGCTGCGCACGCGTGGGTCCTTACGC
>JAJYNX010000049.1 GCA_021786095.1 Actinomycetes bacterium | reverse complement strand
CGCGCCGTGGGATCGCTCGGGGCCAGCTTCTAGCTTCGTCCCGCTCGGTGCACCGAGCGGCCACGGTCACCCGTCCATCAACCGCCCGAGGGTGGGGACGTCGCGGAGTCGCGGAACCGGGGCGTGCGCCGTCACGCGGGGGTGGTCGATCGATGGCGACACGATGTCTCGAAGCCGACGAGAGCGGGCCACGGCGCTGGCGCCGCGAGGTTGAGGTTGGCGCTCGCCACGAGTGTGCTCGCGCCGAGCGCCAACGGTGCGTGGGGTGCGTCGACAGTCGATCGAGCGCGCTCGCTGGGAGGAGGACGGGCCTACTCGCGGCGGTAGGGGATGCCGTCGTTGGCCGGGGCCCGCACCCGTCCCACCAACCCCGACACCACGAGGATCGTGATCAGGTAGGGGAACATCTGCAGGATGTAGGTCGACAGGGGCACCTGGTAGGTCTGCAGGTTGTAGGCGAGGTAGACCGACAGCCCGAAGATGATCGAGGCCACCACCGCTCCCGAGGGACGCCAGCGTCCGAAGATCATGGCGGCCAGCGCGATGTAGCCGAGCCCGGAGGTGTAGCCGGGCTGGAACTGGCCCTGGGAGGCCATGAAGGCGACGCCCCCGATGCCGGCGATGGCGCCGCCCAGGACCACGTTGCGGTAGCGAACGCGCGCCACGTTGATGCCGACCGTCGAGGCGGCCTCGGGGTGCTCGCCCACCGCGCGCACGTGCAGGCCGTAGCGGGTCTTGAACAGCGCGAAGCTCACCACGGCCACGAGCACGATCATGAGGTAGAAGAAGCCCGACTGATCGAAGAACACCGGACCGAGGACGGGGATCTTGGTCAGCAGGGGGATCGGGAGGTTGGGAGCGAGGTTGCCGGTGTTGAGGTTGGGGTAGGGGGTGAACACCTGCAGGTTCAGGTACGACGAGAGGCCGCTCACCATCGTGACGATCACCACGCCGACGATGATCTGGTCCGACAGGTAGCGCACCGCGAGGAAGGCCAGCAGCAGTCCCAGTAGCCCTCCGGCGATCGCTCCGGCGATGGCGGCGTAGAAGAAGTTGTGGGTGGTCGACGCGAAGATCGTGCCGAGGAACGCCCCCACGATGTACTGGCCCTCGATGGCGATGTTCACCACTCCCGAGCGCTCGCACATCACGCCGGAGAGCGAGCCGAAGATCAGGACCATCGCGTAGGCCGACGCGCCGATCAGCACGGCGGTGACGTTGACGAAGGAGACCGGCGAGGGGCCTGGTGCGCGCGCGGCCCAGAGCAGGAGGGCGACGAGGAACAGCACCGCCACCGCCCCGAAGCGGGCCATGACGCCACGGCGTGGTTCTCGCCAGAAGACCTCGACGCCCAGGGCGAGGATGACGAACGCCAGGACGAGCACCGACCACCGTGTAGCCAGGGTGAGCGTGCCCACGTGCCACGGGGCGTTGGCGCTGAGGTCCACCGGGTTGAACGTGAGCGAGGAGTGGGCGCCGGCCACGCTGCCCAGGCCGAAGACCCAGCCGGTGAAGATCCCGATCACAATCATCATGATGGCGATGACTCGCGTCCGTCCCATGTGGTGCGAGCGGCGGGCGACGGCTTCCGTCTCGCTCGGCGTCGACGTCGTGGTCACGAGTTCCATCCCTGGGTGGCCAGCTGGACGCGCGTGACGTGCGCCGCGCGCAGGCGGAAGATCTCCTTGACGAGCACGGGGGTGGCCACGAAGAGCACGATGACCGACTGGATGACGGTCGCCAGGTCGAGTGGGATTCCGGTCGACGCCTGCATGACGCGCCCGCCGACGCCGAGTGCGGAGAAGAGTAGGGAGGACCAGACGATGCCCATCGGCCGGTTGCGACCGAGCAGCGCCACCGTGATCGCGGTGAAGCCGATGCCGGCGTTGCCGATCAGGAAGCCCCCGTTGAGCTGCTGCTGGAAGCTCGCGGCCTGCGTGATGCCAGCCAGGCCGCACAGGGCGCCCGACAGGACCAGGACCAGGACGGTGACCCGGCGCGCGCTGATGCCCGAGGCCCGCGCCGCGGTGGGGTTGAGACCGGTCACGCGGAATTCGAAGCCCATGGACGAGCGATCGAGGAACCACCACGCGTAGACCACGACCACGAGCGCCACGATGATCGAGTAGCTCACGCGCAGACCCGACGCCGTGCCGAAGAGCGGGGCGAGGGTCGCCGAGGGCAGGATCGTGCGACCGATGTCGTTCTGCTGGCCGGGCTGCTGGAAGGGGGTCGAGAGCACCACGTACATCAAGAAGGCGTAGACCACGTAGTTGAACATGATGGTGACGATCACCTCGTGGGCGCCGGTGTAGGCCTTGAGCACCCCCGGCACGGCACCGGCGAGGGCGCCGCCCACGAGCCCCGCGAGCAGAGTGAGCGGCAGGTGCACGATCGTGGGCACGTGGATCATGGCGCCGACCACGGCGCCGGCGATCCCGCCGAGGACGGCCTGACCGTTCGCGCCGATGTTGAACAGGCCCGTCTGGAAGCCGATGCCGACGCCGATGCTGGCGATGATGAGGGGCGGCGCGTAGGTGAAGGTCTCCGACAGCGGGGTCAGCGTGGCGGTCCAGCCACGGCCGGTGGTGATCGAGTGCCACAGGCTGGCGGGGTCGACCACGGAGCCCACGAACATCGTGCGGTACGCCGCTCCCACGGTGTCGAAGGAGACCTTGAGGGCTCGTCCGGGCCCGGCCCACCCGTGGAACAGGCCGCGCCACGCGTCGAGCACCGTGGGCGTGGTCGTGATGATGATGAGTGCCCCGACCGCGAAGCCGAGGATCAGTGCGAAGATCGTCACCGAGACGGGACTGGCCGACGACCAGCGCGACCACCACCGGTGCCACCGGGCGGTGGTGGGCGGCGGCGTCGGTGGGACCGCCGGCGACGCCGGTGGTACCGGCGGTGGCGAGCCCGGGACGGTCGACACGTCAGGCGACGACACGGGTGTCCTCCTCGCTCGAACCGGCCATGAGTAGACCGATGGTCTCGCGACTGGCCGAGGGGTCGACGATGCCGCTGATGCGTCCGGCGTACATGACGGCGATGCGGTCACCGAGCGCGAGCACCTCGTCGAGCTCGGAGGAGACCACGAGCGTCGCGTGACCCTGGTTGCGGTGTTCGACCATCTGGCGGTGCACGTACTCGATGGAGCCGACGTCGAGGCCCCGGGTCGGCTGGGACGCCACCAGAACCTGCAGCGGCCGCGACAGCTCGCGGGCCACGATGACCTTCTGCTGGTTGCCGCCCGAGAGCGAGCTCACCGGCTCACGGGGCGACTCAGCGCGGATGTCGAAGTCGGCGATGAGTCGCTCGGCGTTGGCCTGCACGGCGACCAGGTTTCGCGTGCCGCGCCGGGCGAACGGGGCGCGGCGCGGCGTGTTCAGGACCAGATTGTCGGCAACCGAGAGTGCCATCACCAAACCGTCGCGTTGGCGGTCCTCGGGGATGTGGCCCAGCCCGGCGTCGAGTATCTCGCGGGGGCTGCGATTGGTGATGTCGCGCCCGTTGAGGGTGACGGTGCCCGACTCGATGGGGCGCATGCCCGCGATGGCCTCCACCAGCTCGGTCTGTCCGTTGCCCTGGACGCCGGCGAGGGCGAGGATCTCTCCCTCGTGCACGTCCAACGAGACGCCGTTCACGGCCGTCAGGCCCCGATCGTCACGCACGACCAGGTCGCGCAGCTCGAGCACGGCGGCCCCCGGGGTGATCGGTTCCTTGGCCACAGTGAGCTCGACGTCACGACCCACCATCATCGACGCCAGCTCGGACTCCGTCGCGCTCGGCGCGGCGGTGCCCACGACCTGGCCGTGACGGATGATGGTGATGACGTCGGCGACGGCCTTGACCTCCTTCAGTTTGTGGGTGATGAAGAGGATCGACTTGCCAGCGGCCGCGAGTGAGCGCATGATCGCCATCAGGGCGTCGATCTCCTGGGGCGTCAGCACCGCGGTGGGCTCGTCGAGGATGAGCAGTTCGGCGTCGTGGCTGAGCGCCTTGAGGATCTCCACGCGCTGCTGGAGTCCGACTGGGAGGTTCTCTACGAGGGCGTCGGGGTCCACCTCGAGGTTGAACTCACGCGAGACGCGCCGGATCTCGTCGGTGGCGTGGCGGTAGTCGATTCGGTTGAGGGACTTGGTGGGCTCGAAGCCCAGCACGACGTTCTCGGCGACCGTGAACACCGGCACCAGCATGAAGTGCTGGTGGACCATGCCGATCCCCCGGCGCACGGCCTCGCCCGAGTCGTGGAACCGCACCGGCTCGCCGTCGATGAGGATCTCTCCCTCCTCGGCGTGCAGCAGCCCGAAGAGCACGTTCATGAGCGTGGACTTGCCGGCGCCGTTCTCACCGAGCAGCGAGTGGATCTGCCCGGGCTCGACCGTCAGGCTGATGCGGTCGTTGGCGGTGAAGGAGCCGAAGCGCTTGGTGATCCCGCGGAGTTCGAGACGCATAGGGAGACATCGTAGTCAGGACGAAGGCCCGGCTCCAGGGAGCCGGGCCTTCGTCGAGCCTCGTGACGCCGGTGACTCAGCCGGCGGGGTAGGAGTTCGGGTTCACCGAGATGGTGCCCTTGATGATGCCGGCCTTGGCAGCGGCGATCTTCGCCTTGAGCGACGCCGGGACGGGGATGCCGCCGAAGTCCAGCTGCGTGCCGTTGTTCTTGAGCGTGCCGATGTAGCGGCCGCCCTTGAACGTGCCACGAGCGGCCGCGAGCACGGCCGCCTCGACCGAGGGCTCGACGCCCTTGGCCACGGTGCCGACGAACCACTTGCAGTCGGCCGCGTCCTGGACGCAGCCGTTGCTGTCGACCCACAGGACGCTGTGTCCCTTGCCGGCCTGCTGGGCCGCAGCCACCGAGCCGAGTCCGACCGAGCCCGCGACCGGGAAGACGATGTCGGCGCCCGAGGCGAAGTCACCGGCGGTGAGGGTCTTGCCCGCGGTCTGGTCGGTGAAGTTGCCGACGAAGGTCCCCTTGCCGTTGCAGGTGTTGAGGTTGCAGGCCCCCTTGGCGGGGGTCCAGCCCAGAGTCTTGACCGACTTGTGGTAGGTCTTGTCGAAGTAGCGCACGCCGGCGATGAAGCCGTTCATGTACAGGGTGACCGACGGGAACTGCTCACCACCGTAGGTGGCCACCGTGCCGGTCTTGCTCATCCCCGCCGCCAGCATGCCGCCGAGGAAGCCGGCCTGGTCGGTCTCGTACTGCAGCGCGAGCACGTTGTTGTGCTTGAGACCCGTCGGGGCGTCGTCCACGATCGCGAACTTCTGGGCCGGGTGGGCGTTGGCCGCCGCCTTGGTCGCCGCGTCCATCAGGAAGCCCACGGTCACGATGATGCCGCACTTCTGGCTGATGAAGCTGTTGATGTTGGGCACGTAGTCGGCCGACGACGTCGACGACAGGTACGTGATGGCGATCTTCGGGTCGACCTTCTTCGCGTCCTGCAGACCCTTCCAGGCCGAGGCGTTGAAGGACTTGTCGTTGATGCCGCCGGTGTCGGTGACGACGCAGGCCTTGAAGGGCGTCGCCGCCGAGGCCGTCGTGGCCGCGACCGTCGAACCCGCCACGCTCACGGTGAGCGTGCCCAGGACCAGGGCGGCCGTTCCCATCAGGGTGGTGAGGCGCCGCACGCCACCCGTCTTGTCTCCCACTTTCATGCAGTTCCTCCAGGGTTGGCCCACCGCTCGGCGACGAGCCGGAGGTGGGGTATGGTCACCGCGACACTACTGCGCGCCGGCCGGCCGCGGGGGTGCGACCCCGTCGACCGGCCGGCGCCGTCCTGGTCTCGGCATTGTCGCGGGCTTGGGACCTCAGTGACCCGGGTGGGGCGTCACGTAGCGCGGAACGGCCAGGCTGACCACGAGCGCGAGCGCGGTGATGGCGGCCGAGAGCTGGAAGGCGCGATCGTAGCCACTGGTCAGTGCCAGGTGCGAGGTGGCGACGCGAAACGTGGCGCTGCGGTCGGCCGCGACCGTTCCCAGCGCGGCCAGGGCCAGGGAGCCACCGATCTGGCGCGCCGTGTTGAGCACCCCCGAGGCCAGTCCCGCCTCGGCGTGGTCGACTCCCGTGGTCGCGGCGCTGGCCAGCGGGGTGAAGAGCAGCCCGATCGCGAAGGCGCACAGGGCCGAGGGTACGAGGATGTTCGCGGCGTAGGAGCTGTGCGCGCCGACCCGCGACACCCACGCGAAGCCCACCGTGGCCAGGGCGGTGCCCGCGAGCAGCAGGGGGCGCACGTGGGTGCGGTGCAGGATCCGCGAGCTGAGCTGGGCTCCCGCGATGATGGCCAGCGCCATGGGCAGGAAGGCGAGGCCGGTCTTGACCGCACCGTAGCCCAGCACGTACTGGTAGTAGAAGGTCAGGAAGTACCACATGGTGAAGAAGGCCCCACCGACGAGGAACATGACGAGGTTTGAGGTGGACAGCGCCCGCGAGCGGAAGATTCGGTAGGGCAGCAGCGGGTGGGTGGCCACGGACGCCTCCCACCAGAAGAACATCGCGAGCCCCACGAGGCCACCGAGCAGCCACGACAGGGTGGCTGTCGAGGTCCACGACTGGGTCACGGTGTTGACGACCGCGTAGATGATCGCGGCGAGCGAGCCGGTAACCAGTACCGCGCCGGTGACGTCGAGACGCTCCTGCTCGTCGCGACGGCGCAGTTCGCGCAGGTAGAGCGCGGCCAGCACCCCGGCGGCGACGCCGACCGGGACGTTGATGAAGAAGATCCAGCGCCACGACACCCAGCCGGTCAGTGCTCCGCCGAGGAGTCCCCCGACCGCGCCCCCGGCGCCGGCCACCGCGCTCCAGGTGCCCAGGGCTTTGGGCAGGCGCGGCCCGCGAAAGGTGGTGACGATGATCGTCAGCGTCGCCGGGGACAGGATGGCACCGCCGATGCCCTGCAGTGCGCGCACCGCGATCATTTCGGTGCCGTTGGTCGCGAGCCCGGCGCCGATGCTGGCGAGAGTGAAGAGGGCCAGCCCCGCGAGGTAGACGCGCCGGCGCCCGAAGAGGTCGGCGGTGCGTCCGCCGAGCAGCAGGAATCCGGCGAAGGTCAGGACGTAGGCGTTGACGACCCACTGCGCGTTGGCGAGGGAGAAGTGCAGGTCGCGCTGCATCGACGGGAGCGCGACGTTGACGATGGAGACGTCGAGCACCACCATGAACTGGGCCAGGCACGCGATGGTCAGGATGATCCAGTCGGGGGCGTGGCGGTGCACGGGGCTGGCGTTCGGCATGGGGGGAGTGTAGTGGTGGACCTCCCTTCTCCTGATCGGCCACACTGGTAGACGTGGCTGCCCAGTTCATCTTCACCATGCGCGACCTGCGTCGCTTCTATCCTCCAGACCGTGAGGTGCTCAAGGGGGTCACCCTCTCCTTCTACCCCGGCGCCAAGATCGGGGTGATCGGATCGAACGGCTCGGGCAAGTCCTCGCTGCTGCGCATCATGGCCGGCCTCGACGACGGGTTCACCGGTGAGGCGCGCCTCACGCCTGGCTTCACCGTGGGCTACCTCGCTCAGGAGCCGACTCTGGACCCGACGAAGAACGTCGTGGAGAACGTCGCCGACGGCGTGGCCGCGTCGCGCGACCTGTTGGCCCGCTACGACGCGGTGTGCGCGGCGATGGGCGAGTCCGACGCCGACATGGACGCGCTCCTGACCGAGCAGGCGGACCTGCAGACGAGGATCGACGCGGCGAACGCGTGGGACCTCGAGCGGACCCTGGAGATCGCTATGGACGCCCTGCGCCTCCCGCCGCCCGACGCCGAGGTGGCGACCCTCTCGGGCGGGGAGCGCCGCCGGGTGGCCCTGTGTCGGGTGCTCCTGTCGGCGCCGGACCTGCTCCTGCTCGACGAGCCCACCAACCACCTCGACGCCGAGTCGGTGGCGTGGCTGGAGCGCACGCTGCAGGAGTACCCGGGCACGGTGGTCGCCGTCACCCACGATCGCTACTTCCTCGACAACGCGGCCTCGTGGATCCTCGAGCTCGATCGGGGGCGCGGCATCCCGTGGGAGGGCAACTACTCGTCGTGGCTCGAGCAGAAGCAGGCGCGCCTCGCGGCCGAGGAGCGAGTGGACGAGGCGCGCCAGTCGGCACTGGCCCGGGAGCTGGAGTGGATCCGGATGTCGCCGCGCGCGCGTCAGAGCAAGGGCAAGGCTCGGCTGAACGCCTTCAACGACCTGGTGGCCGAGGCCGAGGCGGCCGAGCGTCGCGCCGACCGACTGGAGATCGTCATCCCCCCGGGGCCGCGTCTGGGTGATGTGGTGGTGGACGCCCGAGGCCTCACCAAGGGGTTCGCGGATCGGCTGCTCATCGAGGACCTGACCTTCCTCCTGCCGCCGGGCGGCATCGTGGGCGTGATCGGGGCCAACGGTGCGGGCAAGACCACGCTGTTTCGCCTGCTGGTGGGCGAGGAGGCTCCCGACGCCGGCGAGTTGACGGTGGGCTCGACGGTGAGCTTCGCCTACGTGGACCAGTCGCGCGCGTCCCTGGCGCCCGACGCCACCGTGTTCGAGGTCATCGCCGGCGGCCAGGAGCGTCTGGTGGTCGGCAACCGGGAGATCCACGCTCGGGCCTACGTCGCGAGCTTCGGCTTCAAGGGGAGCGACCAGCAGAAGCGCGTCGGTGACCTGTCGGGAGGCGAGCGCAACCGCGTGCACCTGGCGAGCGTGCTGCGCGGTGGTGGCAACGTCTTGCTGCTCGACGAGCCGACCAACGACCTGGACGTCGACACGTTGCGGGCGCTCGAGGACGCGCTCGTGAGCTTCCCTGGTTGCGCGGTGGTCATCAGCCACGATCGGTGGTTCCTGGATCGCGTGGCCACGCACG
This sequence comes from Actinomycetes bacterium, assembly GCA_021786095.1. Lineage (GTDB taxonomy): Bacteria > Actinomycetota > Acidimicrobiia > Acidimicrobiales > RAAP-2 > RAAP-2. The sequence goes on along the minus strand of JAJYNX010000049.1, from coordinate 6,006 downwards.
TGCTCGCGTTCGAGGGTGACGCGGGCGTGCGATGGTTCGAGGGCAACTTCTCGGACTACGAGGCGGACCGGCATCGGCGCCTGGGTACCGACGCCGATCAGCCTCACCGCTTTCACTACAAGCCGCTGGTGCGATCGTGAGCGTCGGTGCCGTGGCGGAACCCTCGGGGAGACGATCATGATCACACGTGAGGACTGCCGGCGCCGCGACGAGGCCGACGAGATCGCCGCACTTCGTGACTGGTTCACGCTGCCCGAGGGCGTCGTCTACCTCGATGGCAACTCGCTCGGACCGGTGTCGCGAGGGGTACGCCAGCGCGTGGACGAGGTGCTCGACCGCGAATGGGCGACGGGACTCGTGCGCAGCTGGAACAGCGCCGGGTGGATGGACATGCCCTCGCGCCTGGGCGACCAGCTCGCCCCGCTCATCGGTGCGCGCCCCGGCGAGGTCCTGGTCGCCGACTCGCTGACGATCCTGTTGGCCAAGCTCATCGGGGGAGCGCTCGCCCTGCGCCCCGATCGCCACGTCGTGCTGACCGACGCGGTGAACTTCCACTCGGACCTCTACGTGGTGCGGGCGATGGCCGCGCGCGCCGGCCGCCCGGTCGAGGTGCGGGCCATCGACCGCGCCGACCTGGCCGACGAGCTCGGTCCCGACGTCGCTCTGGTGCTGCTGACCCACGTCGACTTTCGCACCGGGGAGATGCTCGACCTGTCGGGGATCACCGCCGCGGTGCACGCGTGCGGGGCCCTGATGCTGTGGGACTTCGCGCACTCGGCCGGGGCGGTGCCACTCGACGTCACGGGGGCGAACGTCGACTTCGCCGCCGGCTGCGGGTACAAGTACCTCAACGCGGGGCCCGGGTCGCCGGCCTTCCTGTACGTGCGCCGCTCGTGGCAGGGAGTCCTCGAGAATCCTCTACCGGGCTGGTTGGGCCACGCTCGCCCTTTCGACTTCGAGCCGACCTACGAGCCGGCGCCCGGCGTGCGGGCGTTCGTCACGTCCTCGCCGTCGGTCCTGGCCCTGGCCGCGATGGAGGGCGCGCTCCAGGTCTTTGCTCACGTGACCCTGGATCAGGTGCGCGCCAAGAGTCTGGCCCTGACCGACCTCTTCATCGAGCTGGTCGAGGCGCGCCTCGCCGGAGTGTTCGAGATCGTGACGCCGCGTGAGCACGACCGGCGGGCCAGCCAGGTGGCCCTGCGCCACCCCGAGAGCTACGCCATCGTGCAGGCTCTGATCGAACGAGGGGTCATCGGGGACTTTCGCGACCCCGACATCAGCCGGTTCGGGTTCGCGCCGCTCTACCTGCGCTTCGTCGACGTGTACGACGCGGTCGAGCAGATGGTCGCGGTGCTGGAGGGCGAGGAGCACCGGGCCGCGCGCTTCGCGGTGCGCAACCCCGTGACCTGACGTCGCTACTGGGAGAAGATGACCGTGCGGCGCCCCACCACGGTGACGCGGTCCTCCGCCATCAGGGTCACCGCGCGAGCGAGCACCGTGCGCTCGATGTCGCGCCCGAGGGCGACCAGGTCCTCGGCCCGGCGCGCGTGCGAGACGCGCACGACGTCCTGCTCGATGATCGGCCCCTCGTCCAGCTCGGCGGTCACGAAGTGGGCGGTGGCGCCGATGAGCTTGACGCCACGCTCGTAGGCCTGATGGTAGGGGCGCGCGCCTCGGAACCCCGGCAGGAAGGAGTGGTGGATGTTGATGACGCGCCCTTCCAGGTCGGCGCACAGGGCCGGCGAGAGGATCTGCATGTAGCGCGCCAGGATCACGAAGTCGATGTCGTGACGCACGATCAGTTCGCGCAGGCGCTCCTCGGCGAGGTCGCGGGTCGCCGCGGTGACGGGGATCTCCACGAAGGGCACGTCGTAGCGCCGCGCCACGGGTTCGCAGTCGCGGTGGTTGCTCACCACGGCGACGACGTCGAGTGGGAGGTCGCCGCGCTCGCGGCGGTAGAGCAGGTCGGCCAGGCAGTGGTCGGCCGTCGACACCATGATCAGGGCGCGACGGGGCTGTTCTTCGTCGCGCACGCCGAGTCGCGGTGCGAGGTGCTCCAGTTGCTCGGCGAGCACGCGCCGCGCGTCGGCCAGCGATGCGGAGGTCGTCTCGAAGCGCGTGCGCATGCAGAACTGCCCGGTGCCGGGATCGGTGAACTGGTCGTTCTCCAGGATGTTGCCGCCGAGCTCGACGATTGCGGTGCTGGCGGCGCGCACGATGCCCGGTTGGTCGGAGCACTGGAGGGTGGCGATGAAGGTGCTCACGGCGCGGGCTACTTGTAGGAGTAGAAGCCCTGACCCGACTTTCGACCGAGCAGCCCCGCCTGGACCATACGTGACAGGAGCGGCGGGGTGGCGAGGTGGGACTCCTTGAACTCCTCGTAGAGCGACTCGGCGACGGCCAGGGTGGTGTCCAGGCCGATCAGGTCAGTGAGCGCGAGTGGTCCGAGCGGGTGCGCGCACCCCAGAACCATGCCCGTGTCGATGTCCTCGGCACTGGCGAAGCCCGACTCGAGCATGCGCACGGCGGAGAGTAGGTAGGGGATGAGCAGGGCGTTCACCACGAAGCCCGCGCGATCGGGCGACGTGATCACGCGCTTGGCGAGGGTGTCGGTGGCGTACTCGCGCACGCGCGCCGCCGTCTCGGCACTGGTCAGCAGCGACGAGATGACCTCGACGAGCTTCAGCACGGGCACGGGGTTGAAGAAGTGCATGCCGATGACCTGCTCGGGGCGGCGCGTCGCCATGGCCAACTTGATGATGGGGATCGACGACGTGTTCGTCGCCAGGATCGCCTCGGGGTCGCTCACGACGGCGTCGAGCTTCTTGAACACCTGGATCTTCGTGGCCTCGTCCTCGGCGACGGCCTCGATGACGATCTGGCGATCCGCCAGTTTGGTGAAGTCCTCGCTGAAGGTCAGGTTCCCCCGAGCGGTGTTGGCCTCGTGCTCGGGCACCTTGCCCGCGTTGACGGCGCGCGTCAGTGACCGCTCGATCCGCTCGACCCCGGCGGCCAGCGCCTCGGGGTTGCGCTCGATGACGACCACGTCGGCACCCGAACGCGCGGCGATCTCCGCGATGCCCGAGCCCATCAGTCCGCACCCGACTACCCCTACTCGCTCCACGGCGACCTCCTCGTCCACGGCGGCTCGGCGCCGCGCGATGTGAGTCTAGAGCCACCGAATTTGCCCCTTCGGACGACCCGCGGCCGCGGCGAGTGGTTGGCTACGATGGGGTCGGACGCCGCGGTGGCGGCCGGGTCAGTGGAGGAGCCGCTCGTGGAGACCGTGAACGTCGTCGTCGAGATACCGCGGGGCAGTCAGAACAAGTACGAGTACGATCACCACACCAACACGGTCAAGTTGGATCGCCACCTGCTGGTGTCCATGGTCTACCCGGCCGAGTACGGCTTCGTCCCCGACACGCTCGGCGGCGACGGCGACCCGCTCGACGCACTGGTGCTGACGGAGTACCCGACCTTTCCGGGGTGTCTCATCGAGGTGAAGATCCTGGGGATGTGCCTGATGACCGACGAGCACGGCGAGGACGCGAAGCTGCTCGGGGTCCCCACGTACGATCCCGCCTGGTCTGCGGCGACGGACATCGGCGACGTGCCCAAGGCGACGTTGGATCGAATCAGTCACTTCTTCACCGTCTACAAGGACCTCGACGAGGGGAAGTGGATGAAGGTGGAGCGATGGGTGGGCCGCGACGAGGCCCACCAGGAGTTGGCACGCTCGCGGTCACGCTTCCACGACTGATTCGTGACCGCCTGCGACACCGCCCCCGCTTTGGTCGCGAGCGAGCGCCGTGACGCCCGTCGGCTCCTCGGCGCGTCGCAGGGCTTCTTCTTCGTGTCGCTCGTGCTGTGCGTGATCATCGATCACGGGATCACCGCGCGCAACGACGGCATCTCGTTCTACGGCGTCTTCCACCGGACCATCGTCATCCTGGTCACGGGCTTCGCCGCTGCCGCAGTGGGGCTGTGGCGCACCGCGTCCTACTACGCCGCGCACGCTGCGCCGCCGGGGCTGATCATGGGCGTGCGCGCGGTGGCAGTCGGCCTGTTCCTGCTGCTCGTCACCCCGTACAACCGGGGGCCCTTCCTCAACTGGTCGCACATGACGGTCGGCACCGTCATGGCGCTGGTGCAGATCGGTCTCACCACCGCACTGGTGCGGCGTCACCGCAGCCTCGGCTCGGTCGTCGCCTGGGTTATTCAGGCGGTGTCCGGCGTCGTCGCCGCGCTCTCGCTGCCCGACTGGCACTTCCCCAATCTGCTGCTCGGCGAGTCCTTCTTCGAGGTGGGCTTCGGGATCAGTCTCTTCGTCTGGATCACGGCCCTGACGTACCCCACGGAGCGGCGTGCACGCGTGCGCGCGCACGCCTGACCCTCCTCGTCGTCCGTGGCGCGGGGGTCGCGCTAGTCGGGTCGCACCATCGACGAGGCGATCACGTGCAGCGCCTCGAGCCACTCGTCGGAGGTGATCGCCAGGCGCTCGCCCCCCTCGACCGCGATCTGGCCGAAGAACAGCGCGTACCAGATCCGAGCGAACGAGTGGGGGCTCATGCCCTCGGCGAGCAGGTTCTTCGCCGCCAGGGGCTCCACGTACTGCTCGATGAGCTCGCCGGCCTCCTCCTTGGCCGCCGCGATGCCGGCGGCGGCCACCGCGTTGTGCTGGGCGAACGACATCCCCTCGATACGTAGGGCGCGCGCCTCGGTGCGGTCGGGCGTCTGGGCGTCGGCGATCATCGTGACCAGGGCGGTGCGCAGGTCGTCGGTGGTCTCGACGTGGCGTAGCGGGGTGGTGAAGACCTCGGCGTTGCCCAGCAAGACCTGGCGGTAGCGGTGAACCATGGTGGCGGCGATCAGCCCCTCGCGGTCCTCGAAGTAGCTGTAGAGCAACGCCACGGAGATCCCCGCCTCGAGGGCGACGCGTTTCACACGAAACTGTGTGAGGCCGTTTCGCTCGATCTCGAGGGCCGCGGCCTCCAAAATCTTGTCTCGGGTCACGGGCTGAGGATAGTGCAGCGTCTCGTGCGAGGTTAGAGCGCGTCCTCCCAGTTGCGCGTCGCCAGTATCTCGGCCAGACGCGCCAGGAAGCGAGCGGCGTAGGCGCCGTCGATGACGCGGTGGTCGAAGGTCAACGCGACCAGCCCGATCGAATGGATGGCGATCGCCTCGCCGTCAGGGGTGGTCACGACCACCGGCTTGCGGCTCACGCCGTCGGTGGAGAGGATGGCCACCTGGGGCTGGTTGATCACCGCGCCGGTCAGCAACGTGTTGAACGGGCCCGGGTTCGTGATGGTGAAGGTCCCCCCGGCGGTGTCGTCGAGGGTGAGGCGCTTGGTGCGCGCGCGCGTCGCGAGGTCGCGGATCGCCCGCGCCACCGAGCGCAGGTCGAGGCGGTCGGCGTGGTGCACGACCGGCACCACAAGGCCGGTTCCCTCGATGTCCACGGCGATGCCGAGGTGCAGGTCGTGGTGGACGATGAGGGCGTCGTCACCGACGGACGCGTTGAGGTGTGGGAAGTCGCGCAGGGCCTCGAGGGTGGCCAGGACGTTGAAGGGGAGGTAGGTCAGGCTGAATCCCTCGTCGCGGCGGAAGGCGTCACCGTGCGTGCGGCGTACGGCGTCGACGTGCTCGTAGTCGATCTCGCGCACCATCAGCGTGTGCGCCGAGGTGGCCTTGGAGCGGATCATGTGCTCGGCGGTCACGCGGCGGATCTTGGTGAAGGGAATGACCTCGTCGCCGGTGCGTGACGCCGTTGCGCGGCTGGCGATGACGCCGTCGACGTCACGGCGCGTGAGCCGCCCACCCGGGCCGGTGCCGGTGATCTGGGACGCGTCGAGGCCGTGTTCGGCGAGGAGCCGGCGCACCACCGGCGAGACGACCCCCTGGTCGCGTCGCGGTGGCGCCGCCGCCGCGAGCACGTCGTCGCGCGTGAGCCGTCCACCCGGGCCGGTGCCGGTGATCTGGGACGCGTCGGGGCCATGCTCGGCGAGG
>JAJYNX010000087.1 GCA_021786095.1 Actinomycetes bacterium | reverse complement strand
GTCGCACTCGCCGACGGCGCCGGAGCCGCCGAGGGGCCGGGCGGGGTGGAGTCCGGGGGCGTGGCGTGCAGGTGGCCGATGCCCGAGTTCAGCAGGATGGAGTTGGGCACCTGGAGGATGCCGTCCTCGGTGCGCACCGTCACGTAGGTCAGCCCGCTGGCGAGGACCGTCACGTCGAGCACGCCGATGACGCCCGAGCGGATCCGGATGTGGTCGCCCACCGAGAACGGCCGGGCCAGGAGCAGCACGATCGAGGCGAAGAGGTTGGACAGGCTCTGCTGGGCGGCGATGCCCAGGATCACGCCGGCCAGGCCGGCGCCGATGAGCAGGTGGGCGAGTGAGGCGCCCAGCACCGCCAGGGCCGCGAAGATCAGCACCACGAGGCCGATGCCGGTCACCACCAGGCGCACGGCGCCGCCCGCCCCGGGGTTGCCGCGCCGGTTGAAGGCCCGGTTGAGACCGGTCGCCAGGTGGCGCACCGCGAGCGTGCCCGCGACCAGGATGACCAGCGCCGCGCCCCACCCCACGATGGTGGAGTAGCCCGCGGCGTGGCGGAAGCGCCCGAAGTCGTACCCGCCGACGATCGCCGCCAACGCGAGCACCCCCGCGCCGATCCCCGTGAACCACGGGCGGTGGCCCGGCGGTGGGGGCCCGTAGGGGTGGTACTCCATGCACGACCACTGTAGTGACGGCCACCGCCCGCGACGAGGCCCGCCCCGGGTCGGCGGCCCGCGCCAGGTACAATGGGCCGGTCGGTGCCGTTCACCCGAAGGAGGGTCCGTTGGCTCTTCGCGCCACCCTGTACCGGTACTACGAGCGACGCCTGGCCCGCTCCCTGCCCCCCGGCAGCCTGCCGCGACACGTGGGCGTCATCGCCGACGGCCACCGCCGCTACGCCCGCGAGGAGACCGGCGGCGGCTACACCGCCAGCTACGAGGCGGGCATGGCCAAGCTCGAGGAGCTCCTCGAGTGGTGCGCCGAGCTGGATATCAAGGCGGTCACCGCCTGGGTGCTCTCGACCGAGAACCTGCGCCGGCCGGCCGACGAGCTGGCGCCTTACTTCACCGTGCTGAAGGGCCTCTTCGAGCGTCTGCCGGCCGAGGCGGCACGCCTGGGGTTCTCTCTCTCGGTCTCGGGGAGTCTGGACCTGCTGCCGCCAGACCTGGCCGGCGCGGCCAAGGAGGCGGTGGCGCGCGTGGCCGAGACCGGCGGCGACCGCCTCGACGTCAACATCGCCCTCTGCTACGGCGGGCGCCAGGAGATCGTGGACGCGTGCCGCTCGCTGGTGACCGAGCTGGTCGACGAGGGGGTGGCCGTCGGCGACCTGGCCGAGGCCATCGACACCGAGGGGCTGGCGCGCAACCTCTACGCCGCCGACCTACCCGACATCGACCTGGTGATCCGCACCAGCGGCGAGTCGCGACTCTCGGGCTTCCTGCTCTGGCAGTCGGCCTTCGCCGAGTTCGCCTTCGTCGACCCCTACTGGCCGGCCTTTCGCCGCGTGGACCTGCTGCGGGCCCTGCGCGACTACGCGCGGCGCGAGCGGCGCTTCGGGGCCTGAGGCCGCGCCGACCTCAGGGAGGCGCTCGCGCGCTCGCGCGGCGCGTCGCCCGAGCGCGCCCGCGAGAAGGAGAGCACCGCCGCCAGCGCCATGAGCGACGTCGAGGAGTAGAACGCGGCGTGCAGGCCGGTGACGAACGCGCCAGCCGCCGCCGGGGCCAGCGAGCTGGTGCCCACGAAGATGGTGAAGGCCTCGGCCCGGGTGATCGTGGTGGAGGCCACCAGGATCGCCAGCGCGAAGGAGAAGACCATCCCGACGTTGGCGAAGGTGCGCAGCAGGCCCGAGGCCACGCCGAAGGACTCGCGCGGGGCGGCCTTCATGACCGCCGAGTTGTTCGAGGGGAAGAAGAGTCCCGCGCCGATCGCCCCCACGACGTAGGCCCCGACGAGGTAGGAGAGCGACGTGGCGCGGCCCAGCTGCGCGTAGGCCACCAGCGCCAGCACCTGGATCGCGAGGCCCGCGGTGGCGGGCAGCACCGCCCCGCGTCGATCGGCCACGCGTCCGGCGAAGGGTCCGACGATCCCGCCGATCACGTAGCCCGGCACCAGGAGCAGCGAGGCGTGGATCGGGCTCAGGTGGCGCACGCCCTGGAGGTACATGAGCAGCAGGAACAGGACGGCGAAGTTCGCCAGGCTCTGGAAGAGGGCGGCCAACAGCGAGGGCGTCATGGTCGCGACGCGAAAGAGCGAGAAGTCGAGCATCGGGTCGGCGACGCGCCGCTCGACGCGCCAGAAGACGAGGAGCAGCACGACGCCTGCGGCCAGGGAGGCGACGATCGTCGGGTCGAGCGGCGTGGTGATCAGCTCGACCATCGCCCAGAGCAGGCCGAACAGCCCGAGCCCGACGCTGCCCATGCCCCACCAGTCCAGGGAGCGCCGCTGGCGCTCACTGCGATCGACGAGCACCCGGCGCGCCACGAGGATCGCGCCGAGGCCGATGGGCACGTTGATCCAGAAGATCCACCGCCACGAGACGTAGGTGACGATCGCTCCGCCGAGCACCACGCCGAGCACGGCGCCGGTGTTGAAGCCGATGGAGTTGAAGCCGTAGGCGCGCCCGCGCCGCTCCGGGGGGAAGGTGTCGGCGATCACGGCGCCGGAGTTCGCGGCGATCAGCGCGCCGCCCACCCCCTGGACGAGGCGAAAGACGATGAGCGAGAGCTCGCTCCAGGCCAGGGCGCAGGCGAGGGAGCCGACGACGAAGACGAGGAAGCCCGTCTCGTACATCCGCACTCGCCCGAACAGGTCGCCGAGGCGCCCGACCTGGGTCGAGAGCAGCGTGATGACGAAGAGGTAGCTGATGATCACCCAGATCACCGAGGAGAGGCCGATGTGGAAGGATCGCTGGATCTCGGGCAGGGCCAGCACGACGATGGTCGTGTCGACGGCGGTGATCAGCACCCCGACGACCACGACCAGCAGCGCCAGGTCGTCGCGTCGGCTCGTCGCGTCGCGTCGCGTCGGGGCGTCGAGGTGACTGCTCACGTCGCGCGAGGGGATCCGGAGTGGGTCACGGGCACCTCCGCCGCCAGCCTAGGCGGAGGGGGTCGTGACCTCGTCGAGTGCGCGCAGCGCGGGCCCCACGACGTCGACGTCGCCCACCACGAGCGTGGCCATCGATCCGGGTCCCAGGTGCTCGCGGGCCGCGGCGTTCACGTCCTCGAGGGTGGCGCGCGTGATGCGCGCCGGGTGCTCGAAGACCAGTGACGCCGGCGTGTCGGAGGTGGCGTAGGCGGCGAGCGTCGCCGCGAGGCCGCGCTGGGTCGACGTGCGGATGAGGTACGAGCCGATCGCGTAGCGCCGCGCGCCCTCGAGCTCCTCCTCGCTCACGCCCAGGGCGGCCACGCGCCCCAGCTCGTAGCGCAGCTCGACCAGGGCGGCGGCGGTGACCGACGAGCCAACCTCGGCGGCCACGATCAGCGTCGACCCGGGCCGGCCGTGGTGGACGTCGCTGTGGGGGGAGTAGGTGTAGCCGTGTCGTTCGCGCAGGTTCTCGACGAGGCGCGAGGTGAACATCCCCCCGACGACGAGGTTGGCCAGTGCCGTGGCCGGCCACTGGGGGTCGGTGCGCCGCGGGGCGTTGGCGCCCACCAGCACGTTGCTCTGCAGGGCGCCGGGCCGGTCGTGCAGCTCGATGCCCCCCGGGGTGACCGGCGGCAGCGGAGCGAGCGGCGTGGCGCCGGCGCCAGCGCCGGCCAGCCAGGGACCGAGCCGCTCGGCGACCAGGCGTGCGACGCGCGCGGTCGACACGTCGCCGACCACGATGAGGTGCGCGCCGCGCGGGTCGAAGACCCGCGGGTGGATGGCGCGCAGGCCCGCGGCGCTCACGCGGCGCAGCGCCTCGGGCCGCGGGGTGGGCGTGGCGTAGGGGTGGTGGCCGTAGAGGCGTGCGCGGAGGGCCTCGCCGGCCTGGACCTCGGGCCGGCTGAGGTCCATGATCACCTCGTCGGCCGTGCGGTCGCGCTCGGCGCGCACCTCGTCGGCGGGGTAGGTGGCGCCGGTCAGCACCTCGTTCACCAGGTCGAGCAGGGTCGGCAGCGCCGTGGCCAGGCCGAAGGCGTGCAGCGTCACCACGTCGTCGTCGAGCGCGGCGTCCAGCGCCCCCCCGAGGCGTTCGAACGCGTCGGCCAGGCTCGCGCGGTCGTGGTGCGCGGTGCCCGCGGTGACCGCGCCCGTCAGCACCAGAGGCCCGGCGGCGTGGCGCACCAGCCCGGCGCCCAGGGGCACGCACAGGCGCACCTCGACCATCGGCACCGACGGACGACGCACCGCTACGAGGTGCAGTCCGCCGTCCACGGTCTCGTCGAGCAGCCGCGGGGCCGCGACACGGCGCACGGCGCGCACCGCTGGTCGCGCGGCTCGTACGCCCGGGCGCGCCCTCACGTCGCCTCGCCGTCGGGGGCGGGGTGGATCTCGACGCGCGCCACGGGCTGGCTCGCCAAGTCCGCCGCCGCGGCCGCGACCGCTGCGGGGGTGATCGCGCCCAGCAGGCCGGGCAGCTCGTCCAGCAGCCCCGCGTCGCCGTGAATCGTCTCGAGCGAGGCGAGCATGATGGCGCGCTCGTTGACCGAGTCGACTCCCTGCCAGAAGCCGCCGGCGAAGGCGGCCGTCACGCGCTCGAGCTCGTCGACTCGGCAGCCGTCGTCGCCGAGTCGCGCGATCTCCTCGTGCACCGTCGCCGCCAGCTCGTCGGCGGTGACGTCGTCGGGGTGGTAGACCACCACCTGGAAGAGGGCCGGGTCGCGCATCATCAGGCTGTCGCCCCCGAAGACGCCGATCGAGCACCCCAGGTCGGTCACGGCGTGGTCGTGGTGCATCAGGCGTTCGCGCAGGCGGCTGGCGTCGCCGTCGCCCAGCACGCTGGCCGCCGCGACGTAGGCCAGGTGGTGGGTCAGGTCACCCACCGGGTCGGGCGTGCGGTACCCGAGCGCGAAGGCCGGCTGGGGGGCGAGGGGGTCGTCGATCACGCGGCGGCGCTCCTCGCGTGGCGCCGGCTCGCCCCAGGGGCCCGCGACGGGGGCGCGCCGCGACGCGATCGGCCCGAAGTAGCGCTCGGCCAGCGCGACGACCTGGTCGGGGTCGCAGTCGCCCGCGACGGCCAGGGTGGCGTTGCTCGGCGCGTAGTAGCGCGCGTGGAAGGCCACGGCGTCGGCCACGCTGGCCCGTTCGAGGTGCGTGAAGTCGCCGTAGCCGTTGTGGGCGTTGGGGTAGGTGTCGAAGGCCAATTCGGGGAGGCTGATCCAGGGGAAGCCGCCGTAGGGCTGGTTGAGGACGTTGACCTTGATCTCCTCCTCGACGACCGCGATCTGGTTGGCCAGGTTCTCCTCGGTCACCGCCGGGGCGCCCATGCGATCGGCCTCGAGCCACAGGGCCAGGTCCAGCGCGCCCGCGGGCAGCGCCTCGTAGTAGGTGGTGAGGTCGGAGCGGGTGTTGCCGTTGAAGACGCCGCCGGCCCCCTCGACCAGGCGGGCGTGCTCCATCTTGGCGACGTGGGCCGAGCCCTGGAACATCAGGTGCTCGAAGAGGTGGGCGAAGCCGGTGCGCCCGGGGGGCTCGGAGCGAAAGCCCACGTCGTAGACGACGGCCACTCCGACCAGGGGGCTTGCGTGGTCGGGCGCGACCACGACGCGCAGGCCGTTGGCCAGGACCGTGCGCTCGAGGGTCAGTCGAGACGCGCGAGGGGCCACGAGTCCGACCCTAGCCGACGTCTCGCGTCGGTCGTGGCGAGGCGTCGGCGCGCCCGGTTGGTAGAATTACGTTCTTATGGCCCGCTCTCACCACTCGGGGTCGTCGGACGCGTCGCACGGCGACGTACCCAACGCCCAGCGGCTGCGCGCGCTGGGCGGAGCGATTGACGAGCGAGCGGGCGTCCCCTCGCGCCGCGCCCGGCGTCGTCAGCGCCGCGCCAGTCGCCGACACTCGCGCGCGCGGCCCTGGTGGATCGCGCTGGGAGTGGTGGGTCTGGTGATCGTGCTCATCGTGGCCGCGGGTGCTGGCTACCTCTACTACCTCAACTCCAAGATCCACCGCGTGGCGGTGGCCAACCTCACGACGGGCGCCACCACGGGGGCCGACGCCGGGACCCAGAACATTCTGATGATCGGCTCGACGTCGCGCTGCGCGCTCAAGGTGCAGAACGCCGCCTACGGGTTGTGCTCGGCCGGCGTGAACGGCGTGAACAGCGACGTCATCATGATCCTGCACCTCAACCCGGCGACGCGGGCGCTGTCGATCCTGTCGATCCCGCGTGACCTGTTCCTGCCCAACGCGCGCTCGGGCCCCTACCCCTACGGCGGCTACAAGATCGACGCGGCCCTCTACCAGGGGCAGTCCCAGCTGATCAAGGTGATTCGCCAGGACTTCGGCATCGGGATCCAGCACTCGGTCGAGCTCAACTTCGACACCTTCGCCAACGTGGTCAACGCCCTGGGCGGGATCAACATGTACTTCCCGATGCCCGTCTTCGACGCCTACTCCGGACTGAACATCCCGCGCGCCGGCTGCGTGCACCTCGACGGCTACCACGCGCTGCAGGTCGTGCGGGCCCGCCACCTGCAGTACCGCCCGGCGAGCGTGACGACGACGAACCACGCCTACTGGCCCTACGAGCTGCAGAGCGACCTCGGGCGCATCAACCGCGACCACGAGTTCCTGCGGGTGCTGGCCTCCAGCGTCTCCAAGCAGGGACTCGGCAACCCGGTGACCGACCTGCGCCTGGTGAACAGCGTGGCCGGCCAACTGGAGTTCGACAACGCCTTCACCACCTCGGACATGGTGCACCTGCTGCTCACCTTCCACTCGGCGAAGATCAACTCCGCGCCGCAGCTGACGATCCCGGTGTCGGTGGGGCCCAACACCTCGTACGTCTTCGCCGGCTACCCCAAGGGTGAGATCGAGTTCCCCGCGCTGGTGCCCGACCTGCACGCCATCGACCAGTTCCTGCAGATCAGCCCGAACACCAACACGCTGACCGGCCATCCGCTGCCGCGCCCCTCGGCGGTCACGGTGTCGGTGGTCAACGGGTCCGGGGTGGCCAACGCCGCGGCCACCACCCTGAGTGCTCTGCAGGCCCTGGGCTTTCGCGGGGCCGGGACGGGCAACACGCCGGTCCTCGCCTCCCAGCTCGAGACCCTCGTCGAGTACGCCTCGCCGGCCACCCTCGGAGCCGCCGAGGCGGTGGCGCACTCGATGACCGGGGCGGTGACCCTCATGCAGGCGCCCACCACCAACGGGGCGCAGGTCACCGTCGTGACCGGCACGCAGTTCGCGGTGAACCGCCCGGCACCGGTGCGGACCACACCCGCGACGGGCGCGACCACGCCCACCTCGGGTGCGGCGTCGGGAACCACGACGCCGACGGTGGTGTCGTCGGCCGCCGCGGCCGCCGCGGCCGCCAGCGCCGGTTTCCAGCCGCCGTCGGTCGCGAGCCCGACCCTGGCCCCGTGGGACCCACGGGCCTGCCCGCCGGGGATGCCGGTGCGCACGGTCCCCTGAGCGTCGAGCGTGGTCCGCGGCGTTGACGCGGGCGTCACGAGAGCGGCGCCGTGGTGGCGACCGCGTCGTCCGCGAGGATGGCGGCCGTTCCGGCGAGAACGCGGCCCTGGAGCACACTGGCCCCGGGCGCTCTGTTCAGGGTGAGGCCAGCAACTCTCGACGCCGACGGTCGTAGGTAGCGTGACGGGCGGTCTTGACGTCGTCGAATCCGCGCAGGAGATCCGCCAGCTCGGCGAGGGCGAGGGCTCGCTCGTAGGTCTCGGCGGTGAGCTCGTCGGCGAGGCGGATCATCTGGGTCGCGTAGTCGTCGCGCACACGCCGTTCGAGCTGACGGACGTGGTCGTGGCCGAAGGGGTCGAGAGCGGTGCCGCGTAGTCGTCGCAAGTGCACGAGCGCGCGCAGGGTGGAGTCGCTCCACGAACCGATCGTCAGTGGGCGCGATCGACCGAGTCGGCGCACCAGGGGTGGGCGCAGGTGGTACGCGACGCGCACGCGTGAGCCGTAGTCGTCGCGCAGACGCGCGCGCTGGGCCGGGTCGGTCAGCAGCGCGGCCACCTCGTACTCGTCCTTGTAGGCCATCAGGCGGTGGAGCTGGATGGCGACGGTGCGCGCGAGGGGGCCGTCGTCGTCGCGCACGCGCACCTCGCCGCGACGCACGCGGGCGACGACGCCGGCGTAGCGCCGCGCGTAGGCGAGGTCCTGGTAGCGCGCGAGGTCGGCCACCCGTGCGCTGACGAGTCCCTCGAGTTCACTCCCCACCGGCGCGCCGACGAGGGCGACGATCTCGCCCAGCGCGCGGGCGTCGGTTGCCGACGTGGCGCCATGCGCCGGACCCGCGTCGTCCGTGAGCTCGGGGGCGCCCGGGTCGGTCACGACGAGGCGGCCGAGACGGAAGGCGGTGACGTTCTCGTTCACGGCGACGCCGTTCACCTCGAGGGCTCGTTCGATCGACGTCGCCCGTAGCGCCAGCGCACCGATCTGGTAGGCCACCCCAAGGAGCACGACGTTGGCGAAGGTGTCGGATCCCAGGAGCCGCCGCGAGAGATCGGCCGCGTCGAGCCAGCGACTCTCGTCACGCCGGGTCACGGCGTCGACGCGCGCGCGGATCTCGTCGAGATCGGGGTAGGCGATAGTGGGATCGGCGACCTGGCGGCCCGTGGGCACGCGTGACGTCGACACCACGGCGAGCGTGCGGTGAGGGTCCGCGGCGAGCAGGTTCTTCGGGTCCGCGGCGACCAGCAGCTCGCCGCCGAGGTACAGGTCACACTCGCCTGCGCCGAGTCGGTGGGGCGCCGTGACGGCCTCGTCGCTCACCCGCAGGTCCGACACCACGGCGCCCCCCTTTTGCGCAATCCCCGTCTGGTCCATCGTTCGCACGGTGCGACCCTCGAGGTGGGCCGCCCAGGCCAGGACCTGGGCGATGGTGACGACGCCAGTCCCCCCGACCCCGGTCACGCGAACGCTGAAGTCGCGCGCGACGCGACGCGACGGAGGCTCGACCAGGCGAGTGGGGTCGATGGCGCGCACCGGCGCGCGACGGTGCCCGGGCTCCGCGATGACGGTCAGCAGGGCTGGGCACGCGGCGTCGAGGCAGGTGCCGTCGAGGGTGCACGACTCCTGGTGGATCTCGGTGCGTCGCCCCCACGGCGTGTCGACGGGCCGCACGGCCAGGCAGTTGGAGAGGACGCCGCACTCGCCGCACCCGTCGCAGACCAGCGGGTTGATCACGACGTGGCGGCGTACCTCGGCACCCGCGCGCCGCCGCCGTCGGCGCGCCTCGGTGGCGCACTCCTGGTCGTGGATCAAGACGGTCACTCCGGGGGTGGCGGCGAGGAGCCGCTGGGCCTCGATCAGGCGGCGGCGTTCCCAGACCGCCACGGAGTCGGGCAGCCCCGCGTAGCGCGAATCGTGGGGGTTCACGGTGGTGACGATGATCCGGCGCACGCCCTCGGCGAGCAGCAGGCGGGTCAGGTCGCCCAGTCCGCGCCCCCCGGTGATGGGCTGGCCGCCGGTCATCGCCACGGCGGAGTTGACGAGGAGCTTGTAGGTGATGTTGACCCCCGAGGCCACGGACGCGCGCAGTGCCAGCGAGCCGGAGTGGGCGAACGTCCCGTCGCCGAGGTTCTGGAAGAAGTGCTCAGCGTCGATGAAGTGCGACATGCCGTTCCACATGGCGCCCTCCCCGCCCATCTGGAACCGGCCGACCACGGTGCCGACCTGGCGCGGATCCATCTGGATCGCGAGCCCGTGACAGCCGCTGCCCGAGCCGACGCGCGCGCCGTCGGGGACGCGCACCGCGGTGCTGTGGGGACACCCGGCGCAGAAGTAGGCCCCTCGCACCAGGGGGAGTGGTCGCACCGCGGGGGGGCGCTCGCGTTCGCGCCAGGCGCGCAGGGCGGCGTTCTCGCGCTGGGCCAGGATGCGCTGCGCGAGAACGTCCGCGAGGGCGTCGGGGTCGACCTCGCCGGTCGGGGGGATCAGATCGCGTCCGGCCTCGTCGTGCTTGCCCACCACGCGCGGGGCGTTCGCGGTGCCGTAGAGGGCCGCCTTGACGAGGTTCTCGAGGAAGCCCCGCTTGTCCTCGACGACGACGACCTCGCGCAGGTCGCGGGCGAACTCGCGTACGAGTGCCTCGTTGAGCGGGTGGGGCACCGCGATCTTCAGCAGTCGCACGCCCGCGTCGGCCAGGGTGCGCTCGTCGAGTCCGACTCGACGCAGCGCGTGCTCGACCGCGAGGTAGGCCGGGCCCGCCGCCACGACGCCCACCACGTCGTGCGGTCCGCGCTGCGTCACGCGATCGAGCTCGTTGAGGGCGGCGTAGCGGCGCGCCAACTCGAGACGCGCACCGTAGAGCGAGCGCTCCAACTCGATCAGGGTGGCGCCGAGGAGCTGGGCGGTGACCCGGTGGGTGAACGCGACGCCGTCGATCTCGCGCTCGGGGGCGCGCCGGGTGAGCCGCTCGGCGTCGACGACGACGCTCTGGGACGCGTCGGCCACCGACGCCGGGATCCGCACGCCCACCCACAGTCCCGACGCCCGCGAGAGCGCGACGCCGTGGAGCCCGAGATCGAGCAGGTCCTGGGGGTCGGCGGGCGAGAGGATCGGCAGTCCGAGGGAGAAGAGCGAGGGCTCGCTGGTGGAGGGGACGCTCGAGGACTTGGCCTGGGGGTCGTCGCCGACCAGCACCAGCACGCCCCCGGTCGGCCCGGTGCCCATGAGGTTGCCGTGGCGGATGGCGTCGCCCGCGCGGTCGAGTCCGGGGGACTTGCCGTACCAGTAGGAGGAGACCCCGTCGACCGTGCGATCGGGCTGCAGCATCGCCAGCTGGCTGCCCGCGATCGCGGTGGCGGCGAGCTCCTCGTTCAGCCCCGGCTGGTGCACGACGCCCCACTCCTCGAGCAGGTCGCGGTGGCGGCTCAGTTCGAGGTCGTACCCGGCGAGGGGCGAGCCGGGGTAGCCGGTGACGAAGCCAGCGGTGCGCAGCCTCGCGGCGGCGTCGGCCCGGCGCTGGTCCACCGGGAGGCGTACCAGCGCCTGGACTCCGGAGAGGAGGACTCGCCCGTCGACGGCGTCGTAGCGGTCGCCCAACTGGGCGTCGGGGGAGGACATGGACTCCAGCGTAGAGGCGTGGCCGGCGACGATCGGGTCGCCGAGTGGGGACCTTGGTCACTGGGAAACGCTCGCGGTGGGTGAGCACTCTTTGCCTCGACGCTCGCCGTACGACGCGACGGCCGTCGCCGAGGCGAGGCCGTGGGTGGTGTCGCGAGGTCGCCGGTGCCAGGTAGGCGATCAGCGGCGGTGTGGCTCGTCTTCTAGGCTGGGGGTCGCAGACGGTGTGGCCGAGCGGTGAGGCGGGGGATCAACGCGGTCCTGTACTCCGGTTCGAATCCGGACACTGTCCCCATGAAGAGCGGATGGTCAACGAGGTGCACGCGCGCACCACACTGTCGACGTCCTCGTGGACGCTGGCGACATCGGTGGTAGACGAGCGCGTGTCCTGGCGCACGCGATCGGCTCGCCACGCGAGGCGCCGCCGCCGTGGTCGGATGGCGGCCGTCGCCGTCGTGGTCCTCGCACTCGTGACGGGGGTGGCGCTGCGGGGCCGGGTATTGCGGGCCGCCGGTGTCGGGTCGAACACGGGGTTCTACCTGGTGGTCGGGGCGTCGTCGTCACTCGGCTTCCAGCCGACCGGCATCCCGCACCACAACGGTGCGCGCACGAATCGCGGCTACGCCAACGACCTCCTCGCGATTGAGGCCGCCAAGGGCGTGCATCTGACCATGCGCCAGGTGGGGTGTCCCGGCGAGACCGTCGTGTCGATGCTCGGAGCCGGCGACCACTGCTACACCCTGCCTAACCGGCAGATGCTGACGGCGACGGCGTTTCTGCGCGCGAACGCCACGGCGACCGGTCTGGTGACCATCGACCTGGGGTTCAATGACGTGCGACCCTGCCTGACCACGCCGCTGGTCGAGGTGGCGTGCGCCGAGTCGGGACTGGCGGGAGTGCGCGCGGATATGCCGGCGGTGCTGCGCGAGCTGCGCGCGGCGGCGGGACCCCACGTCCACTTCGTTGGTCTGCTCTACGGCGACCCGTTCCTCGCGGACTACTTGCGTCGCGAGAGCAGCCCCGCCCAAGCCGCCCTGACGCTGCGGGTGATGAGCGAGCTGAACGCGACGCTGGCTGCGGCGTACGAGGCGCAGAACATCCCCAGCGCCAACGTGCCCGGCGCATTCGAGAGCGACAATCAGACGCCGACGCGACTGCCTGACGGACGGGTGGTGCCGACCGACGTCGCACGCGCGTGCGAGTTGACCTGGATGTGCCACACGTACCCGTGGGGGCCCGACGATCACCCCGACGACGCGGGCTACCGGGTCATCGCCAGCGCGATCGCGCAGAAGTTGCCGTCCACCTGGTGACCGTGCGAGGGCGTCGTCCCGGCGAATTCACAGCCACTTCTCATACTTCCCCCAGGTTGCCGCCAGGTCGTCAGGTTACTGTTCAAATAAGAGCGTGGTGGGGTCATTGTGCGCTAATTGAGAGATAGAAGTCGCTGGTGATGCTATGAATGTAAACTACTTGAATCTTCCTGAACACGAGGATAAACCACGGGAGAGCGGCTTGACCATGGTGATCGACCGAGGAACGCCGCTGACGTTCTTCACGGATTTGATCAGGAGTAATAGCCAGTATATCGACTTCGTCAAGTTCGGGTGGGGCACGTCCGTGGTTGCGAAAGACCTGGAGAACAAGATCGCCATTCTCCGAAGTGAGGGGGTCGACTTCTACTTCGGAGGTACGTTATTTGAGAAGTATCTTCTCCAGGAGAAGTTTGATGATTTTCGTGTCATGTGCGACCACTACGGTTGTCAGTTCGTCGAGGTGTCCAACGGGACGATCGACCTCAGTGACGCCGACAAGTCTGGCTACGTGAATGCACTGAGCCAGGACTTCCGTGTGATCTCGGAGGTGGGTTCCAAGGACCAGGAGCGCTCGGAGACGATGGCGCCGAACCGGTGGATCGACTACATCCGTGACGATCTCGACGCGGGGGCCGTCCTGGTCACCCTCGAGACGCGCGAGAGCGGCCACAGCGGCATCTGCCGGCCCAACGGGGAGCTGCGCTTCGGGCTGATCGAGGAGATCCTCACCAGCGGCGTCGACGTGGACCGGCTCCTCTTCGAGGCGCCTACGCTCGATCTGCAGAGCTACTTCGTGCGGCGTGTCGGCCCCAACGTGAACCTCGCCAACATCGCCGCGGACGACGTGATCAGCCTCGAGACGATCCGGCTTGGTCTGCGCAGCGAGACGCTGCTGGTCTTCGAGCCCAGCAGCGTGCAGTGGCTCTCCGAACGCGCATGAGGGAGTCGCGCGACGCGTTTCACCTGGCGATCCCCGCGTACGACCTCGACGCCGCGGTGTCGTTCTACGTCGGACTGCTGGGCTGCAAGTTGGCGCGGCGCTACGACGATCGCGTGACGATCGACTTCTTCGGCGACCAGGTGGTGTGCCACCTGGCCAGCTCGCCCGCGACGCGGCCTGCCCGCGACGCGCTGGCGCTGTACCCGCGCCACTTCGGCGTCACCTTCCGTGAGTCCGAGGACTTCGACGCGCTGCTCGCGCTGTGCGCGCAGCGTGACGTGCCGCTGTACCGCGGCGTGCAGTGGCGCTTCGAAGGGCTGGTCGAGGCCCACCGCACGGTGGTGCTCGTCGACCCCTCCGACAACCTGCTCGAGTTCAAGCACTACCGTGATCCCCGGATGATGTACTGATGGCCGTGACGCACGAGAACGGCGGTTCGTCGGCGCCCCGATCGTCGCTCGCGGCGCTGATCGACGAACGCGCTCGGCGCAACGCCGACGCCCCGTATTTGCTCGACGCGCGATCCGAGCGACGAGTCTCGTACGGCGACCTGGCGTCGTCGGCCGCGAGCTGGCGCGACGTGGTCGCGCCCGAGCGCGTCGGCCTGCTCGTCGCCGATCCCCTGACGTTCGCGCGCCACTTCCTGTCGCTGGTGAGTGCGGGTTGCTGGGTGTCGCCCCTGGACCCCACCGAGCCCCGGCTCGACGCGTCGCGCGCGCGAGCGGTGATCGCCCAGCGACGACTGGTGCGGGTGTACAGCGACCGCGAGGCGCCGCCCGGGTTCGACGGCGCGTGGGTGACCCTCGCGAGCGTCACCCCCGCCGAGCCCAGGCCCCGTCCCCCTGGGGGGGAGGCGACGCCTCCGGGCGGGGTCCTGCTGGGCTCATCCGGCACGACCGGCGCGGCGAAGCTCATCGCGCTGTCCGAGGACCAACTGCTGTACGCGGCTGACGCCGTGGCGCGCCACCACGGCTTTGACGCGACCACGCGCGGGCTCAGTCCACTGCCGCTGTGGCACGTCAACGCGCAGGTAGTGGGGCTCCTCGCGACGCTGCTCGCCGGAGGCTCGCTGGTGCTGGATGACGGCTTCCATCGCACCGACTTCTGGGTGATGGCCGCGTGGCGGTCGGTCAGTTGGATCAACGCGGTGCCCGCGGTGATCGCGCGTCTGGCCGAGCGGCGCCCCGGTGAGGTGGTGCCGACCTCCGTGCGCTTCATCCGCTCGGCCTCGGCCCCCCTGTCACCCTCGGTCCTGCGAGCGTTCGAGGCGTCCACCGGGATCCCGGTGGTGGAGACCTACGGGATGACGGAGGCCGCGAGCCAGATCTGTGCGAACCCGGTGGGTCCGCGGCGCAAGGTGGGCTCGGTGGGTCCGCCGGTCGGCGTGGCCCTGCGAGTCCGCCCGTTCGAGCCTGGCCCCGACACGGCGGCGCCGGGCGTGGTGGGTCACGTGGAGATCCGCGGGCCGTCGGTCATCTCGCACTACGACGCCGAGGGCTACGAGGACCGCGTGGACGCCGAGGGCTGGCTGCGCACGGGCGACCTGGGCTACCTCGACGAGGACGGGTACCTGTTCCTCGCCG
>JAJYNX010000061.1 GCA_021786095.1 Actinomycetes bacterium | reverse complement strand
TCGATGGTCAGGAGCATGGCGTCGTCGTCCAGTCGCGCGGACAGGTTCGCGTGGCCGGTGTGGGACAGCACGCCGTTGGTGAACAGGGCGGCGGCGGCGGCGACGACGGCGCGGCGCCCCGAAAGGTGACTGGTGGTGGACATGGTTCCTCCGGTGTTCGTTCGTTCGTGGTCAATTGTAGTTGTCACTACGGTTTGTCGTGCGGCCGCACCCGACGGCCTACACTCGCGGTCGTGTCGACGCCCCCCGAATCCGCGGCGCCCCAGCGGAGCGCCGGTCCGCGAATGGTCGAGCTCGAGGGGGCTCTGAACTGCCGCGATCTGGGGGGCCAGCCCACCACGGACGGGCGGACGACGCGCTCGGGGATCCTCTTTCGCAGCGACTCCCTGCGTCGCCTGACGGCCCGCGACGTGGCGACCCTCCTCGACCTCGGTGTCGCGGCCAACGTCGACCTGCAGAGCGAGGAGGAGATCGCCTACTTCGGTCGCGGCCTCCTGGAACGGGCCCCGATCACGTGGCTCCCCGTGCACGAACCGGCCCTGCGCCCGCGCGGCGAGCGCCCCGAGGGCGAGGGCGACGTCCTGTTGGCTCGCTACCGGGAGTACCTGAACGAGGCGCCGACCGCCTTCGTGCGCGCCGTGGCGGCGTTGGCCCAGCCCGGACACCTGCCGGCGGTGATCAACTGCTTCTTTGGCAAGGACCGCACGGGGGTGCTCTGCGCGCTGGTGCTCGACAGCGTCGGGGTGACGCGCGACGCGATCGTCGCCGACTACGCCGCGAGCGCCGCTCGCCTCCCCGTCCTCCTCGCACGGCTGCGCGACGACCCTGACCCGGTCGTGCGCGACACCATCGCGCGAACCCCGGCGCCCTACCAGGACGCACAGCCGGGGACGATGGCGGCACTGCTCGACGACCTGGCCAGCCACGGCGGCGCCCGAGAATGGCTACTCGCCCACGGCGCGGTGACGAGCGACCTCGACGATCTGCGCGAGCACCTGGTGGGCGCGCCCGCCCGCCACGACGTCGCCGCCCTAGGGTAGCGAGGACACCACCGAACCACGAGGACCGCAGTGACCAGGCTCAGGAGAATCATGATCGGTCTGGTCGTCGTCGTCGTGGCGACGGCTCTGCTCGCGGTGGTGACCGGGCTCGTCTCCCCGCACGTCGTGCGGCCCGGCGTCGTGAGCGTGGGGTCCACCAGCGCGTGCGCGGTCGAGTCGGGCGGGACGGTCGCGTGCTGGGGTGCCAACGACCAGGGTCAGCTCGGTGACGGCACCCTCGTGGCCTCGACGACGCCGGTCGCGGTGCGGGGCCTACGCGGCGCGAGCACGGTGAGCGTCAGCCTCTTCGCCCAGTTCGCCTGCGCCACCACGCAGCGCGGCACAGTGGCCTGCTGGGGCAACGGTCGACGAGGCCAGCTGGGCACCGGATCCTTTCGCTCGTCGCGGGCGGCGCGACCGGTGCGCGGCGTCGCCGACGCGCTCGTCGTGCGCGCCGGCGCCTGGGAGAACGCCTGCGCGCTGACCCGCCGCGGCGACGTCGCCTGCTGGGGGTTCAACGGTTGGGGGGATCTCGGCGACGGCACCGTGCGCGACAGCGCGCGGCCTCGTCCGGTGCTCTCCCTGCACGACGCCGTCGGCCTAGGCGTGGGTAACGACGAGGCCTGCGCGATCACGGGCTCCGGCGCCATCGTGTGCTGGGGCTACGCCGGGTCGGGGGTGCTCGGACGGCGTCGCGCCCCCTTCGTCGACCACCCGGTGACGGTGAGCGCCACGGCCAAGGCGGTGGCGATCGCGGTGGGCAACGACCGGGCCTGCGCCGTGCTCGGCACCGGAGCCCTGGACTGCTGGGGCTCACCGGGTACCGGGCGCTCGCCCCGCGACGCCAACAGCCCGGTCCAGCGGAGCTGGTAAGCGGGCGGCGCGTCGTCAGGGCGAGTCGGGCGTCGTGGCCGACACCTCGCGGACCCACCCGTCGCGCGTGACGAAGCGGCGCGTCGCTCCCTCGCGGTCGCTCTCGTGGTGCGACACAAGAAGCAGCGCCCGGTCCCGGTAGCGCGCACGCAGCGTGGCGAGCAGCGCTCGGGCCGTGGCGTCGTCCAGCCCCTCCGTGGGCTCGTCGAGCACCACCACGCGACGATCGCGCAGGAGCTCTCGCGCGACGCCCAGGCGACGCTGCTCCCCGCCCGACAAGCCGGTCGTGGCGCCGCCGAGTGGCGTGTCGAGACCCTCGGGGCGTGCCGCCAGCCAGTCGCCCAGCTGGGCGGCGCGACAGGCCTCGCGCAGCTCCTCGTCGGTGGCGTCGGGGCGCGCGACGCGCAGGTTGCCGGCCAGGGTGGTCGCGAAGACGTAGGGCTCGTCGTCCACGAAGCCCACCCGCGCGCGCACCTGGTCGCCGCGCAGCTCGCGGTAGTCGACGCCGTCGATCGCGACGTGGCCGGCGAGCGGATCGAGGAACTTCGCGAGCAGTCGCGCGGCGGTGGTCTTGCCCGAGCCGCTCGGCCCCTCGACCACCGCCACGTCGCCGGGGCCCAGGTCGAGGGTCCCACGCAGGGTCGCCACTCCGTCGTACGCGCAGGTCACGTCGCGGGCCACGACGGCGCTCGACGCCGTGTCGTCCAGGGACGCCGACTCGGCGGGCTCGCGCACCGGCGCGGACCGCCCGCCCAGCGCCTCGAGCCGTCCCAGCGCGGCCCAGTCGCCGCGCCAGCCGACCAGCGTCGGCGCGACGGTCCCGACCAGCTCAAGCGACGCCAGCGCCGCCAGCACCGGCACGGCGATCAGCGACCGCGACAGGTTCCCCCCGACCAGGGCGCCGCGCACCAGCAGCATCGTGACGATCGCGCTCGCCCCCGCCGTCGCGATCGTCGCGGCGCCCACCAGGGCCGTGGTGCGCTGCTGGCGGCGCTGCGCGGCGTCGTAGCGATCCTCGAGCCGCTCGCGGCGTTCGCTCCACGCGCGCCACCCCCCGGCCATCACGATCTCGTCGCCGTGGCGAGCCAGGTCGTCGACCTGTGCCACCAACTCGGCGCGCACGGCGTCGAGCTCCGCCTCGCCGCGTCGACCGGTCCGTGCCGCCAGGGTCGGCCACACGACGGCGTTGAGGCTCAGCGCGACCAACAGGCTCAGCGCCGTGCTCGGCACGATCAGTCCCGACACGACCACGGTGACGAGCCCCGCGACGACGCTGGTGATCAGTGGGCCCATCACCGCGCTGACGAGATCCTGCACGCGGTCCACGTCACGCACCGCCAGGTCCACCACCTGGGCGCTGCGCGGCCCGAGGCCGGCCGGCACCAACGGCTCGAGGAGCCGGGCGAGGCCCGCGCGCAGCCGACCGACCACGCCGAGGGCGGCCGCGTGGGTCGTGGTGCGCTCCAGATATCGTCCGCCGGCCTTGGCCAGGGCGAAGAGCTGCACCAGGCCCATCGGCACCGTCAGCGAGAGCACTGCGGGGCGCTCGGCGGCGCGCACGATGAGCCACGCCGAGGTGCCCGCCAGACCGACGCTCGACAGCGCCACCGCGATCCCGGCCGCGAGCGCGCGGCCGATCCCGCACCGCTCGCCGGCCACAGCGGCGCGCGCCAGGGGGAACCTAGACACGCGCCACCGCCGACTGTCGCGACGACGGGTCACGCTCGGGCAGGGCCAGGCGAATCGTCACGTCCGCGTCGATCTCGCGGTGGCTGGCCACCACGCGGGTCATGGTCCGACGCGCGAGCGCCGCGTCCACCAGCCGGCGCGTGGCCGGGTCGAGGTGCGCGGTCGGCTCGTCGAGGACGAGCACGAGCGGCTCGCGTAGCAGGCAGCGCACCAGGGCGAGACGGCGCCGCTCCCCGGCCGACAGCTCGCCGGCGCCCTCGCCCAGGGGCCGGTCCAGGTCCAGGGACAGATCCAGCTCCGCCATGGCCGCGACGATGGCCCGGTCGGCGACGTCCGTGGCGCCGGCTCGCACGGCGTCACGCACCGTGGCCCCCGACAGGTGCGGGTCCTGGGCCAACCACGCCACGCGACGCTGCCACTCGTCGCGATCGATCCGACCCAGGTCGAGCCCGTCGACCAGCACGTGATCGGCGGGCGAGGGACCCAGGGCGCACAGCGAGCGCAACAGGGTAGTCTTGCCCGCTCCCGAGGGTCCGACCACCGCGACGCGAGCGCCCGGGGGGATCGTGACGCGCTGCGCCGGCTCACCGCCCTGCGCGGGCACGACCACACTCAGCGTGGGCACGACGTCCGGTGCCGGGATCGTCCCCTCGCGGGGCACCGGTACCTCGAGCGTGTCCAGCAGCTCACCGGCCGCCGCGACCCCGTTGGCCGAGCCGTGGAAGTTGGCCGCCGCGCGACGCAGCGGCACGAACACCTCCGGCGTCACCAGCAGAACGGCGAGCGCCGTGGACAGCGCCAGCGTGCCGTTCATCAGCCGTAGGCCGAGGACGAGGGCCACCAGCGCCGTGGCGAGAGACGAGAGCAGCTCCAGAGCGAACCCCGAGAGGAAGGCGACGCGCAACGTCGCCATCGTCGAGCGCCGCAGGCTCTGGCCCACCTCGTCGACGCGCGCCACCGCGTCACCCGACCGTCCGTGCGCCTTCAGCACCGCCATACCGCGCACGACGTCGCCCACGTACCCCGCCAGGTACTGCTGCTCGCGCCAGCGCTGCTCCATCCTCCCCTTGGCCTCGAGTCCGAGCAGGACCATGAAGATCGGCAGCAGCCCCACGCTGAGACCCACGATCACCCCGCTCAGCGGGTCGGTCACGACGAGCCACGTCAGGGCCACGGCCGGTGCCACCACCGAGGTCACCAGCGCGGGCACGTAGCGCGAGAGGTACAACTCCACCGCGTCGACCCCGCGGGTCGCCAGCTGGGTCAGCGAGTCGGCGGGGCCGGTGTAGCCGTGACGCACCGCTCGGGTCACCAGCCGCGCTCGCAGGTCGCGGCGCACGGGAGCGGCGCTGCGCGCGGCGGCGACGTCGCCCACCACCAGGCTCACCACGCGCACCACCGTCGCGACGCCCAGGGCGGCCAGCCCCGGTGCCACGTCCGCGTGCGACGAACGAAACAGGTGCCCGAGGACCGAGGCGATGGCGATGGCCTGCGCCACGATCGCCGCCGTGGTGACCGCACTGGTGATCCCGGCCACGACCAGCGCCGCGCGCACCAGCGGCGACGCTCGTCCCAGGCGGGCGAGCAGGGCCGACGGCCGCTCGCTGGCCACCGCTCTACGCGCCGGTCGACACGGCGTCGTCGGGCTGAGGCGCCGCTCCGGGACGTCGCACCCGGCGACGGAAGATCCAGTAGCTCCAACTCTGGTAGACGAGCACGAAGGGTGTGAAGATCAGCGCCACCCAGCTCATCACCTCGAGCGTGTAGCGGTGCGACGCCGCCTGGACGATGGTCAGGTCGTCCGACGCGTGCAGCGACGACACCAGCACGTTCGGGTAGAGGTTCAACAGCAGCGTCGTGAAGAGCGCCACGATGACCAGGGCCGTCGCCACGAAGGCCCAGCCCTCGAGGTGGTCGCGCACCAGCCAACCCACTCCGGCCAGCACCACCACGCCCAGAATCGGCAGCAGCGGCGGCACGAGTCCGACGTGGTGCATCGAGTGCGCACTCAGGTCCGTCCACCCCAGGAAGCCCGTCACGATGACGAAGGTCAGCGGCGCCAGGCGCTGACCCGCGCGTCGGGCTCGCTCGCGCACCTCGCCCTCGGTCTTGAGTCCCAGGTAGGTCGCCCCGTGCAGCGTGAACAGCGACAGGGTGGCCAGACCGCCGAGCAGGGCGTAGGGCTTCACCAGGTCGAAGAAGTTGCCGGTCCACGCGCCACCGGCGGTGATGGGCACACCGTGCACGAAGTCGGCGAAGGCCACGCCCCACAGCAGCGCGGGCAGCGCCGAGCCCCAGAACAGGGCGCGGTCCCACCACCGCGTCCAGCGGGCGTCGTCGCGGCGGTGACGCATCTCGAAGGCCATGCCCCGGAAGATCAACGACGCCAGGACGAGAAACAGCGCCAGGTAGAACCCACTGAAGACCGACGCGTACCACGCGGGGAAGGCCGCGAACGTCGCACCGCCGGCCGTGATGAGCCAGACCTCGTTCCCGTCCCACACGGGGCCGATGGTGTTGATCACGACGCGCCGGTCCAGGTCGTCGGCCGACACGAAGGGCACGAGGACGCCCACGCCAAAATCGAAGCCCTCGAGGAAGAAGTAGCCCAGCCACAGCACCGCGATCAGGGTGAACCACAGCTGCTCGAGGCCCGAGGGAGAGAGAGAGGCGATCACGGCGCTCCTAGTAGATCAACTCGGGGACGGGCTCGTCGGCGGCGGGCAGCGCCGCTGGCGGCACCTGGGCCATTCGGATCAGCAGGCCGATCTCCACCACGGCCAACAGCGTGTAGATCGCGGTGAAGCCCACCAGGCTCGTCACGACGTAGCCCGTGGAGATGAGCGAGACCGCGTTGGACGTCTTCAACAATCCGTAGACGACCCAGGGCTGACGGCCCACCTCGGTGAAGATCCAGCCGAAGGTGTTGGCGAGGAAGGGTGCCAGCGCCATCCAGGTCGCGACGCGAAGGAAGAGCGTCGATCGCTCCAGACGCCGTCGACGCATGAGCCACAGCCCCACGCCGCCGAGCAGGAAGATCGCGATCCCCAGCCCGACCATCAGGCGGAACGTCCAGTAGAGCAGCCAGATCACCGGCACGTAGCTGCCCGCTCCGTACTTCTTGGTCGCCTCGGCCTGCAGCTGGTGGATGCCCTGGACCTTGCCGTCCCAGCTGTTGGTGGCGAGCACGCTCAGCAGGTGGGGCAGACGAACCTGGAAGATCGGGTTGCCCGACAGGTCGCCGATCGTCAGCAGCGAGAAACTGGCTCCGTTGGTGGTGTTGTAGAGCGCCTCGGCCGCCGCCATCTTCATCGGCTGCTGCACCTCTTCGAGCTTGCCCTGGCTGTCGCCCAGGAACATCGTGGCCAACGCCGAGATGACCGTCACGACGATGGCGACGCGGATCGTCTTGGCGAAGACCGCCGTGTCGTGGGCGCGGCGCAGGTGCCAGGCCGACACCGCCAGCACGAACACCGCACCGGTGAGGATGGCGGCGGTCAGGACGTGGAAGTAGGCCAGCAGGAAGGTGGAGTTGGTCATCACCGCCCAGAAGTTGGTCATGACCGCCTGGTGAGTGGTCGGGTCGATCGTGTAGCCCACCGGGTGCTGCATCCACGAGTTGGCGGCGACGATGAAGGCAGCGGACAGGATCGTGCCGATGCTGGCCAGCCAGATCGACGCCAGGTGCACCCGATCGCTCACCCGACCCCGGCCGAAGATCCAGACGCCGAGGAAGGTGGACTCCATGAAGAACGCCAGCAGCCCCTCGATCGCCAGGGGTGCGCCGAAGATGTTGCCCACGAACACCGAGTAGCGCGACCAGTCCATGCCGAACTGGAACTCCTGGACGATACCGGTCACCACGCCGATGGCGAAGTTCACCAGGAAGAGCTTGCCGAAGAATCGCGTCGCGCGGTCGTAGGCCGGATCGTGCGTGTGATACGCGGCGCTCTGGAAGATCGCGACGAGCAGCCCCAGTCCGATCGTGAGGGGCACGAACAAGAAGTGGAAGACCGTCGTGATGGCGAACTGCCAGCGGGCCAGCATCAGCGTCGAAACGCCCGCGACTAGAAGATTCATAAGGCGATGCTAAGAATCACCTCACGTCGCGCCTAGGGACGAAGGACCCTTCTTCGATCCATCACGTCCTCGGCCCGCGGCCGTGCCGAGGTCTACTCGATCGCGCCGACGTCCCACCACACGGTGCTGAGCTCGCGCTCGGCCGGTGTCGGCTGCGCCGCAAGGTAGTCGTACACCTCGCCCTCGCGCGACGGCGCCAAACACAGGCGCACGCGCAGGAAGTGCGCCGCTCGCTCGAGACTGACCTGCGAACGCTGGGGGGCGCGGAACCGCTCACGGTGCGCCGCGACGCCCATCTCGTCCAGCACGGCCACCAGGTCGTCCGGGGTAGGACCGGAAGGGCGCTCGAGCTGCCAGAAGGTGGCCCAGGCGTCGGACATCGACGAGAGCGGGTGGTGGTCGGGCATCTCGAGCACGACGCGGCGCCGCGCGTGCGCCGACAGCGCGGCGAGGAAGGGGGCCACGTCGGCCACGTTGTAGACCACGTGATGCGAGGTCACCACGTCGGCCACGGGCGCCTGATTCGCCACGGCCGGCCAGAAGCCCTCGATGGTCTCACAGGCCACACCGCGCGCGGCGGCGTTGTCCTCGAA
Organism: Actinomycetes bacterium; assembly: GCA_021786095.1. Taxonomy (GTDB): domain Bacteria; phylum Actinomycetota; class Acidimicrobiia; order Acidimicrobiales; family RAAP-2; genus RAAP-2. Next base: position 6,983 of record JAJYNX010000061.1, on the reverse strand, counting down.
CATTGCCAGCATCTCGGGCTGGTGATCCACGCCGACGACCGAGGCGGCCGGTGGCGTCAGGGCGAAGGCGGCCGCGCCCCCGCCACACCCGACGTCGAGCACCGAGCCACGATCGACGAGCGCCTCGCGCGCGCGGTCGTGGCTCGGTGTCGCGTCAGCAGTCGCCGGAACCGTGAACAGCTCCGGCGGATGAATCCAGGGACTCTCCTCGGCCGACGCCAGGATCGCGGGCGGTATCGCCCACGCCTCGAGGGCGTCGCGCCAGCGTTCGGCCGCGGAGGTCACCGCTCAGTTCCCGCGCAGCCGCGAGAAGAAGCCGCCCGCGCTCGCACGCTCCGGCGGGTTCTCACGGCAGGTGCAGCGCTCGCCCTTGGGCACGCCCGCGAGGGCCTGCTCGATGTGATTGCCGCAACCGCTCCACGTGGGCTTGTGGCAGGTCCGACAGGTGGTCCGATGGCACATGGTGTAATTCTACCTCTCTGTTTGGTGTTAATTGATGGGTGATACGGGTACCGCGTACTGCGTTGATGGGTACTGCGGGTTGGTAGGTACTGCGAACGACGGCCGGCGTCACGCGACGAGTTCAGCCTCCGCGGCGGGCGAGTTGGACCAGGTCTGGTAGCCCCCGTCGAGGTTGACCGCCTCAAAGCCGAGGTGGGTGAGCAGACGCGTGGCGGTGTGGCCGCGCTGGCCGACCTGACAGACGACCACGACCGGCGCGTCGTCGAGCTCGTCGGCCCGATCGCGGATCTCGTCCACCGGCACGTTGATGGCACCGGGAACCGAGCCGCGAGCGAACTCGTGGCGCGTGCGCACGTCGACCATCTGGGCGCCGCGCTGGCGCCACTGGTCGACCTCGTGCCACTGCGCGGTGCGCACCAGCCCGGTGAGCACGTTCTCGGCGATGTAGCCGAGCATGTTGACGGGATCCTTGGCCGAGGAGAAGGGTGGCGCGTAGGCCAGTTCCAAGTCGGCCAGCTCCGGGGCGGTGATGCCGCCACGAATGGCCGTGGCCAGCACGTCGATACGCTTGTCGACCCCCTCGACTCCGACGCCCTGCGCGCCGAGGATCTCCTCGGTGACCGGGTCGACCAGCATCTTCAGCGCCATCGATCGGGCTCCGGGGTAGTAGCCGGCGTGCGAACCCGGGTGCGCGTGCACCACCACCGCGTCGCGCCCGGCCGCAACCAGACGCTTCTCGTTCCAGCCCGTCATGGCCACGGTGAGGTCGAACACCTTCACGATCGCGGTGCCGAGATTGGCGAGCGGGCGCACCGAACGGCCCATCAGGTGGTCGGCCACGACGCGACCCTGACGGTTGGCGATGTTCGCCAGCGGCACCAGGGTGGCCGAGCCGTCCAAGGCATCGACTTTCTCCGCGACGTCGCCGACCGCGTAGATCGTCGGATCGCTGGTGCGGTTGAACTCATCCACCACGATGCCGCCGCGCTCGCCGATCACCAGCCCCGCCGAGCGGGCCAGGTGCACGTCGGGTCGCACACCGATGGCCAGCACCACCAGGTCGGCCGGCAGGATCTCGCCCGACGCCAACTGCACCGCCGTGGGCGTGACGGCCTCCACGGTGTCGCGCAGGAAGAGTCGCACGTCGTGGCGCTCGAGCTCGTCGCCGACGAGCTGGGCCATCTCGGGGTCCAGGGGGGCCAGGATCTGGTCGGCCGCCTCGACGATTGTCGTCGCGACGCCGCGCTCACGCAGGTTCTCCGCGATCTCAACGCCGATGAAGCCGCCACCGATGATCACGGCGTGGCGTGGCGCACGGTCGACGGCGCCGCTGAGTCGCTCGACGTCCTCCACGGTGCGCAGGGGGTGCGCCCGAGCGATGCCCGGGATCGGCGGCACGATGGGCGCCGCACCCGGACTCAGGATCAGGTAGTCGTAGTCCAACTCGTAGGAGGACTCCGTGGTCCGGTCCTCGACGCGCACGCGGCGCCGCTCACGATCGATGGCCACGACCTCGCTGCTCACCCGCACGTCGAGGCGAAAGCGCTCGAAGAGCGACGCGGGGGTCTGCAGGAGCAGATCCGCCTGCTCCTCGATCACGCCACCCACGTAGTAGGGCAGACCGCAGTTGGCGTACGACACGTGGCCGCTGCGCTCGATGACCACGATCTCGGCGTCGTGGTCCAGACGTCGCAGCCGTGTCGCCGCGGACATGCCGCCGGCGACTCCTCCAATGATGATGACGCGCACTCTCTCAACTTTCCTTTCAGGCCAGGCTCAAAAAGAGCTTCTGCAACTTCTCGGTCACGGCGTCGGAGTCGATCGACGGATCCTGGATGCACTCCTTCAGACTCGACGAGATCAGGGTGAAGGCGGCCGTGTTGATCGCCTTGGAGACCGCCGCCATCTGCGTGATCACGTCCTCGCACGAGCGGCCCTCGTCGAGCATTCGCACGATCGCCCCCATCTGGCCGTGCGCGCGCGTGAGGCGCTTGTGAATGGCCGCCACCTGATCCTGATCCTGCAGGACGTGGTCGCCACCGTCGTGCTCCACGTGGCCGCCCCTCGTCGCGGCGGGTTCGCGGCGGTCGGCGCCCGCCATCAGTGCTCTCCCTTGAAGATCATGGTGACGAAGCGCAGGTTGAGCGCGAGGAAGCGCCAGAACTGGAAGAGCAGGTTCTGGCGCTCGCGCAGCGTGTGCGCGCTCGGCATCAGAGCGCGAGCGATGTCGTCGTTGGCGTGGTCCATCGGTGTCCTCCCCGTCATTCCGGAATCAGGTGCCAGCCCGGGCGGGCCATGGCCTTGTACATGAACAGGACGTGCAACATGTACTTCGTCCAGTGACCGGCCAGGCCGATCTCGCCGAACGTGTCCTTGTCGGAGCGGCCCGAGCCGGGGAACCGTGCGTAGTCCGGCACGACCGGGTACATCGTCATCGAGGCCGCCGTCCCACGGCGTAGACCCGTCCCCGCCGAGGCGACGCAGGCGGCACCCATGTCGGCCATCGAGGCACGCCGCGCCGCGGTCGCGGTGCCGGTCGTGATGCGGTCGACGATGGTCAGCGCCACGGTCTTACCCATGACGCCCGACGGCATCCCAGTGCGCGGTGGCGCCGGCGTGATGAGCGTCCCGTTGGGGCTGGTACGCGGCGTCGAGATCTGGTGCGGCGGGGCGAAGGCGATGCCCACGCCGAACACGTTCGGGTAGCGCGGGCTCTCGTAGGTGCTGGGCCAGTCCGCCGCACTCCAGTCCTCGTACACCGGCGACGCGTAGTTCGCGTCGACCTTCATGAAGCCGTTCGGCGCGAACATCTCGGACGTGATGTCGCGGCCCTGCGCGTCGAAGGCGGTGAGATCCACGCCGCGAAAGGGTGGCAACAGCATCGCGAAGTCGAAGGTCAGAGTGTTCCTCGACCCGTCCAACTGCTCGTAGTGGATCACCCCTGGCTCCACCTTCTCCACGTGCGCCTGGACGATGGCCCGCACGTCGCGTTCACGAAAGAGCGACTCGGTCCAGTACTTGCTGGTGGTCTCCTCACCCCCCTGGTGGAACACCATGCCCCCGACGCCGAAGTCGCCGAGCTCGTACTCGTTGGTGAGGTAGACCACCTCGGCCAGGTCCCGCACGCCCGCGGTGCGCAGCTCGTGCTCGACGTTGAAGGCGTACTCGAACGCGGCGCCCTCGCAGGTGCAGGTCCCGTGTCCGACGCCGACGACGAGCCGTTGGCGCACGCCCTGACGAAGCGTCGCGATCACCTTGGCCAGCTCCTCGGACGCGTGCACCGCGTGCTGGGGCGTGCACACCGAGACGGTGTTGGCGTCGGGTCCGAGCCCCGGCGTGGCCGCGAAGTTGAGCTTCGGCCCGGTGGCGTTGATCAGATAGTCGTACGTCAGCTGCGCCACCTCGCCCTCGCGTCGCGGGTCCGTGTAGCGAACCGTCACGTGCGGTGCCGCCAGGTCGGGCGACCCCTCGGGGTGCAACTCGGTGGCCAGCGCCTGGTGAAAGACGATGCCCTTGCGCCGGTAGACCGGCGCCAGTGGGAACGTCACCTGATCGGTGCGCATGTTGCCCACGCCGACCCAGATGTTCGACGGGATCCAGTTCCACTTCGAGTTCGGGGTGACCACCACCACCTCGTGCTCCTTGGCGAGACGTCGCCGCAGGTGCAACGCCGCGGTGTGGCCGGAGATGCCCGCACCCAGAACCACTACTCGTGCCACTGTCTCAGCCCCTCTAGTCGTTAGCGCCCCATCGACGCCACCCGGGAACGAAATCGGTCCCGTTTTGGATACCCCCTAGGGTATCAGGAAGCAACGTCCGACGCAACGGCACCCCGCGCGGTTGCGACGACCGCTCCCGTCGCCCGTTCGCCTCGCGCCGTCGGGGGCGCCGCCGAGCCCGCCACGAGCCGCGCCCGGCGACCAGGGACGTCAGCGATCGCGAGCCGGAAACGGGCCGGTCGAGCGTCCGAGCTCGACCCCCGCCCCTGGTGAGCCGGCCAACGAGGCGCCGACGAGCGTCGCCTCGGCTCCCAGGGCCGCGCGACGCCCGTCGGCGCTACACGAGAAAGTTGGTGAACTGCCAGGGATCGTCGACGTCGTACGTGCGACCCGCCCAGTGGTCGAACCAGTCCACGTGAGTGGACACCGGATCCCAGTCGATCGGTCCCGACCAGGTCGTACCCACGTAGGGCTCGGCCACCGCGAGCACGTCACGCCACGGCAGCTCGTCGGGGACGCGCACCCCCTCGTGCGGGTAGCGAACCAACCAGTCGACCGCCCCCAGGATCGAGGCCGCGACCTGCACCGTCGTCGCGTTCTGGTGGGGCGCGACCGCCCTCGCCTCCTCGATGGAGGTCTGCATTCCCGTCCACCACGACCGGTAGGGGTGACCCATCACCAGCACGCCCAGCTCGTCACGTCCCGACACGATGTCGTCGTTCATGATCCGCTGCCGCTCGGGGTAGGCGTATTCGTTCCCCTCGAGCTCGACGAAGCTCGCCCACGCGGCGTCGCTCGGGCAGTAGGCGTAGTGCACCGTGGGACGGTAGCGCGCGCGGCCGCCCTCCCAGACGGTGAGGTGGTCGCAGATCGTGAACGCCTCACCGTGGCGAATGACCATGCCCACGATCGGCCCCGAGGGCGTACGTGAGCGCACCAGCGTCTTGTGCGCCATCTGCGCGAAGCAGATCTGGTTGAGGGGACCCTCGCCGTGGTGTTCGCGTCCCAGCGGGGGCAGCACCTTCTCGTGCGTGCCCCACCCGAGCTCGGCCGGGGCCACGCCCTCCTCGTAGAAGCCGTCGACGCTCCACGTGTTCACGAACTCGCCGACCTCCTTGGGCCGGGTCGAGATCTGCGTGTCACGCTCGGCGATGTGGATAGCCTTCACCTCCAGCAGCTCGGCCAGCTCGTTGAAACGCCCCCCGTCGTGCGCGGCGCGGATCGCCTGGTGGCGTTCCACGAGCAGCCCGTCGGCGAGCACGGCCTGCGCGATGTCGCTCAGGGCCCGCTTGACGTAGTGGCTCACGAGCCCCGGGTTCGCACCGTGCTCGACGACCGCCGAGGGACCGTCGTTGGCGCCCCAGTGGGCGATCTGGCGGCGTAGCGCCATGTGACGCCAGTAGAGCGTGCGCTCCTGGGGCGACAGGTCCGCTGGTCGCTCGTAGGGGTCCCACACCTCCACGGACGTGTTGAGATAGCGCACGTCACGCGACCGGCACCAGTCCAGGAGCTCGGTCAGCCCGATGTTCCACGCGAGGTCGATGAGCAGATCGCCCTCGCCCAGGTGACGCGACAGCACGGCGTCGAGATTCTCACGAGTGATCACGACCTGGTCGTAGTGGACGCCGCGGGCGAGGACGTCGGCCACGCGATCGCGATTGTCACGACTCTCCAAGATGGTCACGGCGCGGGGGTCGAGATCGAAGTGGTCGAGCAGCAGGGGCACGACGCACTGGGCGACCGAGCCACACCCCAGGACGACGACGCGCGGGGGAATCGATGGCTGACTCACGGGGACCTCCTCGTCCAACGGTCCGTCAGAGTCGCGGAACCAGTCGGCCACCCTACTCGGTGCCGAGGAACGCTCGTCTCGGTGTCAGGGAACGCTCAACCCGGCGTCGACCGCGACGTTGGTCCCGGTCACCGCCGACGCCGCGGGCGAGCAGAGCCACGCCACCGCGGCCGCCACCTCCCCGGGCGCCAGGAGCCGGCCGAGGGGTGCCTGACGTGCGAACGCCTCGGCGCCGTCCAGGCCGTAGACCCGCGCCGTCGCGTCGAGCATCGCGGTCGCCGTCGAGCCCGGGCTGACGACGTTGGCGGTCACCGCGTACGGCGCCAGGTCCATCGCCGCCGCGCGGATCAGGCCGACGACCGCGTGCTTGGCCGCCGTGTACGCCGCGAGGTCGCGCAGACCCAGCGTCCCCGCGGCGGACGCGACGGCGACCACGCGCGAGTTGGCCCGAGGGCCGTTGGCGATCAGCGTCGGCGCGGCGGCCTCGAGAAGCCGCCGCGTGCCCAGCACGTTGATCGACCAGACGGCATCCCACGCGGCGTCGCTGACCTCCCAGATCGGACCACCCCCGGCCAACACGCCCGCACAGGCCACCACCGCGTCGAGGTGCCCGAAGTGTCGCGTCGCGGTCTCCACGGCCAGCCGGGTGTCGCTCGCGCTTCGCACGTCACCGACCAGCCCGAGCACGTCGTCACCGTGGCGAGCCACCACCGCGTCGAGATCGGCCGACGTCGCCAGGGCGTAGGGGACCTCGGGCACGTCGCGACACCGGTCCATCGCCACGACGGCGTACCCCTCGCCGACCAGCGCGTCCACGACGGCCGCGCCGATGCCGCGCGCGGCGCCGGTGACGACCGCGACGCGCCTCACGGGCCCAGCGTCCGAAAGAAGTCGGGCGGAGCCAGGACGTCGTCGGGGACCAGCTCGCTCACGCCCGAGCGCCCCAGGGCACGTAGTGTCGCGTCCACCCCTCCGTGCAGCACGTCGAGTACGTTCTCGACCCCCGCCTA
>JAJYNX010000050.1 GCA_021786095.1 Actinomycetes bacterium | reverse complement strand
GCGCTCGACGTCCTCGCGCGTCACCAGCCCGTCGCGCCCGGTGCCGACCACCGTGGCGATGTCCAGGCCGTGCTGCTTGGCGTAGAGCCGCACCGGCGGCGTCGAGCGCGGGGCGCGGCCGCCGGACGCAGCGGCGGCGGGCGGGGGCGGGGCGGCGGGGGCGGCCACGCGCGCGGCGGGGGCGGGGTGCGCGCTCGGACGGGCGCGGCGCCGTCGTGCGGGGGCGGCGTCCTCCTGCTCGACGCCGTAGCCGACGAGCACGGGGGTGCGCCCCGTCGGCGCGGTCGACGGCGAGTCACTCGCCGCGCTACTCGGGGCGACCACGCCGACGTCGTCGGCGACCTCGACGACGACCAGCGGTGAGCCGACCGCCATCACGTCGCCAACCTCGCCGTGGCGCGCCCGCACGACGCCGGCGTAGGGGCTCGGCAACTCCACCACGGCCTTGGCGGTCTCGATGTCCACGAGGGGCTGGTTGAGGCGCACGACGTCGCCCACCGCCACCTTCCACTCCACGATCTCCGCCTCGACGAGGCCCTCGCCCACGTCGGGCAGCTCGAAGGTCTTCTCGCTCACGACTCCCACTCCATCACTCGATCGACCGCGTCGAGCACCCGGTCCACACTGGGTCGGTAGTACTCCTCGATGCGCGACGGCGGGTAGGGGACGTGATAGGCGCTCACGCGCAGGGCGGGCGCGCGCAGCGAGTAGAAGCACCGCTCGCTCAACTCGGCCGCGAGTTCCGAACCGAGCGAGGCCGTGGGCGGCGCCTCCTGGACGATGACCAACCGTCCGGTCTTGGTCACCGACGCGATCATCACGTCGAGGTCGAACGGCGCCAAAGACCGCGCGTCGATGACCTCGATCGACACCCCCTCGGCCTCGGCGGCCTCGGCGGCGCGCAACGCCGTCTTGACCATCGAGCCGTAGCCGATCATCGTGACGTCGTGGCCCTCGCGGCGCACCACCGCGTCGAAGAGTCCGTGGGGGGGCTGGTCGAGGTCGACCTCGCCCTTCTCCCAGTACCGGCTCTTGGGCTCGCAGAAGATGATCGGGTCGTCGTGCTCGATCGCCTGCTGGATCATCCAGTAGGCGTCGTTCGGGGTGGCGCAGCTCACCACGCGCAGGCCGGCGGTGTGCGCGAAGTACGCCTCCGGGCTCTCGGAGTGGTGCTCGATCGCACCGATGCCCCCCTGGAACGGGAGACGGATCACCAGGCCCATCGTGTAGACGCCGTCGGTGCGCTTGTGCAGCTTGGCCACCTGCGAGACGATCTGGTCGAAGGCCGGGTAGACGAAGCCGTCGAACTGGATCTCCACGACCGTGCGGTAGCCACGGATCGCCAGGCCCACCGCCGTGCCGACGATGGCCGACTCGGCCAACGGGGCGTCGATCACCCGATCCTCGCCGAAGTCCTTCTGCAGGCCGTCGGTGATGCGGAACACACCACCGAGCTTGCCGATGTCCTCGCCCATCAGCAGGACCTTCTTGTTGGCCTCCATCGCCCGGCGCAGACCCTCGTTGAGCGCGCGGGCCATCGTCATCGTCGTGGTGGTCATCAGCGGACCTCGCCCACGCCGAGCTCGACCATCTCGCGCCGTCCGCGCTCGATGAGCGGGTGAGGGGCGGCGTAGACGTCGTCGAACATGGAGAGGGGGTCGGGTGCGTCCATCGCCAGGACGTCCTCGCGCAACTGCAGCGCGATCTCCTCGGCCTGCGCGGTCACCTCGTCCAGCGCCGCGCGCTTCATCCGGTACTCGCGCGTCAGCAGCGCCTTCACGCGTTCCACCGGGTCACGGTGCTTCCAGATCTCCACCTCGGCGTCCACGCGGTAGCGCGTGGGGTCGTCGGACGTGGTGTGCGCGCCCATCCGGTAGGTGTAGGCCTCGATCAGAGTCGGGCCACCACCATCACGCGCGAGGTCGAGCGCGCGTCGGGTCACCTCGTACATCGCCAGCACGTCGTTGCCGTCCACCTGGATCCCGGGGAAGCCGAAGCCCTGAGCCCGGTGGAAGAGCGGGATGCGTGCCTGCAGCGACGCGGGCTCGGAGATCGCCCACTGGTTGTTCTGCAGGATGAAGACGACCGGCGCGTTGAACGACGCGGCCCACACGAAGGACTCGAGCACGTCGCCCTGACTCGACGCGCCGTCGCCGAAGAAGGTCATGACCGCCTCGTGAGCGCCGTCGCGCTGCACGCCCATGGCGTAGCCGACGGCGTGCAGCACCTGGTCGCCCAAGACCACGGTGGGTACCGAGTGGCGGTACTTCTGGGGATCCCAGCCCCCATTGCTCACGGCGCGGAAGATGCGCAGCATCTCCTTGGGGGTAACGCCACGGCACCACGCCACGCCGTGCTCGCGGTAGCTGGGGAAGGAGAAATCGTTGGCCTGGAGCGCCCGCCCCGCGCCGATCTGCGCCGCCTCCTGGCCCTGGAGCGGCGCCCACAGCGCGAGCTGGCCCTGGCGCTGCAGCGAGGTCGCCTCGTTGCACAGCCGACGCACGATCACCATGTCGCGGTAGAGGCCGAAGACCTCGTCGCGACCGAGCGAACTCTCGTACAGCGGGTGGGCCACCCGCTGACCTTCGGGCGTCAAGATCTGGACGAACTCGTCGCCATCCATGCGTTCTCCTTCTCTGCGTACGCCGGCTCGGCGCACGCCCGACTCGGCCGTCGGCGCGTCGTAGCCGTTCCCACCGCGCGGCGCTCTCCTCGCACACCCTATCCCCGGCGCCA
>JAJYNX010000114.1 GCA_021786095.1 Actinomycetes bacterium | reverse complement strand
CTACGCCACCCCCGTCGTGTCGCCCGACGGCTCACGCCTCGCCCGGGTCGCCGGGGACCACCCGACGATGCCCTGGGATGCCACCCTCCTCGACGAGGCTTCGTTGAGCGGCACCACCCTCGGGTCGGTGACCAGTGCCGACCGGTACGATACGCCCATGGACTACGACGTGGTGAAGAGTGACGAGCAGTGGCGCGCCGAGTTGCCCGGCGATCGGTACGCGGTGCTGCGCGGCGCGGCGACCGAGCCCCCGTTCACCGGCTCACTGCTCCACGTGGACCACCGCGGCGTCTTCTCCTGCGCGGGGTGCGGCCAGGAGCTGTTCACGACGGACCAGAAGTTCGACTCCGGCTGCGGATGGCCGAGCTTCGACGCCTGCGAGCCCGGTACGATCATCGAGCGGCCGGACCACTCGCTCCTGCGCAGTCGCACCGAGATCCTCTGCGCACGCTGCGGCGGCCACCTCGGTCACGTCTTCGACGACGGCCCCACCGCGACCGGCCTGCGCTACTGCGTGAACTCGCTCGCGCTGGAGTTCGCCCCCGTCGAGGACTAGCGACGCGTCAGGGTGTGGCTACACGTCGAGGAAGCGCCGGATGGCGATGGCCGAGCCCACCGAGCCGATGACCACGCCCACCACCAGGACCACCACGTTGGTGCCCACCAGGGCCCGCGTGTCGAGTTGGAACTCGTTGTGGAGCGGATACCAGGTGTGCAGCGCCGTCACCGCGAGGATCGCCACGGCGGAACCGATCAGGCCCTGAATGAACCCCTCGGTGATGTAGGGGATCCGGATGAACCAGTTCGTCGCCCCCACCAGCTTCATCACCGACACCTCACGGCGCCGTGAGAAGATGGCCATGCGAATCGTGTTGAGGATCAGCACGGTCGCGGACAGCAGGAGCACCGCGGCCAGGGCCAAGAACACGATCTGCAGGATGCGGATCGCGCGGTTCATCTCGCGGATCTGCTGCTCGGGTGCGGTGACCTGGTAGACCCCCGGCTGGTTGGTGAACGTCGACGCGACCACCGCCGCGTCCGAGGGAACCGTCGGCACGCAGCGAAACGAGGTCGGCATGTCCCCGACGTGCAGAACGCTCGACTCGTTGCTCGGGAGGATCTTCACAGCCTCGCGGTAGTCCTGGGCCTGGGTGTAGAAGACGCAGTCCTTGACGATGGGCAGGTTGGCCAGCTGGGTACGCACGTTGGACAGCTCGCTGGGCGTCGCGCTGGGCTGCATCCACACCGTGACGCGCGTACCCTGCTGCCACTGGGCCGAGGCCTGCGCGGCGCTCTGCTTGAGCAGCAGGGCCGCCCCAACCAGCGAGAGAGAGACCGCCACCGTCAGGATCGCCGCGATGGTCATCATCCGATTGCGCCACAGGTTGCCCAGGGTCTCGCGCAGCGCGTAACGCAGGTAGACGCGCACTACAGGCTCACCGGGGTCTCGTCGATGCCGTACACGCCGCGGACCTGGTCGCGAATCATCTCACCCCGGTCCAACTCGATGACGCGTCGACGCATCCGGTCCACCAACACCTTGTCGTGCGTGGCCATCACCACCGTTGTCCCCGTGCGGTTGATGCGCTCGAGCAGCGCCATGATCGACTCCGAGTTCGTGGGGTCGAGGTTCCCGGTCGGCTCGTCGGCCAGGAGGATCAGGGGTCGATTCACGAACGCGCGAGCCACCGCGACACGCTGCTGCTCACCCCCGGAGAGCTCGCCGGGCAGGTTCTTCGCCTTGCTCGCCAACCCGACCAGGTCGAGGATCTGGGGTACCTGCGACTCCACCGTCGAGCGGGGACGCCCGATCACCTCGAGCGCGAAGGCCACGTTCTCGAACACCGTCTTGTTGGGCAGCAGGCGAAAGTCCTGGAAGACGCAGCCGATGTTGCGACGCAGGTAGGGGACGCGCCACGACGAGAGCTGGCCGATGTCGCGGCCCGCCTCGAGGATGCGGCCCTGATCGGGCAGCTCCTCGCGCAGCAGCAGCCGAAGGAAGGTCGTCTTGCCCGAGCCCGAGGCCCCAACGAGAAAGACGAACTCACCCTTGTCGATGTTGAGCGAGATGTCCTTCAGCGCGGGCGTCCCGTTCTTATAGGTCTTGGAGACGTGCTCGAAGCGGATCACGCTCGCACCCTCCGGAGTGAACTGCTAACTGGCCCAGCGGCGCCGACGTACACGATGCACCATTGTACGTGGCTGCGGCGGCGGCGCGACGACACGCTGCTCAGGCTGGTGCGTCGCTGGGCGCCAGGGCGCGCTGGCGACGCAGTTCCGCCTCCATGAAGGCGTCCAGGTCGCCGTCCAGCACCGCCTCGACGTTCCCCGTCTCGACGTCCGTGCGATGATCCTTGACCAGCTGGTAGGGCGCCTGGACGTAGCTGCGAATCTGCGAGCCCCACGCGTTGTCGCTGCGCGTGCCGCTCAGCGCGTCCATCTGGGCCTGACGCTGCGCCCTCGCGCGCTCGGCCAGCTTGGCCTCGAGGATCTGCATCGCCCGAGCCCGGTTCTGGTGCTGGGAGCGCTCGTTCTGGCAGCTCACCACCACCCCCGAGGGCAGGTGGGTGATGCGGATCGCCGAATCCGTCTTGTTCACGTGCTGTCCCCCGGCCCCCGACGACCGGTAGGTGTCGATGCGCAGGTCCTTCTCGTCGATCTCGACCTCGCTGGCGTCGTCGTCGAGCAGCGGCGTGACGTCGAGCGACGCGAAGCTGGTCTGGCGGCGCGCCTGGGAGTCGAAGGGGCTGATGCGCACGAGTCGGTGCACGCCGCGCTCACTGGAGAGCCAGCCGTAGGCGTAGCGCCCCTTGACGATGAACGTCGCGGACAGCAGTCCCGCCTCCTGGCCCTCGGTCGCCTCGTCGACCTCCACCGTGAAGCCGCGACGCTCGGCCCAGCGCGAGTACATTCGCAGCAGCATCTCGGTCCAGTCCTGGGCGTCGGTCCCGCCCGCCCCGGCGTGCAGCTCGACGATCGCGTCGTTCTGATCGTAGGGTCCCCGGAACAGGCTCTCGGTCTCGAGCGCGTCCAGAGCGCGGCCGAGGGCCTCGAGTTCCGCGGCCAGCTCGCCCAGCGACGACCAGTCGGGCTCGTCGGCGCCCAGCGACTCGCGCGCGAACTCCGCCAGCACCGTGCAGTCCTCGAGTGAACGACCGAGCGCGTCGAATCGCTCCAGGTCGTTGCCGAGCCGACCCAGCTCGGTGGTCACGGCGCGCGCGTGATCCTGGTCCTCCCACAGATCCGGCGCCGCCACCGCGACGGCCAGGGCGTCGTGGCGGGTCCGTGCCTCGTCCATGGACAGGTACTCGCGGGCCGCGCGCCAGCGTTCCTCGTACTGCGCGAGCGTGGCCAGGGCGTCGCGTAGCGCGTTCTCGGCCTTAGGGTCGGCCATGGCACTGCTTGTACTTGCGGCCCGAGCCGCACCAGCACGGCTCGTTGCGCCCGATCTTGTCACCCGGCTTCTTGGTGGGCGGCGCGGCCTCGTGGCGCGGCGGCTCCACCGCCCCCGGGGCGATCTGCGCGACGTTGGTCACCGCCCGCTCAAGGTCCTCGTCCGCCTCACTGGCCTCCTCCTCGGCCGGCGTCGCCTCGACGTGGGTGATGTAGCGCACGTAGTCGGCGTTGACGGCACCGAGAAGGTGCTCGAACATGAGGTAGCCCTCCTTCTGCCACGCAGTCAGGGGATCCTGCTGAGCCACCTGACGCAGGTGGATGCCGTCGCGCAGGTAGTCCATGTCGGCCAGGTGATCGCGCCAACGCTGGTCGAGGATCTGCAGCATGACGTCGCGCTCGATCTCCTTGGCCGTCTCCATCCCTCCGGGGTACTCCTGGCACTTGCGCTCGTAGAGCCCCAGCGCGTCCTCGACCACCAGCGCCGCCACCTCGTCGCGGTCGTCGTAGGTGCTCAGCGTCTCGAGGGCCAGCGTCGAGGGGTAGAACGACTGCAGCTCCATGAGCAGTGCGCTGAGGTCCCACTCCTCGGCGTACTCGCTGTCCAACTGATCGAGCACCGCGCGCGTGAGCTCCTCCTCGATCATGGCGAGGGTCACGTCGTGGATGTCGTCGCCGTCGATGACCTGCTGGCGGCGCTCGTAGATCACCTTGCGCTGCTCGTTCATCACCTCGTCGTACTTGAGCACGTCCTTGCGGATCTCGGCGTTGCGGCTCTCCACCGTGTTCTGGGCCCGCTCGATCGCGCGCGACACCATCTTCGCCTCGATCGCCTCACTCTCGGGCATCGTGCGGTCCATGACCCACGACACCGCACCCGTCGCGAACAGTCGCATCAGCTCGTCCTCGAGCGAAAGGTAGAAGCGGCTCTCGCCGGGGTCGCCCTGACGTCCCGAGCGTCCGCGCAACTGGTTGTCGATGCGCCGCGAGTCGTGGCGCTCGGTGCCCAGCACGTACAGCCCGCCCAGGGCTCGGACCTCGTCGCCCTCGGCCTCGCAGATCGGGCGCAGGCGGGCCAGCGCCTCGCGGTAGGCCGCGTCGTACTCCTCGGTGCCAGCCACCAGCCCACGACCCAGCGCCTCGCGGGTGGCCAGCCCCTCGGGATTGCCCCCCAGGATGATGTCGACCCCTCGTCCGGCCATGTTGGTGGCCACGGTCACCGCGTGCAGGCGCCCGGCCTGCGTGACGATCTCCGCCTCGCGAAAGTGCTGCTTGGCGTTGAGCACCTCGTGGGTGATGCCCGCCTTGGACAGGGCGCGCGAGAGCAGCTCGGACTTCTCGACCGACGCGGTGCCGAGCAGGATCGGCTGGCCGCGGCCGTTGCGCTCGGACACGTCCTCCACGATGGCGGCGAACTTCGCCTCCTCGGTCTTGAAGATCAGGTCGGGCTGGTCGACCCGCACGAGGGGCCGGTGGGTCGGGATCGGCACGACGGCGAGGTTGTAGGTGCTCGAGAACTCGCTGGCCTCGGTCTCGGCGGTGCCGGTCATGCCCGCCAACTTCTCGTAGAGACGGAAGTAGTTCTGTAGCGTCACCGTGGCCCAGGTGTGGTTCTCCTCCTGGATGCGCACGCGCTCCTTGGCCTCGACCGCCTGATGCAACCCGTCGGACCAGCGCCGCCCCTCGAGCGTGCGACCGGTGAACTCGTCGACGATCTTCACCTCGCCCGCGTCGACCAGGTAGTCCTTGTCGCGGTGGAACAGCTCCTTGGCGCGCAGTGCCTGACCTAACTGGTGCACGTAGTTCGTCGCGACCGCGTCGTAGAGGTTGGTCACGCCGAGTTGGCGCTCCACCTTCTCGATGCCCGACTCGGTGGGCATCACCGTCTTCTTCTCCTCGTCGACCTCGTAGTCGACGTCGCGCACCAGCGTGCGCACGATCGAGGCGAACTGGTAGTAGAGCTTCGTGACGTCCGACGCCGGGCCCGAGATGATGAGCGGGGTGCGCGCCTCGTCGATCAGGATCGAGTCGACCTCGTCGACGATCGCGTAGTGGTGGCCGCGCTGCACCATGTGCTCACGACGTCGCGCCATGTTGTCGCGCAGGTAGTCGAAGCCGAACTCGGTGTTCGTGCCGTAGGTGACGTCGCACTGGTACGCGGCGCGCTTCTCCTCGAAGTCCTCGAGGTCCGGGCCCACGCGTCCGACCGTCAGGCCCAGGAAGCGATGCAACTCGCCCATCCAGTTGGCGTCGCGGGTCGCCAGGTAGTCATTCACCGTCACGACGTGCACGCCGCGCCCGCTCAACGCGTTGAGGTACACCGGCAGGGTTGACACCAGCGTCTTGCCCTCACCGGTCTTCATCTCCGCGATCCACCCGAAGTGCAGCGCCATCGCGCCCATCAGCTGCTCGTCGTAGGGGCGCTGCCCGAGGACCCGCGTCGCGGCCTCGCGCACCACGGCGAACGCCTCGATCAGCAGGTCGTCCAACGTCTCGCCATCGCTCAGACGGTCGCGAAACGCGTCGGTGCGGCCGCGCAGCTCGGCGTCGGTCAGCCCCGCCATCTCGCCGGCCAGGTCGTTGATCGGCCCCACGAGCTCCGCGAGCTGGCGCACGCGCTTGCCCTCACCGGCCCTCAAGATCTTGCTGAATACACTCATGTCGTGTCTCACCCTACCGGTCGAGCACGCGGTTTCGTGGGGCTACGAGCGTCTGACCTGGTCTTTGACCCCACACTCGCCCGCAGGCGACGCGCGAATCCGTCGCGCCGCCGACTCCCGCCAGTGGCCACGGTGACCACCAGGGGGCGGGACTTACCTCTAAACCGCGCCATGATCAGCGTCGCGAGACGCCTTACGTGGGTCGTTTCGCCCGCGGCTGGCATCGACTTTCAACCACAGACCCGCCCGCAGCCCCGTTCAGTCTACGCCACCGCCGCGACCCGCGCGCAGCGTGAGCACGCTCAGACGCAGACCTAGAACCAGCGCGGCCACCGGTAGCAGCGCGCGGCGCCAACCCCGCGACGTCTGCGCCTCGAAGCGCAGAGCGCTCGCGTGGTGGGCGATCACCATGGCCCGTGACACCCCACGCCGCGACACCCCCTCGACGTGGGTCACCACGGCCCCCTCGACCGCGGCGACCCCGAACCCCCGCGCCCGGACGCGCCAGCAGAGATCCATGTCCTCGGCGAACATGAAGTAGCGCTCGTCGAAGCCGCCGACGGCTTCGAAGGCGTCGCGACGGATCACGAAGCACGCCCCCGACACCCAGTCCACCGTGCCGTCGGCGCGCGGCGAGCGGTAGCGACGCGTCGCGGGGTTGGTCGGCCACCACGGCGCCAGCAGCGCGTGGGTCGCCGCGAGCCAGACGTTGGGAAAGACGCGCTGGGACGGGTAGACGGTGCCGTCGGGCCGCACGATGAGCGGACCGGCGATAGCCACGTCGGAGCGCTCCTCGAGGAACGCCACCAGCGCGTCCAGCGCCCCCGCGTGCACCACGACGTCCGGGTTGGTCACGAGCAGGTAGCGCGACGGTGCCGCGGCCGCCGCGCCGCGGTTGACCCCCCGGCCGTAGCCGAGGTTGCGACCGGGCTCGACCACGGTCGCGCGACGTCGCGCCAGAGCCGCGCGGGCCGTGCCCGGCGCGGCGTTGTCCACGACCACCACGTCACGCACCCCGTTCGCCTCCAGCGAGGCGACGCAGTCCTCCAGGGCGGGTCCCGCGTGGTAGTCGACGATGACCGCCGACAGCGTCGGCGACTCGCTGGTCACGCGCCACCCCCGTGCGATCGATCGGCGACCAGGCGGGCCACGCCCTCGCGCCAGGGCGGTGGGGCCGCCCACCCCTGCGCCCTCCACCGATCCGTCGCCAGGTCGCTACGTCGCGGACGTCGCGCCAGGGGGGCGGGATCCAGCTCGTCGGTGCGGATCGCCGTGGCGAACTCGTCGCCCCGTCCCCGACACTCGCCCACGTAACGGGCGACCTCGAACCAGCTGGCGGCACCAGCGTTGGCCACGTGCCAGACGCCTCCGGGTCGGGCGCGCACCAGCGTGACCAGCGCCCGCGCGAGGTCCGCCGCGACGGTGACCGTCCCGACCTGATCGTCCACGAAGCGCACCGTCGCACCCTCCTCGGCGCGCGCCGCGATGACGTGCGCGACGTTGCGGCCCCGCACGCCCATGACCCACGAGGTGCGCACCACGCTGTCCTCGGGCCCGCAGTGCTGCTCGCCCGCCCACTTCGACGCGCCGTACACGCTCAGCGGGTGAGCGGGATCGTCCTCCACGTAGGGCGCACCCTTCTCGCCGTCGAAGACGTAGTCCGTGGACACCGTGACGAGGTGCGCGCCGCTCGCACGCGCGGCCAGCACCATCGTCTCGGTTCCGCGCGCGTTGACCGCGTAGCAGGCCTCGGCGTCGCGCTCGGCGCGGTCCACCGCCGTGTAGGCGGCCAGGTGCACGATGACGTCGGGCTGCACGGTGCTCATCGCGCGCACGACGCCGTCGCGGTCCGTCACGTCGAGCTCGTGGCGTGACAGCCCCAGCACCTCGAACTCGTCCCGGTCGACCGGGCGCGCGTCGGGCCAGAACCCGGCGTCGGCCCCGGGGACCACCAGCCCCTCGAGCGTATCGACCAGGTCGCGGCCCACCTGACCCCCGGCCCCGGTGACCACGACGCGCACCGGACGGCTCACGACGTCCCGCTCGCCACGGCGCGTAGGTGCACCACGTCCCCGGCGCTGACCGTGACCGGCGCTCCGCCGACGTCGAGTACCAGAGCCCCGCTCGCGTCGACGTCGCGCGCGACGCCCTCCAGCACGTCGCGCGAGCGCTCCACACGAACGCGACGCCCGAGGGTCGCCAGTGCGGCGACGTACTCGCGGCGCAGCGCGTCGCGCCCCTCGTCGCGCTCCAGGGCCCGGTAGCGCCCGCCGAGGTGCTCGAGCGTGGCGCCCAGCAGATCGGCGGGGGTCACGACCACCCCGGACGCCTCGCGCACGTCGGTCGCGCCCACGCCATCGGGGTGCGCCGTCAGGTTGACGCCGAGGCCGGCCACGACGGTCACGACGGGACCGCGACCCGAGACCTGCGCGAGAACCCCGGCCAGTTTGGCGTCGCCCGCGAGCAGGTCGTTGGGCCACTTGAGCGCGACCGCCAGCCCGGTCAGGTCGGCCAGAGCGGCGCGCGCGCTCAGAGCCAGGGCCGCGACGACCAGCTGGCCGTCGCCCGCCGTCGCGCGCAGGAGCACCGAACAGAGCAGTGCCGACCCTGCAGGCGCCGACCAGGTACGATCGCGCCGTCCCCGACCCGCCGACTGGTGATCGGCGTAGACGACCAGCCCCTCGGGCTCGTCGGCCCGCTCGGCCAACCACTCGTTGGTCGAGGCAACCTGACCCAGGTGCTCCACGCGCCAGTCCAAAGCTTCCACCCCCAAACATTAGGGTTTAGGGAACGCGCCGGCGCACCGGTCGAGGGGAGGTACACGTGTTAGGGAAGGTCCTGATTGCCAACCGCGGGGAGATCGCGGTACGCGTGGCGCGCACGTGTCGCGAAATGGGCGTCGCCACGGTTGCCGTCTACTCCGACCTCGACCGCGACGCCCTCCACGTACGCCTAGCCGACGAGGCGTACGCGCTCGGGGGAGCCAGCGCCGCCGAGAGCTACCTCAACACCGCAGCCATCCTCGACGTGCTCGAGCGCAGTGGGGCCGATGCGGTGCACCCGGGCTACGGCTTCTTCTCGGAGAACACCGACTTCGCTCGCGCGATCACCTCGCGCGGGGTCACCTTCATCGGCCCACCCCCCGAGGCCATCGAGGTCATGGGCGACAAGATCTCCTCACGACTGGCGGCCGAGCGAGCCGGCGTGGTCGGCGTACCCGGGCGCAGCGAGGCGCTCACCAGCTACCGCGAGGTCGTGGACTTCGGTGAGGAGTTCGGCTGGCCGGTCGCCATCAAGGCCGCCTACGGTGGCGGCGGGCGCGGCATGAAGGTCGTACGCGGCGCCGACGAGGCGGCGGCGGCGCTGGAGAGCGCGCAGCGCGAGGCCCTCAGCTACTTCGGTCGCGACGAGTGCTACGTCGAGCGCTACCTGACCTGGCCGCGCCACATCGAAATGCAGGTGCTCGCCGACGCCCACGGCCACACCCTGTGGCTGGGCGAGCGCGACTGCTCCGCGCAGCGCCGCCACCAGAAGCTCGTCGAGGAGTCGCCCGCGGCGAACTTCCCCGACGAGGTGCGCCGGGCCATGGGTGAGGCCGCCGTCAAGGTCTCGCGTGCGTGCGGGTACGTGAACGCCGGCACCGTCGAGTTCCTGTACCAGGACGGCGAGTTCTTCTTCCTCGAGATGAACACCCGCCTCCAGGTCGAGCACCCGGTCACCGAGTTGGTCACCGGCCTCGACCTGGTGGAGTGGCAGCTGCGTATTGCGGCCGGCGAGGAGTTGGACTTCTCCCAGGACGACGTCGCGGCACGCGGGCACGCCATCGAGATCCGCGTGAACGCCGAAGACCCCGCCCAGGGGCGCTTCGTCCCGTCGCCGGGAACCATCTCCCGCTTCGACCAGCCGGCCGGACCCGGCGTGCGCCTGGACGCCGGGTACGAGGCGGGCGACACGATCTCGCAGTACTACGACAACCTGATCGCCAAGCTCGTGGTGTGGGCCCCGGACCGCGAGCGGGCGCGCCGTCGGATGCTGCGCGCCATCGAGGAGACGCACATCGAGGGCGTCGCGACCACCCTCGCCGCGGACACGATCATTCTGGCCAGCGAGGACTTCGCGCGCGGCACGCACTCGACCAAGTGGGTCGAGGAGACCCTGGACTTCTCCGCGCTCACCACGCACGCCCCCACCGAGTCGCCCGAGGCGGCCGTCCTGCAACGCCACGACGTGACCGCCGAGGTGGACGGGCGGCGCGTGGCCGTCACCCTCTACCTGCCCGACCCGGGCGGGCTCCCGCGCGCCGCCAGCACCGCCGCTCGGCCCCGCCGTCAGCATCACCCCGGCGTCGTCGGCAGCGGATCGGCCAACGTCACCGTGCCGATGCAGGGCACGATCGTCAAGGTCATGGTGGAGGTCGGCCAGGCGGTCGAGGCCGGCGAGGCGGTCCTCATCCTCGAGGCGATGAAGATGGAGAACGCGGTGCACGCCGAGCGCTCGGGCGTGGTCACGGCCATCCGCGTCACCCCCGGCGACTCGGTCAGCGCCGGCGACGTCGTGGTGGTGATCGAGTGACCACGCTCGAGGACCGCGTGCGCGACGCGATCGACGCGGCGCGCGACGAGCTGATCGAACTCAGCCACTTCGTGCACGCCCACCCCGAACTCGGTTACGAGGAGTTCGTCAGCGCCGAGGCGGTCGCGGCAGCGGCCGAGGGCCACGGCTTCGCGGTCGAGCGCGGCGTCGCGTCGCGGCCCACGGCCTTTCGGGCCACCGCCGGAAACGGGGGGCTACACGTGGCCTACTGCGCCGAGTACGACGCGCTGCCCGACGTCGGCCACGCGTGCGGCCACAACATCATCGCCGCCGCGTCCCTCGGTGCCGCCCTCGGCCTCGCCGCGGTGGCCGACGAACTCGACCTCAGCGTCGTGCTGCTCGGCACTCCGTCCGAGGAGGGCGGCGGCGGCAAGATCGACCTGCTGGAGGCGGGGTACTTCGACGACGTCCACGCGGCCATGATGGTGCACCCCTGGCCCGAGGAGCGCCTCGAGGCGGCGTGTCTCGCGGTCGACCACTTCGACGTCACCTTCACCGGGCGCGAGGCTCACGCCTCGGCCGCGCCCTGGGAGGGCGTCAACGCCCTCGACGCCCTGACCGTGGCCCAGGTGGCGATCGGGCTGCTGCGCCAGCACCTGCACCCCGGCGACCAGATCCACGGCATCGTGGTGGAGGGAGGGGCGGCGGCCAACATCGTCCCGGCGCACGTGGTCGCGCGCTACATGTGCCGGGCGACCACCGCCCAGGGCCTCGCGCGTCTTCGCGAACGAGTCGACGCCTGCTTCGACGCCGGGGCTCGCGCCACCGGAGCGACGTGGCACACCGAGGAGCTGGGCCACGCCTTCTCGCACATGACCAGCGATCGCGAGATCCTCGCCCACTACCGACGCGCCGCCGAGAGCCGGGGACGACGATTCGACCGCGACGACGAGGGGGCGCCCGCGCCCACCCTCTCGACCGACATGGCCAACGTCTCGCTGGTGGTGCCGTCGATCCATCCGCTGCTGGGTCTCGCCACCGGCGGCGCCGTCAACCACCAACCCGCCTTCACCGCGGCGTGCGTCACACCCGACGCCGACCGCGCCGTGATCGACGGCGCGGTGGCCCTGGCGCTCACGGCCGTGAGCGTGGCGCGTGACGAGGCCCTGCGGGCCCGACTCCTGGAGCGCTCGTGATCGTCGAGCACGCCGCCCTGCGCGTCACCCCCGGTCGCGAGCGCGACTTCGAGGCGGCAATGGGGGGCGCCCTGGTGATCATCGAGTCCGCGCCCGGCTGCCACGGGGCCGAGGTGCGCGCCCAACTGGAGGATCCGTCGAACTACCTCCTACTCGTGCGCTGGGAGTCGCTGCAGGCTCACGGGGACTTCCGCGCCAGCGCTCTCTACCAACAGTGGCGCTCCCTCACCCACCACTTCTACGTGGAGCCGCCCGAGGTGCGCCACTACGACGAGCCGCTCGCGCGCTAGCGAGGATGGTGGACGCCGAACTCGCCGCGCAGCACGTCGGCGACCTCCCCGAGGGTCGCGCGGCGCGCTAGCGCGGTCTTCATCGGGTAGAGCAGGTTCGACGAGCCGCGCGCCGCGCTCGCCAGGTCGTCGAGCGCGTGACGAACCGCGTCCTGGTCACGGTTCGCCTTGAAGGCCCGCACCCGTTCGACCTGCGCACGCTGCTGCGCCGCGTCGACCGGGAACACCTCAGCGGTCGTGGGCGACGCGTCGACGAAACGATTGACCCCCACGACGACCTTCTCGCCGCGATCCACGCGACGCGCGAAGTCGTACGCGGCCGCCTCAATCTCGTCCTGCAGGTACCCCTGCTCGATCGCGGCCACCGCACCGCCGAGGTCGTCGATCGTCGCCATGTAGGCGAGCGCGCGACGCTCCACCTCGTCGGTCAGCGACTCGACGAAGTACGACCCGGCGAGCGGATCCGCGGTGTCGGTGATGCCCGACTCGTAGCCCACGATCTGCTGGGTGCGCAGGGCCACCTTGGCCGCGCGCTCGGTCGGCAGGCCCAGGGCTTCGTCGAAGCCGTTCGTGTGCAGGCTCTGCGTCCCGCCGAGGGTCGCGGCGAGCGCCTGAAGGGTCACGCGCACGATGTTGTTCTCGGGCTGCTGAGCGGTGAGGGTGGAGCCGCCCGTCTGGGTGTGAAAGCGCAGCATCATCGAACGCGGGTCCTGCGCGGCGAAGCGGTCGCGCATGATCCCCGCCCAGATCCGCCGAGCCGCACGATACTTCGCCACCTCCTCGAAGAGGTTGTTGTGCGCGTTGAAGAAGAAGCTGAGCCGCGGCGCGAACTCGTCCAACGCCAGGCCGGCCGCCAGCGCGGCCTCCACGTAGGCGACGGCGTTGGCCAACGTGAACGCGATCTCCTGGACCGCCGTCGAACCCGCCTCGCGGATGTGGTACCCGGAGATCGAGATCGTGTTCCAGCGCGGTATCTGGGCCGCGCAGTAGGCGAACGTGTCGACGATGAGGCGCATCGACGGTCGCGGCGGGTAGATGTAGGTGCCGCGCGCGACGTACTCCTTCAGGATGTCGTTCTGGATCGTGCCGCGCAACTGGTCGCCCGCCACGCCCTGCTCCTCGGCGACGAGCTGGTAGAGCAGGAGCAGCGTCGACGCCGTGGCGTTGATCGTCATGGAGGTCGTGACCTCGCCCAGGGGAAGATCGGCCAGCAGGAGGCGCATGTCGTCGATCGAGGAGATGGCGACGCCCACCTTGCCCACCTCGCCCTCGGCACGGGGGTGATCGGCGTCCAACCCCATCTGCGTCGGCAGGTCGAAGGCGCACGACAGGCCCGTCTGACCCGCGTCGAGCAGGAACTTGAAACGCTGATTGGTGGCCTCGGCGGTCCCGAAGCCGGCGTACTGACGCATGGTCCACAGCCGCCCCCGGTACATGGTGGGGTGCACGCCACGCGTGTACGGGAACTCCCCGGGTCGGCCGAGCCGCGACGCCAGGTCCGAGCCCTCGAGATCGCTCTCGTCGTACAGCGCGCGAATCTCGATGCCCGAGTCGGTCGTGCGCTCGTCGGAGTCCACGCCCCAGACTACGTCGCGGGGACGCCGCACGGCGGGCCCGGGCGGGCAACCCCCCACGGCCCCGTCGCGTGTACCAAGATGGAGTGATGAGATGCGCCACCTGCGGTGCCGAGCTGCACGGCACCTACTGCTCGACCTGCGGCACCTTCAGCGGTCAGTCCAACAGTGGCCAGACCGACCTGGCGTCGCGTACCGAGTTGTCGGGCTGGTGGCGCCGCGTCGGCGCGACGATCGTGGACAGTCTGGTGCTGGTGATCCCCACCACCATCGTGGCGGTCGTGGTCGCCCAGTTCGCCGGCACCACGATCGGCGAACTCGCGGGGGTCGCGGCCCAGGGCGTCTACATGGTCGAGCTACTGGCCTCGCCGCGCGGCCAGACCATCGGCAACCGGATGGTCGGCACCCGCGTGCGCGACGAGTTGACCGGCGCCGCCCTCTCGCGAGTTCAGGCCCTCAGACGTTGGGGGTTCATCGCGGTCTACAGCCTGCTGGAGGTATTCAGCCAGAGCGGTACCACCAGCACCCACGCGCTCGGCGCGACGGGCGGTCTCGCCCTGGTGATGTCCCTGGTCGGTCTGGCCGACTGTCTCTTCCCGCTGTTCAACGCGCGCAAGCAGACGTTGCACGACCGCTTCGCCCGCACACTGGTCGAGCGCGTCTAACGGCGGCGCACCGTGAGGCGCACCGCAACGGGCGTACCGGACGCCGCGGGTCTCGAGGGACGCAGGGCCCTAGGCGCTCACCGCCACGTGGGGCATGCACAGGTCGTCGTACTCGGCGATCACGATGGGTCCCGCGTCCTCCCCGCAGGCCGGGCAGGTGGGGTCGCGGCGCACCTTGAAGGTGCGAAAGCTCTGGTCCATCGAGTCGTAGGTCAGCAGCCGCCCGGTCAGCGTCTCGCCGAGGGACAGCAGTAGCTTGATGGCCTCGATCGCCTGCAGGGATCCCACGATGCCGGGCAGCACTCCCAGGACCCCGGCCTCCGCGCAGCTGGGGGCCAGCTCGGCGGGCGGCGGCTCGGGGATCATGCAGCGGTAGCAGGGGCCCACGTAGGGATCGAAGACGGTCACCTGTCCCTCGAAGCGAAAGATCGAGCCGTGCACCACCGGGATGCGCCGCAGCAACGCCGCGTCGTTGACCAGGTAGCGGGTGGGGAAGTTGTCCGTGCCGTCCACGATCACGTCGTAGCCGTCGATGATGTCCAGCACGTTGTCCGCCCCCAGTCGCACGTCGTAGGTGTTGACCACCAGGTCCGGGTTGAGCGCGCTGAGCGTCTGACGAGCACTGTCGACCTTGCGCATGCCCACGCGTTCGGTGTTGTGCAGCACCTGGCGCTGGAGGTTCGACTCGTCCACCACGTCCATGTCGATGATCCCGATCGTGCCCACGCCGGCCGCCGCGAGGTACAGTCCCGCCGGCGAGCCCAGTCCCCCCGCGCCCAGCAGGAGCACCTTGGCGTCGAGCAACTTGATCTGGCCCTCCTCACCCACCTCGGGCAGCAGCAGGTGCCGCTGGTAGCGATTGCGCTGGTCGGCGCTGAGGGTGCGCGGCGTCGACCAGATCAAACCCTCGTCCTTCCACCGATTGAAGCCGCCGATGACCGACACCACCTCGCGGTACCCCAGGTCCTGGAGGGTCTTGGCGGCGAAGATCGAGCGGTAGCCGCCGGCGCAGTACACCGCGATCGGCGTGTCCTTGTCGGGCAGGCGGCCCTCCACCGAGAACTCGAGGTTGCCGCGCGGCACGTGCACCGCGCCCGGCAGGGCGCCCTGGGTGTACTCGTCGGGCTCGCGCACGTCGAGCAGCCGGTAGTGGTCGAGGCGCGCGGCGACCTCGTGGGGCTCAAGCTCGTGAACCTCGGTCCTCGCCGCCTGCAGCAGTTCTCGGGTTGTGGGCACCTGGCGCTCCTTCTCGGTGCGAAAATCCTACAGGTGCGCTCGACCGTCGCAACCGCCACGGCTGCTAGACCCGTCGCATGGAGCTACGCGAGGTGCTGGCCCGACGGCGCATGACGCGATCCTTCGACGCGACACCGGTCGATCAGGACTGGCTCGACGACTGCTGCGCCGAGGCGCTGCGCGCGCCCACCGCGGGCCACAGCGCCGGGGTGCGCCTCTACAGCGTCGGCGCGACGCACGTGAGCGAGTTCCTGCACGTCGCGACCGACGAGACCTGGCGCGCGACGTCGCCACGCGCGCCGGGCCTCGCGCGCGCCGGCGCCGTGGTGCTGATCACGTCGCGTCCCCAGGACTACCTCGCGCGCTACCGCGAACCCGACAAGGTCG